>NHFY01000006.1 GCA_002170165.1 Flavobacteriales bacterium TMED123
AAATCTCCTTTTTCACAAAGAAGGTAGGATGAGGAAGAGTCCATCCAGTTTTTAATTTTGATTTTTTAAAAGCACCTGATTGCCAATAGCGCACAATTTTTCTAGCATTTCCCTTATCAACATAAACCAAATCGCCATATAAACAATCACAATTGGTTTCTTCAAATACTTTTGCAACTTTTGATAGAATCTTGTTATTAGGATAAAAATCATCAGAATTTAATATCCCAATAATATCTCCAGTAGCTGCCCTTATACCCTTATTCATTGCATCATAAATTCCCTCATCTTCTTCTGAAATAAAATAGTTAATTTTATCTTTATAAAAATTTAAAATATCCAAAGTCCAATCAGTTGATGCTCCATCAATAAGGATGTATTCTACATTCTGATAATCTTGCGAATCAATACTTTCAATTGTATGCTTTATAGTACTTTGACTATTTAGCGCTACTGTAATAATTGATATTTTAGGGTTTTCAAACATCCTTATTTATGATAAAAACATGGCAATTTCCTGAAGTTCTCGCATAATTTTTAATGCTACAATTGTAATCATTACACCAAGATTTGACATCACTATAAGATTGGAAAGTAGCTATTGGAGTAATAAAATAATCAAAGAAAATATTACGCGTTTCCATTTTTTTTAGTTGCTTTTTCTTTAAAACCTTATACATGAGATAGTGTAATTTAACAAAAAGATTTTCAACAATATACATGCCAATTTTGGATTTGTATGTCATGCGAAAAAATCCTCCTACAATATAATAAATCAATGGATAATAACGATACTTTTTATAAACTGCCAAATATAAAACACCATCAGTTTTCAAAATCCGAACACATTCAGAAAAAGCTTTTACTGTATCTCCAGTATGATGGCAAACCCCATCACTCACAACTAAATCAGCAAAATTACTTTCCAAAGGAATAGTTAAATTATCCCCTTCTATTAAATCCAGTTTTTCACTTTCCACATATTTTTTTGCAAAATCAAGAGAAGCTTTACTCAAATCAACACCAACAACTTTAGAGGCATATTTAACGGCATAAACTAAATTTCTACCACAACCACAGCCAATATCACAAAATACTTTTCCTGCATTATCTTTCATCACTTTTTTAAGCAATGGATTCATATTAACAATAATCTCTGCTTTGGAAGAGTACCCATATTCAAATGGAGTATTATCATAAAATGTTTGCTCTGCCATTTATCGTTCTACTACAATGTTTTCCATTACCAACATATCCATTTTTGTCCTTAAGAAGCAATCTAAAGCTTCTTCAGGCTTGTTTACAATGGGTTCGTTTTCGTTAAAAGAGGTGTTTAACAAAATAGGCACACCTGATTTTTCTGAAAATTTACTGATTAATTTGTGATATCTTGGCGATACATTTTTATCCACCGTTTGCAATCTCCCTGTTCCATCTATATGCGTTACTGCAGGAATCTCATCTTGCTTTTCTTTTTTGATATCGAATACTTTTTCCATAAAAGGAACCTCATCATTTTGAATAAAATATTTACTCACTGCTTCTTTTAATATGGAGGGAGCAAATGGCCTAAAACTTTCTCTTCTTTTAATTTTTTCATTGAGCAATTCTTTTGCGTCTTTTCTTCTAGGGTCAACCAAAATAGACCTATGCCCTAATGCCCTTGAGCCGAACTCTGCCCTACCTTGAAACCAACCAATTACACCTCCACTTATAAGTTTCTCCGAGACTGTATCAAACAACTTTTCATCAGTTAAAACACGATATGAAACATTTGCCTTCTCCAAGACATTGATAATCTCCTCTTGATCTGATTTTCTACCAAAATAAGCTGTTGTAATCTCAGGCAATCTTTTCTTTCCTAAAATATGATGATATAAATAAAGTGCTGAGCCTATTGAAGTGCCGGCATCATGCCCAGCAGAGGGGATATATATCTGCTTAAAGTCAGTGTTCTCCAAGATCTTCCCATTAGCTACTGAATTTTGAGCAACTCCTCCAGTAATACAAATATTTTCAACTCCTGTTTGCTGATGCAATTTGTGCAACATATGAAAAATAACTTGCTCAGTATATTTTTGCACTGAAGTAGCTAAATCTATATGACACTGCTCTAATTCATCTGCATTTGTTCTTGCTTTTCCAAAAAGCGCTTCCCACTCTTTAGTGAATAATGATGCTATTGAAGGCTTACCTCCTTCCCAATCCATTACAACCCCATCCTTAAAATGCAAGAAATATTTTTCATTTAAATTAAAAAATCCATCATCTGTAATTTTTAAGATTTCTTTTAATTGCTTTAGAAAATTAGGCTTACCATAAGGGGCTAATCCCATTACTTTATACTCATCTCCATAGTTAGGAAAACCTAAAAATTGAGTTACAGCTGTATAAAAAACACCTAAAGAATGTGGATATATTACACTATCTAGAACCTTTATTTTATTTTCCTCTCCAATAGCAGTCATAGTGGAAGTGAAATCGCCAAAACCATCAATAGAAAGTATAGCAGATTCTTTGAATTTTGATGCAAAAAATGAGGATGCAATATGACTTCTATGATGTTCAATATTATGAAATTCTGCTTTTAAATTAGAAGAAGAGAGAGAAAAAACCTTGGCTAATTCTTCTTTTACAGAGCTAACTTTTTTTGTGTTAATAAGGCGATCAAAAATGGTTTTTACACCAATCTTATTTTTTAGTGTGTGCAAAATCTTTTTAGAAAGATTTGCTTTAGGGTCCCTTGAGATGCAAACATAATCTAAATCTTCAACAGATATTGCTGCTGCTTCGAAACAAAATTTTATTGCTTCAGATGGAAAGCCAGCCCAATGTTTTATGCGTTTGAATCTTTCTTCTTCAGAAGCTGCAATAACAATACCATCTTTTAATATACAAGCTGATGAATCGCCGTGATATGCATTTATACCTAGAATATACATTTACTTTTCTGTTAAAAAGGACCTAATAAAATCATTACTTACCGTTTCCCAATCAAAATGGGACTCAACATATCTTTTGCAATCTTTTTTCTGATAATTCTTTTTCTTTATCATTCTTAGTGCATTATAAAAACTTACTTTTTCGTTTTCAGCTAAAATACCACAATTATTTTTTTCAATATCTTTCCATGGAGTTTTATTGGATACAATCACAGGACAACCACAGGAAAGCGCCTCAGCAACTACAATGCCAAAGCTCTCAAATTCAGAAGCTAATGCAAAAGCTGCTGTACTTGTAAGCAATTCCTTTTTCTGTTGATGATTAACTCTTCCTATTAAAAAAGCAGCATCTATTAAACCTAAGTCATGAATTTGCTTTTCTAGCTGCAGCTTTACACCATAATCTTCTCCTGCTATTAGTAATTTTGAATTTGGATGCTCTTTCACAAATATGCTGAATGCATCTATAAGCACATCAAATCTTTTAATTTTATGTAGTCTTCCCATGGAGAAGAATACGCTATCAATTTCTTGAAATTTCTGATTGGTATATTTTAATACTAGATCCGTTTTTGAAAGCATATCTGCATCTTGGAATGAGGAAAAATCTACCCCATCATTTACTTCTTTAACATCAGCATTTGGTAAAAATCTTTTAATGTCGTTCCTTTCTAAGTAAGAAGAGGCTTGCCATTTTATTTTATTTTGGAAAGGTTTTATAAAAAGAAAAAACCATATCTTTTTGAAAGCAGACAATTTGTTAGAAAATGTATATCTAGAAAAACTACCTCTAGGGCATATTACAATCTTTTTCTTTTGAAAAACAGCAAAGAAAAGAGAGAATAATACAGTGTAGTGGAATAGATATTGGATGTAAACAACATCTGCTTTTTTAATATCATTCCAAATTCCAAAAATGAAGGAAAAGGAAAATTTATTGATAAGCTGTTCATGATAATATTTTACCCAAACATTTTCTGATTTTTGTACATATTGATTCTTATACTCATCTAGTTGTTTGTTTCCATTAGCATTGGTAGTTGAAATATAAATCTCATATCCGTTTTTAGCTAATTTATTAGATAAATCCCATGTAGCAAATATCGGGCCGCCATAGAAAGTTGCAGGATAAAAAGAAGAAGAAACTAAACAAATTCTCATGGTCTGAAATGTTTTAATTTATACCAAAACGCCAATATATGATCTCCACCTTTTAATATTGCCTTGAATTCCTTTTCGTCAGCAATTTGAACTAAACTTCTTTTTTTGACATTTTTTCCAAAAGCATCAAGATAGGATCCTGGAATAGAAGAGTATTGTTTGCTATAGCCTAAAGCAGCTGCAATCTCAATTACCCTATTATTAAACTTTCCTTCTGGATAACATAAGGAGTCAATTTTTTCTGCGGTAATACCCTCTAAGATACCTTTTGACGTCTTTAACTCGTTCTCTAGCTCTTCATCTGAGATTTGGCTCAGTATTTTATGATTATTTGTGTGAGATGATATTTTTATCTGCTCTAAATCATTCAGCTCTAATAATTGATTTTGACTCATATATGTTTCTTTTCCTAGAAAGGAAGAAACAACAAACAAGTGTATAGGAATGTTCAATTTTTTAATTAACTCAATATTATCATACAAACCTAAAAAACCATCATCAAAGCAGATTTCAATCTGCCCTATAGGATGTGTGATTTCTGAAACTATTTCATAGCTATTTTCTCTTATAATTTTGATATGTTGCTCAAACAACTGAACAGGGGTTGACATATGGGTATATCTTCTGTCACCATGAATATCATGGTAAAAGATCACTTTACTTCTTTTTTCATCAGCTGAGAAAAGGGAAGTAAACCTGACAATAGCAATTCTAATAGCTGAACTTACCCACATTATTTATTCTTTTTATTACAGTTTTTAAGCAGTTATCATATAAACCATAATTCCAACTTTCTTTCATGAGTTTTGTGGCATTTACAGAAAATTTAATTAATAATTCTGGATCATTATATAAATCCAACATTTTAGCACCAAAATCATTCATATCCTCTACTACAAAACCTGTTTCTTTATCTTTAATTAAATCAAATGAAGCGCCAACATATTTTGTTGCAATAACTGGAAGTCCAGATGACATTGCTTCATTCACAACCAAACCCCAAGGCTCAAATAATGAAGGGCAAAGAAAACAAGATGAATCTTGAAATTCTTTAATTAATTCTGGAACAACCTTTTTCCCTAAAAAAAGCACTTTCTCTGAGGCATACTTTCTTCTTAACCTATCTCCCTCATTACCACTACCAACAATTCTTAAAATTACATTTTTATCTGAAAAATATCGATTAAACTGCCTAATTACTCCTTCAACATTTTTATGTTTTACCAATCTTCCAACATATAAAAAAGTAAAAGTAGTGGGAAATTGCTTTTGCTCTTGATAAAATTTAAAGTTATCTACTATCATTGGCATCAGAAAGATTCTATCCTGCTCCATACCATAATAGCTAAATAATTTCTTGTGAGTAAAATTTCCACCTGCAAAACCTAAAACATATTTATTACGAAAAATCATATTGAGATAAATCCATTTTGCAAATCGTATAAGTAGATTTTTCGGAATAGCAAATTGCGTATCAGATTCTATTGCAATGTACTTTTTCTTTCTAGAAAAAAAGTTAAATAGAAATGTAAGAATAAAGGGGTAATTATTATAGCCATTTATAATGATTAAGTCATGCTTCCTGAAAATAGTAATCAGATGCTTTAACCTCTTGTAAACAGATTGATTTTGAAGACATAGTTTGCATGTCTTTTGCTTAGATTTTGCATAAGAAGATGATTTGATAAAGCAATAATCAATATTGTTTTGATCGTAAACATACTTAGCTAAATCTAGCGTATAAGAAGCTGGCTCTACAAAATAACAATAGATATTCATCTTACTATCTTTCTATAAATTAATTTAGCTACTTTCAAAATCTTATCAGAAAACTGAGACAAATACAATTGAATTCTGTTTTTAAAAACTAAGACAACATACAACTGCTTAATTGCTGGTTTGAAATTAACAATTTTATAATTGTATGCGCCTCTTCCAAAATTCACAACAACCGATTCATTAACAGAAACTTTCCTAATGTAAGATATGTAATTGAATAAATTTATCATTTTACTATCATCAAACATATCAATCCAAAATAAGTATTCATTAGATTTTTTCAATACAAAAGAAATAGCATGAACTTGATTATCTTTTTGAACTACACTCAAAACAAGATATTTTTCACAATAGAGCTGTTTAATAAGTTTTAATTGCTTCTTTGTAAGAAAAAACTTCTTTCTGTAACCTAACTTTATCATTTTCTGTTTTAAAGCTAGAATGTCTCTTTGTGGAAATTCTTGATTATCAACTGATAAAACGACATGTGTTTTATCATTATTCTTTTTCTCAATTCTCCTAAATTCTGAATGTTGTTTAGACTTGAATTCTGAATAATTATTTGGAAAATCACCTCCTTGCAATTGAACTAAAGCATATTTCTCAAATGGCAAACAAAGTGAATTAGACAATTGTATATTTTGTAAATAACTTTTAACCCTTGCATCTTCTTGTAGATTTATAAGACGAATAACCTTAAAAGGTACCTTGGTTTTTATATGAGAAAAGAGTTGAGAGAAATCCATCGTCACACTAGAAATGCAGTCACAGAAATCTGCATGAATATCGTTAATAAAGCGTAATTGCTTTTTAGAATCTACATAAAAAGGGAAAAAAGTTACTACCTCATCCTTTTTCTTCACCATAACAATTGCTAATTGATTACGAATATTCTTACTTAAATCAATATGCCAAGAATAGTAATTAAAGGCAAAAGATTGAAAAACACTATAATTTCCTAATTTAAACAACTGATCCCAATCTTGCTTTAGACCAAGAAATCTTTCATTATTATTAATTATCTCAATCTTCATGAATGACATTACCTGTTTTTGAATAAGATAAAAGAGCAAGAGAAAACCAAAACATTATAGTGTGAAATTCATTTATACCAGTCATTAATGATTCATAAATAGCTGCCAATAATGTATAAAGAATAATAAATGAATATATAGCTGTATAGCCTATTCTTGTTTTTCTAAAGTAATTCAATAAACTATATGATTTATTAAAAATAATATAAAATATAATTGCAGAAAATAAAGCGCCATACTGAACTAAAATTGCTAAATATCCATTGTGCGCTCCAATTATCACCCCTTGTAAGTAATAAGGGACAATACTTAAATCAATAAATGAATATTTATCAAGTCCCCACCCTGTAAAGGGTTTCTGTAAAAAAGTCTCAAAAGCATAATACAGTTGATTCCACCTATCATAAAGCAAGCTTTGTTCTCCAAAACGATTAAAACTTGTATCAAAGTTTAAATTAACAAAAACAAGGAAAGTCATGATACCTAGTATGGTATAAAATATATTTTTGATGGAAAAGCCATACCTGATAATAAATGCAAGTGTAATACCTACCAAAACGCCTCTAGAGCCTGTAGCTATAGAAATAAGTAGAAATAAAACAAGTAAAAAAAATTCAAAATTTGTTTTTTCTCTTTCTTTAAGTAAGAGTACGCCAAATCCAATTGTAGTAAAAGATGCAAGTGCATTAGGGTTCCATACAATTCCTGAATATCTAGAAGAAAAAATATAGGGATTGACAATGAGCCCCAACACTACAATTACAAAAATTACATTTACAATATGGGTAAAAAATTTATCACTATAATATTCATAATGGTAAAAAATAGAGACAGATATAATAGAAAATTGAACTCCTCTTGCCAAGAGATATTTTAAGGCTTCCAATTCTGATAAATCATGAAACAAAAGCCAATACACTAAATTGATAGCATTTAACACCAGCATAAAAGAAAATGATTTATTTAGGAGAATGCGTTTAGTATTATCAGGATGGATAATTAAAACAAATGAAAACAAAACCATTAAAACTAAAAAAATTTGATATCCAAAATTAAATGTTATCTGCACTGATAATAATACAGTATTAAATAAGAAGAAAGCTGCACCATATTTTAAAAGCCAACTAACCATTTCTAATAATTTTAATTATAGAATCAGGAAGTGCATCATCATAGTCTATTTCTCCTTCAAAAACACTGCTATCGTTTATTAGTTTTTGGCGCATTTGACCTGGAAACCAAATGGACGGCATCTGACCTAAAAAAGACGCCCACATACTGAATGTACTTGCAGAAGAAACAAAAACTTTACAATTACTTAATGCAACCAAATCTGATATTGCAGACCCAAGATGCATACTTTTACAATTCTTCAGTTTAAGAATCTCTTGTAGATCTTCTTCATCTGCATCTGAAAAGATGCAAATAGGCAAATCAGTTTTCTCATTTATTTTTTTAATAATTTGCTGATACCATTTTATTGGTAATCGACAATTCCAAGCCCCATTTCTCAGCATTTTTTCATCAGGATGTGTAAAGTCGCCCATTCTAATATGAACACCTATTGAATTGCTTTCAAATGTTTTTACCTTTTCAAGATGATGAGGATTAATAATTTTTAACAGTTCTTCTTTAATGTAGAGCTGTTGTTTTTTGAAGGGTACAAATAAGTTTCCCATACCCCTAAAATATTTGACTTTATTTGAAAAATTCAATAGCCAAAATTTTTTCAATCCACTTATTCCATCTTTTCCTGTAAACAAATCAAAATACAATCGCTTATCTCTTTCCTTTCTTAAAAATGTGCCTATTTTAAGATTCTTCCAAGTCGTTTGAATTCTAATACAACTATTCTCTTGCGCATAAACTAAGGCACGTGCCCAAGGAAAAAGTATATTTCCCAAACCGGCACCTCCTAAGCGAACACCAAAACTTTCCAGTCTTCCTAATGATACAAAAGTATATTTCATGCTTCTAATTCTTTTATCAAGCGCATCAATGGATTAAGTAAAATAGAAAAATACAACACATAAATCGTAAATGGCACAAAGAAATAATGGTACTTCTGAAAATGGAATTGCTGATTAATAGCAAAATACATACCAATAATTGTTAGTAGAAAAAGCAAAAGCAATTCTTTTGAGAAAGGATTGATTTTTATATGCTTGTGAATATATACCAACTGACAGCTATTTACAAATAACATAAAAATTACATATAATATCACAACTATTTTCATTCCCAATATTGGAATCAGTACTAAAGACAATGCAGTAAGTAAAATAGCTCTAATAATCTGAATATAAAGGTTTTGTTTTTCCAAACCCGCCATTACCATAAATGTACCTGAACTTCCTGCTGCTAATGATAACATTCCTCCTGTAAGCATGAAAAATAAATAATTTTTGTATTGCAACATTTCTTCTGTATAAAGTGTTAATATTTCATCAGCAAAAACAGCTATAATTAATACAAGTGGAATGGTAAAAAGATTTATTAGAAAAGTAGTTTTCTTATACAAGTGATTTAGCTCTATAATATTATTTTCACTATACAATTTTGAAATTGCAGGGGCAAATACTTTATTCAGATTAATGAGTAAAAAAGTTGTAAGCCCTGTTAATGTGAGTAAAATATTATATCCTCCAACATGATGCATAGGTAGTTTTATACTGATGATAAAACTTAAAACTTGGGCAGAAAAAAATGCAATAACTGAACTATAGAACATCTTTTTTCCATAATCTATCATTTTGCGGTTTGAAGTAACCTCCTTTACATCTGACTTTAAAAAAATAGAGAATTCGTTCTTTGAGAATAAATGAAGTAAGATTGATAAAACTACAATTTGGGAAAAAATCTCAATCAGAATAAAATGAGTAATATCGGTAGTGTATTGGAAAATAATGAAAGTTAAAATAGCTCTTAGAGAAACTGAAATAAAACTACCGTACAGTACAATCTCTTTAATCTTTAGAACAGATCGATACAAAGAAATCACAACCCCAAACAACATACTAATAGGAACATGAATACAGATGAGAAAAAGTATCCATGAAAGGTCTTCAATATCTTTATAGATAAACTGATTTATAAAAGGAGAAAAGAAATAAATAAGTATTAGATAAACACCTCCAACAACAAATGAGTACTTTAAAAACACATTCGCTATTCTACTAGCCTTTTCTTTATTATTTTCAACAAATGAAGGGATAAATTTTAAAATAACAAATGGTATTCCTATCGATAAGAATGTTTCAGAAATAGATGAGAAGGTTTGTGCAGTTACATACTTTCCCCATTGGGTTAGCCCAACAATATCAATCAGATAAATTTTTACAAAAAAACCTACAGCAAAACCAAAAACTGCTCCAAGTACGCCCCAATTCGATTGTTTCAAAATTAATTTAAGCATCCCTCTTGTTTTAGGAATTCATAAAGTAGATTTGGATCAGAATTATTAGGGACAAGAACTAACTTTATATCAACATTATTAATTGCATTTTCAAAAATTGTCCTGCTTTTTGAATAAAGCACTTGTGATGATGGAAAAAAAGATTTCGGCAATGATGCAAGGGTATTCAATCTATTATTTGCTAAAAACAGCTCGTTAATTAGAATAGGTAACGCACTATTTACAAGCTCATCCTTTGAAATGTTTTTTATCTCAAAAGCATCTTTCGTATGGCTACATAAATGAACCACTCTTTTAATTTTTGCTTGCTCACTACTTTTTTGAAATAATTTATTAGGAGATAGCCTGTATATAAGTCTGCTATCACTGATTATTTTCCATTGAAATCGTTGCATCTTTCCCATTAACTTTTTTAACTTTTCAATTAAAAACGGAAAATAGCCCAGATGATACGGCTTCACACTCAAACTTCTTCCTTGATAATATGCTTTTGAAGATGCATTTATAATGGTTAAATCATCTGCTATAAACTTGTAGGATTTCTCCTGAGATAATCTAAACAACAAAGCACTCTTACCTACACCAGAATCTGCAGAGAACAGTACTGCACCTTCATCTACATCAACAGCAGAAGCATGTAGATAAGAAGCATTGTGCTCAACATTCCATAATTGAGTAAATAACAAAAAGATTCGATAATAAAAAGTTATGATTTGACCCTCAACTTTATTTTTAAATGCCTTACTAAAAAAGCGCACTGAAGATTTAATGGTTTCCTGATCAGAAACATTAATATAAACCTTATACTTTTCATTGGTATTTATCAGAAAATCTAGCTCAAGATCCTTAAAATGAATTTGCTTTTCGCTTAAACGAATATCTTTAACTTTATAAAAATCTTTTTCGGTAATAAAAGAATATAAATGATCAGTAAAAATAAAGGACAATGCTGGATTTTCATCCTTAGTTTTAATAAATCCCTTAAAAGCTTCATTTAAGGCATAATTTATTTTTGCACATAAGAATTTATCCTTGATATCATTTGTTGAAACCAAAAACGAACTATTCATATGTTTGTACTTCTGTATCATGAAAATATCCTTGCTTTTAACATTTTCACAAAGTTACTATTAATAAACAATATGCTGCACTTACACCTTCTAATGAATGATTTATTGAAATTAAAATCATCTTTTGATATCTTTTCTAGCAATTCATTAGCTAATTTCTTTCCTACAATATTTCTTAATAAATTTTTAGTCTCTATATCAACACCGTTTCTAAAATATGATTGTAGCCGGAACTGATGCCTGTTATGATATTTTGAAAATTTTAATAAAGGATCTAGGATTTGATAAAGAATATATTCACTCTCAATCACCTCTTTATTTATAAATGATTGCTTACCAATAAACAAATAATGATAATAACCAACATTTAATGTTTTGAAATAAAAATCAATCCTAATTTTATTTTCAGTATCAAAAAAAGAATTCGCTTCAATCTGCCGATATGTATCATCCTGTTTTATATTATCAATAAATGATTGTCGTTCACATAAAAGAACAATATCCAAATCAGGCTGAAATCTTTTTTCTTCTTTTTGGAAAGACTCCTGATCGTATTCCCCTTTCAAGATTGCGTAATCAATATTATACCTATTAAGATATGTGATAATATTATACATCGTTAAACAATTGGTTTTTCAAAAAATCTGATATAGTATTTTTAATATCGTATTGTTTATCAAAATGAAATACTCTTTTTTTGTGATATTCACCTAATATTTTTTCTTTTAACGAATCTGGAGATTGCTTTTCAGCTAGTAGAGATTCTTTCTCTAATTCAGGAAGCAATTCCATAATTCCTTGATCTTTAATAGCAATAAATGGAGTGCCTGTTGCCCACGCTTCCAAATAGACGCAGCCTAAAGCTTCATAATAGGAAGGTAAAACAAAAAGATCTATTTCATTATAAAAAGAGTTGAGCTGATCATGAGTTACATCTAAGATAAACTCAACATTATCTTGCAGATTGTTATCTAAAACATACTGCTTACAAAGCTCAAGTGTCTTTCCATAACCCACAAGTTTTAATTCAATCTTAATTCCATCAGCAAGTAAAAGTTTAATTGCCTTCAGCAGACTAATATGATCTTTAATAACCCAAAAATTAGCTATACATCCAATCTTATAATTTTCATGATCTTGCTGTATTGTTTTGTAAAACTTTGTTGTATCAACACCATTGTACAGCACGAATTCATATTTTGGCATATAATCCTCAAAAAGATGTAATTCGCTTTGCAACTTTCTTGAAACGCTCACATTTAAATCAATGTTATTTAATACTCTTATTGATCGAGAAAGTAAGAAACTTCGTTGTAATTTTTTAAATAAATCAAATCGGCCATTCTGTAATTGGAAAGCATCCAACCCATGATGTTGAGCAATAGTTTTTATACCTTTCTTTAAAACTAAAGCATTAGTTAGATAGGCTGCAGGATAACAAACATGCGCATGAATAACACTCAAATTCAGAAAGAATTTATTCTTCTTGAAGAATCGGTTAATACGAAAGGTGTTCAACACATTAAAAAACCCAGGGAAAATAAAAAAAGGAAAATCAATAACCTTAAAGATTTGAACATTAAACTCTTTAAAAACATATGACCTTTCCTTTGAAAAAAGAGATACTACTTTGATAATTTGAACATCAAATCTATTCGAGGCAGATATGGCTTTTGCTTGATCATATACATAACTCCCCATAAACGAATGTTCGCTTGGGAAATAAGGCGTTACTATTATGTATTTTCTTTTAGCTATCAAGATAAGGAGAATAAACCTTTTTAAATTCTGGGAATTTATCCAATACAAAGTTAATTGTATCTTCTTTTAACTCTGATTTGAATTGTCCCTCTTGGCCAGAGCGAGTAAAATTACCAAAGAATGTGCCATCTTTTGGCCCATTTCCATAAGCTTGATCATTCTCTTTCCCCATATTATTAACCTTTTCAAAAGATGATAATTCAACTGCTTTCTTAATTAAATTCTTTTCTTCTTTCCAACCTAGAAATTGTATTAATCTTAACAACTCCATCTCGCTACTCTTTTTCAGAGCTGAATAATTTATTACAATATCAGCGCACTGTATAGATGTATTGTAAAATCTAATCCAGCTATCTATTTTATAACTTACATAAAAATCAATATCTTCTAATTCTTTTCTAATCCTCTCAGGGTCATCCCAAAAGGGCAACTCTCTATTTTTGTAAAAATAATAAGCTGATATTAAGGTGTCTAACGGATTTCTATGAATAAATATCTTCTTATTAAATAAATCATAAGTATAATTAAAGGGAATATGAGTTCTATAAAAAACTGGAAACCCTTTTCTTTCAATAAAAGTTGTTCCTTTTTCTAATTCATTATTTTGAATTTGATTAAGATCATCATAAGTTAATGTTACAGATTTATTAGGATCTAGAAGCAAACACTTATAATGAAATAGCAAAAACCTAAGCCAAGTGTTCCCGCTTTTAGGAAAGCCAAAAAGTAAAATCTTTTGCTCACTCTTGTTATCAAAAAAAGATTTAAGCCTTCTGTTTATATTAAACCAATAATATTTTGCTTTGAAATAATCAATCATCTTAATCTAGATATTTCTTTTTCCCATTCTTTGATTTGTATTCTCCAGCTAAATTTTTTAGCTAACTTAAAAGCCTCCTTAGCATTTGATACTAATAATAGTGGATTTAGTATTAACTCATTTATTTTTTCAATAACTTCCTGTTTTCTACTCAACACAAAACCGTTCTTATTATGATGAATCCATTCCTCTGCACCATAATCGTTATAAACCATTGAAGGAACTGCTGCTGCTGCTGCCTCTAATATCACTTTAGGAAATCCCTCAGATCTAGATAATAAAATATGCAGATCCATCTCAGACAAAACATCAGCTATTCTACCCTGAGTTAACCTTCCATAAAAAATCACATTATCAGTAGCATTCATTTCTAGCTCTTGTCTTAAATCGCCATTTCCAATAATATGAAATTTTAACATATGAAATTTTGCAGCCAAATCTAAAATCTCATTAAGATTTTTTCTTTTTATTAAACTTCCGACAAACACTATGTTAGATAATTTAGAAATAGAAGAAGATTGAAAAATATCGTTCTCAACCCCAAGATACAAAGGATTTGAATTTAACTTTACTTCACAATTAGATTGACTAATTAAGTATTTAGAAATACCGAAAATATTGGGGATATATGAAAAATACTTCTTCAAATTCTCAATTCCAGAAAAATTACTTATCATATTGTATTTACTCACATCACACATATTTATCTCTATAGTCGTAAACAATTTCTTCCCTAAGATTTGAGCAAACTTTAATAGCCAGCCTGACACTTCTCTGTGCTTGGGTAAATAAATAATTTCACAATTTAACACCCCCCAAATGAAACCTATATATTTTGAAATTCTGAAAGGACGCTTGCAATGAAATAAATTCACATTAACATCTAAACTGCGAGTACCAAAATGTGTGCTAAGCGCAAAAACCTCAAACTTATCTTTATCTAAATATTTCGCCAATGCTAAACAATTTAAGTTTTGAGCATTAGGGTAATTCAAATAAGCCCCTAAGAATATTTTCCTCTTTCTCATTTAAGTAAATTTAGAAACTTATTTTCATCATAGCTAGTATAGAAATTGATTGCCCAATCCATAAGTAATTGAGAAGATTCTTGATACACCCTTATATCTCTAAAATCATTTATAGTATATTGTAGCGGATAATTAAAATCATCTTTAAAAAAATTAAATCTCGACAATGGATTTATTAAAATAGAGGGGATTCCAAAAAATGCTGCTTCAAAAACAGAAGTAGAATATGCTGTTATATTTAAGCTGCATTGTTGGAAACATTCTCTTATATTTACTGAAGCAAGATGAACATTATTCAGCTTAAAAAGAGTCGTTAAATCGAGCTCCTTGTTAAATCTTGGATGGTGCTTCAAATAGAAATTGACATTCTTATTTGAGCTTATAAAATCAACTAGTTGCTGATGTAACAATTTATTCGTTTTTTCATCATGATCGGCTGTAAATTGCAAGGTTACCAATGCATTATGATTAAACCTCTCATATAGCTTTCTTGGTTTGTCATTCCCATAGCCAATTACAGAGGAGTGTGACCTAAAATAGGAAGATTTATCGTGTCTAATAAGAATATCCTGAAAAGATTGACCGCTTAAAAGTAAATGCACATCATTTTTCGTTAAATTATCTTCTACTTTATTATTTTTGATGTAGTTAGCTTTATTGTTATGTATAATACCATGTTGAACATCATAAATATTACATGCTGGACTAAAGCCTCTAAAAAAACTCACCATACTTTGAGAAATCGTAATAACATTTTTAAATCTCAATCTTTCAAACAACACTTTTTTAAATAGACGGCCTATAATTTGATCTTTTTTGATAGGATTTTTCTGCCAAAAAAAACATCTTCTAAAAACTTGTATTAGCAGAAACAAAAAATCAAATGGGATACTTTTTTTACTTCTTTTGAAATTGGTCTTAAAGTCAGGTTCTTCAAAAACCAGAAATGAGATATTATGCTGCATACATGTATTAATCATATCAGAAAAATACGCATTTTCTAAACCTTCACTTCTATTAAAATGTTGTGGGTAATAAAAAACAACATCAACTTTTAATCTTCTAAACACAAGGGTTAAGAAAAATAAAAGCGATTTTAGAAAATACTTCATCTGCTAGATAAGAACTATATCAACTTAGTATTAACTCTACAAATTCTCTTACAACTCCTTCTCCACCATTTTTTTGTAAATGAATAATATTTGGAATCGATTTTATTCTTTTAACTGCATTATTAGGACAAGCAGCTATCCCAACATTTGATAGTAACTCAAAACAATTTACATCATCTCCAATATATGCAACTTCACAAAGAGTAATGTTTTCTCTTTCACATAATTCTTTTACAATTTGTAACTTATCTTTAGCACCATGATAATCAAAATCCAAAGCTAACTTCTTTGCTCTTCTTCTATTTAAATCTCTATCTTCCGTAGTAAGCATACCTACCTTTACTCCTGATTTTTGTAATAGCTGCATTCCCATACCATCATAAGTGCAAAATTTCTTAAACTCATCACCATTTTCAGTATAGTACATGCCTGCATCAGTCATAACCCCATCTACATCGGATAAGAATATTTTAATTTTAGAAAAATCAATATTTATATTTGTTAGAATTTTCTTTTTCATGATCGATTCTGCAACTATCCAGTCTTCTGGATCATCAATTTCTGTAAAAGTGTATTCTGGCATTTGATACATTCCAATATTCCTAGAAATTCTATTTTTTGATTTTTTAATATCTTTAACAGAACTAATGTAAAAAGCCCCGTTCTCTACCAAGCTACCTTGAAAATCCTGTCTTCTTGGACGATTGAAAATATCATAATTTATAGGCTTTCCATTTCTTTCCCAATAAAATCTTTTCGATTGACAACAACTTAAAACAGAATCATAATTTTTAAACAATTCTAATCCTTCATCAAAATGAGAACTCTGAGTAAAAGGTGATGTTGCCTGAACTAACATAAATACATCTTTACTATTCAAGTCTTCTGCTTTAATATATTCTAATATTACAGATTCTGTAGAAGAAATGTCTTGTGCATTTTCTTTTTTTCTATCATACACTTCTACTTTTTGCAAATTAAAAGAAAGAACAATATCTTTTATTTTTTTACAATCTGTTGCAACTATGATCCGATCTACATTTGAATTTTGCAACTCTTGTAAATTCCAAAAAATAAGAGGTTTTCCACAAAAAGATTTAATGTTCTTTTCAGGAATAGATTTACTTCCACCTCTAGCAGGTATAAATGCAATTACAGACATTAATTCTTTCTATATTTTAACTTATCTCTTTGTACTTGCTCAATCGATAAAATATCTGATTTTTTATATACTAATGCTTTGTAAGTAGCTTTTAAATCTCTAGCCAACTTACTTAAACCTGTTGGTTCTAATGAAGCAGAATGATCAGTACCTTTCCAAGTTCTATCTAAAGTAAAATGACGCTCAATCCAAGTTGCTCCTAAAGTATAAGCCGCAACATCAATTGCAATACCTAAATGATGTCCTGAAAATCCGATTTCTTTTACCCTATCTTCAAATTTCTCTTTAATTCTTACAATCTCCAACATACAAACATCCTCAAATGGAACTGGATAACCAGAAGTGCAAGAGTAAACTACCAATCTTTTCGCTTGATTATTTTCTTCAAAAAAGGATACTATTTGTTCCTCTTCCTCTTTTGTTGTCATTCCAAAAGAAATATGCACATCCCCTTTATAATCGTCTCTCAACACTTTTAGCATTTCAAAATGATTGTTACATGCTGAAGGAACTTTTATCAACACAGGATCTAAAGAAACTATCTCTTTTGCGGACGTTGTATCCCATACGGAAGTAGAGTAAATGAAACCTAAACTTTCTGCATATTCTTTCAATTCGTTATGTTGATTAACATCAAACTCGAGAAATTCTCTATGAACTCCATAACTATCTCCATAGGAGTGCATTGGATTAGGGTGAGGAGCATTGTACTGTTCTTCTGTTAGAAGTTCTCTATTATTTCTCTTTTGAAACTTGGCAACCTCTACACCACTTTCAGCAGCAACTTTTAGCAATTGTTTTGCAATTGCTATTTCTCCTTTATGATTGCATCCTATTTCTGCAACTACTTTTGGTGGTAAGTGTGGACTACTCATTTTTTAGCTTTCTGCTTTTTCTAGATCAAAATAATCTGAATCTGATTTGCTCCCGTATCCATATCCGTAACCATAGCCATATCCATATCCATATCCATAT
>NHFY01000007.1 GCA_002170165.1 Flavobacteriales bacterium TMED123
AAAAGCAAAAAGTTGTAATGACCATATTAGATGATGTGTGTACTGACATGACAAAGTTTTATACTGAAACTCAATCGATATATGAAATATACGATAAATATAAAGGGAAATACCCAGAACCAATGAAAGAAGAGTTAACGTCTAAAATAGATGGACGGAAAAAATGGGTTCACCATATGCTACAAAAGATTCAAATGGCACTCCATCAACTGATGCTAATTGATGATACACCAACACTAAACTGAATTAGATGAGCCTTGCCTTCAATTAACAATCAACCTTTCTTTAGGCTGAGTCTCAAATTGAAAAGTGTGGTGCTTTGACCCTTGCCGGGGTTGGTAAGGCTCACTAAGAACTAGGGACTAATCGTGTATTGGTCCCTTTTTTTATTTGCATTTTATATACTTTTAATTTATAATAAGTTATGGAAAGTGTACAAACGACAAACCATGTGTTGATACGCAACTGCTCCTATGAAGAGGTAGAGCATTTCGACACACCTGAAGCTCGAAAGGAAACTGCCCACGTTTATGAGGGTAAGACCAAACATACTTGGTTTTGTATGGAGCTAAATGGAGACATCGTTGGTTGCTCATCCCTTATGCCTTTCTCCAAACGTGAAGCTCGTTTGCGTGGTTGGTATTTAATGCCCGATTTTAGAGGTCAAGGTTTAGGAGTAGACCTTGTTCGCCCTGTTATTGGTGAAGCTATTTGCGAAGGGTATGAATACTTGGAGTCAAAAACAAAACATAAAGGAATTATGGAGGCGTTAGATTTCGTCTTCACAGGGAGAGAGTACCCATCATGGGGTGGTTATCGTTATGTATACAAATGTAAACACGATGCTGAAATACCAATGGAGAGCCATGAAAGTATCAACTGAGGTAGAAATTACGATCCCTGTGCCAGTAAAGGTAACACTCAAAGCTAACATGAAAGAGTGGTTAGTCGACCTTGGAGACGTTGAGGTTGAAGAGCTTACTCCCATGTTTACAACCCTGAAAGATTCAGTTCAGGACTACATAAACACGGACCTTGACCTTGGAGATAACGATAGGTTGAGGGACAAACTAATACTGGAATTTAACGATGCCTACGAACAAACGGCTGAAGACGAAGACCAGTATTACAAACTCAACGCAAAATTGGATGTCTATGCTTAATTACGAAGCCCTTGGGACGGTTCCAGTAGAAGAGCCATGTGTTCAATACAACACTCCAGATTACTTTGACAAAGTTCATGAAGAAATCAAACGCTTCAAAGAGTTTTGCGAGAAGGTATTTCCAGAAGCACAAAAGTTTGGTTGTCAATTCTATAAAAAGAGATTTCCTTACGAAGAAGAAGCCTATTACGAGTTAGCCATTAATTTTGACGACTCCTGTTTAGAGGCTTGTGAATACTCAACTTGGGTCATGGATAACATTCCAATGCTATGGGAAGAAACAGAGCCTAAAAAATTCAACTCTGAATATGGAGTTTACTGCAATGCCTGAAAAAATTCCTGTTATGAAGGCCAAAAACTCTAATGAAGAGAGATTGGCAAAGTTCTCATTTCCTGCTTATTCCCAAGAAAAAGCAGATGGAATGCGGTTTCAAGTTGAAATAAGTCACACCTATTTCAATCCACTCTCTAGTAGAGGTCGACTTTATGTGGGTTTAGAGCCTGTCTACAAAAAAGATATTGACACAATTAGAGAGCGTGTCGGAGTGCAACCTTTTGTATTAGATGGAGAATTACTGGCTTACGATCCATATGGGAACCCTCTTCCCAGAGCCAAGTCAAATGGGATCACCAACAAGCTAGGACACAATACTGCGACTCCTCAAGAGATTGCATCACTCAAATACCATGTATGGGACTTTATACCTAGCACTTCATTTTGGAGTGGGTTTCATCCGATCCCTTATGAGGCGCGGTTAAAGTATCTCACACATATCGTGAGTGACCTTACATTCATCTCAGTAATTCCAACAAAAATAGTAACAGATATAGAAGGGGCTAAAGAGCATGCAAGAGAACTTATTGCTAAAGGTTTGGAAGGAACCATCCTCAAAGAAATGGACTCTATCTGGGAAAACAAACGCTCTAAACATTGTCTCAAATTCAAAGAAGAAAACGATTGCGACCTTGAGGTTGTGGAGATCCAAGAAGGTGCAGGAAAATACGAAGGAATGATGGGAGCATTGATTTGCGAGAGTTCTGATAAAAAAGTGCGAGTGAAAATAGGCACAGGATTCTCTGATGCAGAACGAACTATTTTCTTCAACCCAAACGAAATCTTAGGAGAAATTGTAAGGATCAAATACAACACAAAAACTGAGCCTCAAAAAGGAGTTCAGTCCTTATTTTTACCAGTATTTGAAGGTATGAGAACCGATAAATCAGTTGCAGATTCAATAGACCATATCCAATGAAGCCTTTAGATATAACGAACCACATAGATTACACATCAGCAGGAGTTGATGGTAGGTCCGCACCCTTACCTACTAATCATGGAGTGGTTCGACAAAAATATGGGAATTATAGCGGAAGAGTTGTGAACCCTTGGGGGAAACGTCCTTATTACATAAAACCCAAGCCTACTGAAGATATATTCCCTCACACAAAGGCAAAAGACAGTTACCTAACCCCTATCAAGTTTCACCACTACGAACTCTATAGGCATCCATCTAGGAAAGAAGTGAAATTAGCAAAACTTAGAAAGAACAGGGGAGACAATAGGCTAAGAATCTATAAGCATTTCTGGTTGTTCCATTGTCGTTGTGGAAACTTTTGTGTCGTAGAAAAATCCGCTTTTATGAGGGAAACGAAGGGTGTCACAAGTTGTGGATGCAAAAAGAGAGAATTCATGACCTTACTACATAAAACAGAAAAGTTTAGGGCAAATCAAAATGGGAAGTATGGATTTAAAAAAGGAAATCCTTATGGGGGTTCCATCAAAGGGAAAGAGAGTCCAAACTCTGGACCCCACGGGATGATTGCAATGTTCACAGGAAATGTTCACCGCCAAGAAGGGAAAGTCTACGTCACCCAACAGGAAGCAAATGAGATTTGGGCTAATGTAATAACCTTAGAATCTGTAATTGAAAAGAGAAGAAATGGGAAGACCAACTAATACGATTGAGAACATCCATCATTTTCCCGCCAAAAAACAAATAGATCCAATTCAGTATTTTGTGCCAGATGAAGCAAATGACAAATTTAAGCCCTTTCCTAAAGGCCATTTACAGTTTGAAGAACCCGAAGGAGCAGAATGGCGTTACACCAAAAGAGATGGAAACTTTCTGAAGAGACAATTTGATACACCCAAAATTAAAGAAGGTCGTGGTGAAAGAAATGTTAAACCTACTCGATTTCATCATTTGAAAGTCGGTAAATCAAAAGCCTATGTGTGGTATGAGCATTGGTGGGTTTTCAAGTGTGGCTTTTGTAAAAAAGACTTTCTTGGAAGAAAAGATCGTTACGTTAATGGTGAAATTAAAAATTGTGGATGCAATCACTATTCACATCAAAAGAACAGAAAAACTACCAAAGTAGGTTCTGAAACCTATTTGATTAATAAACCAACGCCTGAAGAAACTGTTGAGATGTTCACAGGCAATGCACTTAAACGAGAAGGACGAGTTTTGGTCACAGTTCAAGATGCACAGGCAATTTGGTCTGGAACAGTAAGTTTAGATTCAATAGTTGAGAAGAAAAAACGATTAGGTCCAAAGTATTTTGAATTTAAAGATCACCAAGAAGACTCAAGAAGGGTCAATAGGGAAGAAAAACAATACTTCAGGGATTTGTATGGAAGATTCTCAAAACGTAAAACGTATCGTTCTTGAAAAGAAAGAATACGAAGTCACACGAATGTATAGAGTTGATGAAATCAACAAAAGTATGTCGGGTCACAACATTTATGACATTCGATCTGTCAACTCATTGTTAGATGTTCCAGATGATAAAGACGTTATCGATGTTGATCTGAAAATTGATTTTGAGAGGTGGCAATGCACGTTTTGCCAAAAAGAGTTTTCGTGGATCGCAGTCAATGGGTCAATTATTAATATGGGGCCAGCCACCCTCATTCATAAAGGTGTCTCAAGGGAGGGTTGCTCATCTTGTGTCGATAATTTACCAGATCCGAAACCTACTAAAGAATGGCTAGAAGTGAATGGATGAAAATAACAATCTCATATCCATAGATAAAGCAAAAGGGAAGAAGAAAGCAGAAGTAAAGGAAGCACTCAAAGACCCTTTAGAAATAATTGTAGACAGAATTAACTCTCTCCAAAAGACAGTTTCTCAGCTGATGCAAATAGAGAGGAAATTAATGGATAAAGTGGGGGATCTTGAATGCAGACTTGATATGAACGGATTCCCAGAAGGTAAATCTCATTGGGCAGGATTTAAGTTCAAACCCGATGGAACAATGGAAAAACAAGAAACAGATAAGTTTACTGAAACAAAGACTAAAAAATATTCAAAATGAATGAAGACGTACCACACCTCAATTCTCAACAAAAGATGGAAAGGTTGTTAAAAGCAATTGAGCAAACTTTTAAGGGATCTAAAAGAGTGTATCACTCACCTGAAGATGAACCAGTTGTAAACAAAGTTGTCCCAATAAAACCCAAAGATGATTTTGGATTCTAACCAAGAAAGGAAACATGATTAAACGTGACAAGAAGGGAACTATCATAGAAATAGTTATGGACGAAAATGGAGATATTCCTGAAGAAGAGGCCCAACAAGTTGCCCATGAAGTTTTTCAGCAGTTTTGCGAAGACCCTAAAAATGCGACAGTAGCCGAATTAGCTCAAGCAGTTGCGAGAATTAAGTATCTGTTTAGAGAGGAGCAAAAAGAGGGTGATTTTTCGATGGTTCATGGTGCAGATGGATCCTCTTTTATGATTCAAGGTGGTGATGCAGGACGAGTTAACTAGGGGAGACTAATCAACACAGTCTCTCTTTTTTTATTTGCATTTTATATACTTATAATTTATAATTATGTTACGAAATGTGAATAACGATACACGGAAAGGGTGATATGAAAAACCAAACTGGACTACAGTTTAATCGTTCTGAGTTCTTTGTTACAGAAAGAACTGATGAGGTTTTGGATAGAAATGCCATTGAAACGAAGTTGGATCAACTTAACGACCTCATGGAAGAAATTGCCAAAAGAGAAAAACAATTAATTAATTTGAGAAACAGACTTGAACTGCCACCAGTTGAAATTACGACTGATGTTTTAGAAGAAGTTGAGCTTCATGAGAATGGAAGAAAAGTTCGTAAAGACAAAGGTAAGAAAAGAGTTGCCCATGTAAAAGGACATTTTAAAAACATAAATGGAGAACAAGTTTGGGTTGATGGTTTCAAAAGGAACCTCACCAAAGAAGATTCGCCCCTCAAAGGACAAAAGCAGAAGGGACATTATAGGACTTCAAAGAATGGTATTCGACATTATGTTGGTAAAAAGCCCATGTCGCTCAAATTAAAAGAACTCGTTGGACTCGCATAAGGAGAAAATATGCCTAGATCAAAGAAACAAGTAGAAGCCACCCCAGAAGAAAACGTGATCCCTCTTCGGAGGGCAAAACGCATTCACTCTGAATTGAAGAAAATTAGAGACAATGCGGAAACCAAAATTGATTGCTCTTTCGAGTGTTCTGATCCAGACACACTTGATTCAGAGATTACTGAAACACTCACTAAAGCCAATAGTGAGGAAACCTATTTGATGGAATTGGACAAAGTTTTCTCAAAACTCGATCACTCTATTTATAAGGCTAATGGAGAGTGTGGAATCAACGTTATTGTTTCTGAGGATGCAAGGTTGAAAAGAACGATCCAACGTTTAGAGCGTTCCCTTCGTGGAAGACCTCACAAGGGAAGAGATCACCTGAAAACCCTTCTCACTAAACAAATTGAGAGATACGAGAAGAGGTCAGATCGGTATGACCGTGAACCTGAAATTCAATGCTCTGTATTTTCAGAACAAGAAGTTGCTGAGAAAAAGATTCAACTCAAGGAATTGAGAGCCATTACAAGGAATATTAAAGATAAGCTCCTAGAGTTAAACGTTAAAACTCTAATAGAGCTTGAAGATTCGGAGGTCGCATTCCTCAAAGAGGAGCGTTTACTTGGGTAAACGTTGTGACCTTTGAAAGGCGAGTAAGTAGTGAGAGGGATAGCCTACTCTGCGAATAGAGTCATAAGACCGAACTAACTAAAATGGGAGTGGCGAAAGGGTCCACAACAAACCTTCCCAAATGTCACGGCATCCATATGGGGCCAATTGCAAGTGGAGGGACACCCATTGCTTGAGAGTAAACTCTCATGTCGTTTGTCAATGTTGTCGCTAGAACGATAACCAAGTTCTACTGTCTTATTTGTTTACTTCCTTCAACCTTCGTACTCGCCACCTTTTTTAACCTTAATTAAAAATGACTATGGAACCTAGAATCACTAATGTTGTTGCAATACCCAAAGAACAACCAAACGAACAAGCCAATCAAATTAATGAAAGTGATCAACTTGGCGCGTCACTTAGGAATATCATTCGTGGAGAAGTAATTAAGTTGCTTCCTGAACTCATGAATGTTGCCTTAACTCATAGCAATGTTTCTCCAGAGACTAAGAAATTCCAGAGAAATTTAGATACTCATATTTCTAACCAAGTTGATGAAACACTCGACAATAACCTAGACCAGAAAATCAAAGATATGGTGGGTGATGCATTGGAGAATTGTTCAATTGGTGGCTCAGAAAACCTTTATATAGACACGGGAAACTTATGAAACTTCTTACTCAAGAGATCCGCAAACGTATTCCAGAGCTTTATGCAACGGAAGACACTCCTATCGGAGAGAAAGTAATCCATGCGAAATTCTTCCATCCATTTTCAAACATGACTTGGTATGCGTGTGAGTTTGATGGAACTGATCGTTTCTTTGGGTATGTAGAAGGTGGTCAAGGTTCAGAGTGGGGCTACTTCTCTTTGAATGAAATGAAAGAGATCAAAGTAATGGGATGTGGAATGGAAAGAGATATGTATTTTGATCCTATTAAGGTTAAGGATTGCAACGCATTACAACATCTTATTGAGGAAGAAGAATATGTCGAAAACACTTGAAATTAATGACAAGTTTAAAATCAGCTTTGAACCTGTGGGAATAGTCCACACTAAATATCGACCAGGAGACGTTTTGTTAGATCCTAACGATTTTGCATCACTAGCTACTGAATCCTCAGAGCCTCTTAACCATATTGCAAAGTATTTTGCGAATCATGAAGCAAGACTAAAGTATGACAATAAATTCAATGATTACCTCTCATTGATGTATATCAGTAAGGAGTGTTCTTCTTTGGACTACCTTAAAAAGTTTTCCACAAATACTGCTCCGTTTACTCAGTCACAAATGGTTCAGTTACTTGATGACCTACAAGGGTTCCGTCAACATTGCAATCACTTGTTAGAGGGACAACTTTCCAGAAAGATTGTTACTGAAGATCCAAATAGAGTTGACCAAATAAAAGGAACCTTTGAAACAAGGATGCAAGAGTATCTTTATGTTACTTCAGGACTCATCAACCTCGTTTTAAAGTGCCTTAAAAATTTTAATTTATCTGAGGAATTTGATGATGAATATCATGGGAATACAACTCCGCCACTTCCTCAATATAGTGATTAAGCACCTTTTTTTGTGCGATTAGTGTATACTTTTAATTTATATTAATACATTAAACATGAACGATAGAGGTCAATATGGGTTTACCAGCCGAAGTTATAGATATTAATACTAGAGGGTTAACAATAAATGGAGAACTTGAGCCAATATGGGATGAGAACTCTTCTTATGATGAAGACAATTTATCCCAACATTGGATGGTTCCCAAACCAAGGTTTAAGCCAAGAATATCGGCAATAGAACTATTGGATCGTTCCTTCTATGTGTTGCGATCCTTCCCTTACGAGATCCCCTACCATCACGAAGAAGTTCCCTTCAATTCGACATATTCCTGTGGGTTAACTGTTGATGTTGCTCCAAGAAAGTTAATGGCTTATTTGGGAAGTACAGAACTTACTGACCACTATAAAGTGAGCCAAGAATATAAACTTGTATCACCTCCACATAGCGCACTTGGAAACCCTAATTGGGCTGAAGTTGATATTTATGATTGGAAGAGTACGAGTCTTTATGACTCAGAATTAATGAGTCCAGGAGCATTCTGGGAACAACGAGAAATTGAGAATCTGCATTTAAGACATCACAAAGATGACACTAAATACGCAGAAGCACTCAAAGAACATTTGGAGAGTCAACTTGGGAGTTGAAAAAACAGGGAATGTGACCACGCTTACTGGGGTTCACATCAAAAAGTATGGGTTACTGGTACTTCGATCACGATTGAAGTTGGAAATAGATACTGGAATGACCAGTAGATTCAATTCTCTTCATGCTTGTAAACGGATCGGGTTTGAAGGGAGAACGAGAAAACAAGCCCTTAAATGGCTTAATGAGTTTATTAAAACTTTCAACGAAATTTACCCCGATGGAACTGATAAACCAATGGACAAAAACCGCCTCAACTAGGTTAAAAGGGAGGCATATTATTGATGCACGTTATCTAACAGAAGAAGAAGTTAAAGCAATGGGTTGGACAGGATCTTGTTTGTGCATCTCTCTTGGAACGAAACAAATTGATGGTCGAATTTCATCTCCCCTGTTTCTCTACGCATCCAACGGAGAGGGAAACGATGCAGGATTTGTAATGAGTTCAGGCGATGAAAATGAGTATTTCCCAATAATTGAACTAGGAGAAGAGGATGAATAGAGATAAAGCAAAAGAGGTTATTAAAGCTTTAGAAAGTGATGGTACGTTAGGAATGTTCCCTTATCACATTGCAGGGAGCTTTCGCAGGGGTAAAGAGGAAGGTTTACATGATGTAGACATCGTTGTGGTAAACGATTTTCGTGATGGAAACAAAGAAACAATCCGTGTTCTGGAAGAACAAGTTGACCTCTTTTATTGTAGTGTTGACACCTTTGCCCCTGCATACATGACTTGGACAGGAAGTATGAAGTTCAACATTATGTGTCGTGGGAAAGCCAAAAAGATGGGTTTGAAATTCTCTCAGTATGGGATCTTCAAAAAGGATACTGACGATCGTGTTGATGACAATACTGAAGAAGGTATTATCAAGTTACTGAATGTTGACCCTATATATGAGGTTCCTTGTGCCAGAAGTAACGTTTAATATACATCTTTACACGATTCGTTTATTATGCTATCGTTAATGAAGTTTAGCAAAACTACCAACACGAAGCCCGTGTTTATTGTGCAAAAGGTGAAAGTATGCTTGTTAGCAGTTTATAATTTTTCCTGTTTCCAAGCCCAAGTGGGTAACATTCTATCCTCTGTTTCCATAATGGTATTTTGGACCAAGGGTCATCCGTTCTGCCCTCCAGAATTGCGGAAGTCTTAACCGATAATGCTTATGCAGAAGGTCGCAATAAACCAAGGAGGTCTGCTTAATTACATACAATGTATGAAAGAATCACAAGTGGACCTCCTATGGGCATGTTATGTGGGTAATTGATCTTACCATCAAATCATTACTCTTTTTAATTACTGCCCCATTCTTTATTTTCAAAGGACTTATTTGGATGCTTTATTTCCAAGTAATAACATTTCTTATCGTATTTGCCTTTGTTTTATTAGGTGGGATGTAAATGTTCAATGAAAACCTATTACTAATCCTCTCCCTAGTTGTTGCCTCATTAGTATTTGCCCTTCTTTGGAAAGAGCAAACAACGCCAAAAAATAAGCCAAAACCAGAAGTTATATTTTACAATACTAACTTTTAGACTGTATCATTATTCTTGATTTAAAACGTCATATTTGATATGATGTTTCTTAGAAAATTCCCTCCTATATCGTTAACGATTTAAATAACAATTTGCAGTATGTCCAAGGCGTTTGACCTTGCTCAACTAATTGGCGATGCCTCTAAGTTGGGTGGTGGTACTATAGACAACGACCGCATCCTTTTGGATCTAGAGGAAATCCCTAATATACCATCTAGTAAAATACAAAATTTAGGCGCGGTAATTGATGCTCAAGTCAACCTTGCCAGAACCTTTAGTATAAGTGCGGTCCCAGGACAATATATCTTTAACGGAGTCGGAACTTCGAGCGATGTTAATCCCAATTTATATCTATATCGGGGTTCCACCTACTACTTTAATATCGATGCTTCAGGACACCCTTTCAGGATCAACACGCAAGACTCACTTGGTTCAGGATCGGAATATACGCAAGGAGTAACAGGCCAAGGATCTCAAGTAGGGACATTAACTTTTACAGTACCCCAAGATGCTCCAGAAACTTTGCATTATAATTGTGAGTTTCATTCTACGATGCAGGGAGCAATATATATTGTTGCTCAAGGAGGATCTGACCATACACATACGAACAACCCTATTTCGACCAATCTACTATCATATGAGGCTACGAGTGGACAAACAGTTTTTAGTGCATCTCATAAGGTTGGAAATATAGACGTTTGGTACAATGGGGTCTATATGATTAACAAAATTACTGCATCAAATGGTACTCCGAATGAATTAACATCGGGGTTCGATTTTCGTTCATTAGATGATAATGACAATGAGATTAATACTGTTGGAGCAAGTGCTACAAAGATCCAATTTGAAAGCCCTTTGCTTGCTGATGATTATATTACAATTCGCTCATTTAATTAAGAGGAACTATGGCTTCAAAACCAGATACTTTAGGTAGAATGCTAGATACTTCTGGTAAGGTTGAATCTGCATATGTTGGAGATTTAATTTTAACGGATCTTAGCAACGTAAATGTTACGGAAGGCACTCAACAAATAGGAGATAATCTTGGGTGGGATCTTACTTCCGCTAGTATGCAAGTAATGAATTTAACAGACACAAGCTCCCTTAAAACAACTGCTGAAGTAGACACCTCAATTGGTGGTTTATTAGGGACTCCTCCAGTAAGTTTAGATACTCTTTCTGAATTCCAAACTGCTATTGGAAATAATACGGATTTTGGAACGCAGTTCACAACGATACAAGCAAGAACTAAGTCAAAACATTTTATTGCAGATGGAACTCAAACAGAATTTGTTTTTGCACATGAAGCAGGAAAGGTCCATGTGAGTGTCAATGGAGTCCAAATGACTTCAGAACAACAGGCTGGGTTACTTGCTCCTGCAATTACTCATGACTATATATCTACTACTTCTACCCCTTCTGGTCCTTCACCAATTGGTCCATCTGTTCCATGGCTGATGGGAACTTCAAGTTACGACAATAATGTGCGAATTGGAGTTAATTATGGATCTGAAGCCGATGCTAAAGTCGATTTCCAAAACGTAGGAGTTTTTGATATTTGGTACATCTACGGAGGAGGTGGATGGGAGCATGAAACTAACTCTACAACTGGTACTACTGATTATGGAGATATTCAGATTTTTTCTGGCACAAACCTTCCTGGCGGTGGTGGTGTAGATGATGGTTACAATTTTAATGGTGACTACACTTGGAGAGGATGGGCTAGTTGGGATGCTATGGATTACAATATGGTGTTGCGCCTTCACCCTCAGTCTGGAGACACAGTAGGTCAAGGATCAGGCCAACCATATCAATTTGAAAATTATAAAAATAACTGGAGCAATTTATCTAACGCACAAAGACAAATTTTGATCCAGCCAGGTGGTGCTGGAGGTGGTGCTGGAAATGTAACTTCTGGGCAAGCAGAGAAAATAGCATTTACTTCTCTTGTTCCTGAAGCAGGAGACATTGTAACTATTCGATCATACTAAGGAGGAATTATGACTAAACCATTAG
>NHFY01000008.1 GCA_002170165.1 Flavobacteriales bacterium TMED123
ATTGATGGCTTGTCACCAACAAATATTAATATTCGTAGGCAATCAACATACGGATCAGCAAACAAAGATGCTATTAGTATTGGTAACACAACTTTATTTTTACAGCGTGCAAAACGAAAAGTTAGAGAGCTGGTCTATAACTATGACAGTGATAACTACGTTGCACCTGACTTAACTATTTTATCTGAACACATAACTGAAAGTTTAGTAAAAGATTACGCCTATCAACAAGAGCCAAACTCAGTAGTTTGGGCAGCTCGTGAAGATGGTGTATTGGTAGGCATGACCTATCAACGTACAGAGAATGTGGTTGCTTGGCACAGACATATTATAGGCGGTAAGTCTGATACAGGAAAATCTGTGTTAACTGATAAACTTAGTTTTTCTGCATCAGCAACTACAGTGTCAACAACTAACAATACGATCACGCTATCATCACATGGAATGTCAACTGGTGATGTCGTGTCTTACAATGCTGACTCAAATGATATTGGTGGATTAAAACAAGGAATATTTTATTTTGTGATTGCTACTGATAGCAACACTATTAAATTAGCTTTGACATCTAGTGATGCAACAGCAGGAACAGCCGTGTCATTAACTTCAGCTCCTGGCACTGCAACGACACAGTATATTTATAAAGGTGTAAATGTAAGGAACAGCACTTTTTATGTAAGCAGTCATGGTTTTGGTAACGATACTTTTATATATTATTATCCACCCAACACATCTGATGCATTAGGTGGTTTAAGTACAAATACAAAATATTATGTTGATGTTATTAGTGACAACTTATTTAAAATATCAACAAAACAAGATTTAAGTTCTTATGCTTCTATAACAAGTGTGAGTACCACAGCTGCTACACACAAGTGGTTGACACACGCTAAAGTAGAAACAGTTGCAGTCATACCAACTGATGCAAACGAAGATGAGCTGTATATGATTGTAAATCGTTTTATTAATGGCTCAACACGCAGGTATGTAGAATATTTAACACCGTTTGATTATGGTGATAGTCAAATGAATGCATTTTATGTTGACAGTGGCCTAACCTACTCTGGTGATGCTGATGCTACAATATCAGGGCTAGATCATTTAGAAGCTGAGTCTGTAGATATTTTAGTAAACGGTGCAACACATGTTAACAAAACAGTAAGCTCTGGTGATGTTGCACTAAACACAGCTGCTGAAAAAGCTACTATGGGTTTAAATTACGAATCTGTATTACAAACTATGAGAATAGAAGCAGGATCTGATGATGGTGCTGCTCAAGGTAAAATTAAACGTATTCACGATGTCACTATTAGATTTGACAAAACACTAGGTTGTGAAGTTGGTGGTGACTTAGATAATATGGAAATAATACCATTTCGTGATTCATCAATGTTGATGGGTCGAGCTGTGGGATTATTTACAGGAGATAAAGATGCGGAGTTCCGTGGTGATTATAATAAAGAAGGATATGTGTATATTCGTCAACGATCACCTTTACCTCTTAATGTCGTAGCTATCTATGCACGACTAAATACATTTGATGGATAAATATACAATTGAAGCTTTTAAACCTGAACACGCAAACTATATTTTAAGTTATGGTGAAGTTGAAAATTTTAAAATAGATTATAAGACTGAACATTTAATTACCCAAGATGCCTGGACAGGTTTCTATTTAGGTAAACCTATTGTCTGTGGTGGCATTCACCCGTTATGGGAAGTTGGTCTGGTTGCGGAAGTTTGGATCATTATGCAACGTGGTCAGAATAAACATAAGTTTTTTATGCTTAAAAACATAAAAAAGTATTTAGAAGAAGTTATTAAAATTAAAAAATATAAACGCATCCAAGCATCTATTCGTGCAGATTTTAAAGAAGGTGTACGATTTGCAAAATGGTTTGGTATGGAGTCTGAGGGATTGATGAAACAATACGGTCCTGACGGCAAAGATTATATAAGATTAGCAAGGATAGAATAATATGCCACAAGCAGTAGTACCTTTGATGGTAGCCACAACAGCTGTCACAGCTTACGGAACATACCAAGCTGGAAAAGCACAAGAAAAGCAAGCACAATATAATTCTCAGATTATTGAAAGAGATGCTGAGATCAAAGAAAATAATTTAAAAGATTTTGATAAATTAGTTAACTTTGAAGTTGCAGGTTTACGCAGAGAATATAATGCATACCGTGGTCAGAACGTTGTAAAATATGCATCAAGTGGTGTCGAACTGAGTGGCACAGTTGAAGAAGTTATGAGAGCTAATCTAGAAACGTATTTAGATGATGAATATAATTTTAGATACAATGCTGAAAAAGAAAAGCAAGGTGAAGCAGATGCAGTTGCTATGTCAAGGATACAAGCGTCAGCAGTAAGAGCAAAAGGTAAATACCAAAGAGCTGCTGCAAACTTACAAACTGTAGGAACATTGTTGCAAGGTGCGTCTCAGGTTGGTCAATATCAAATGTTAACATAGGACTTTTATGGCAATCACAATAATGAAACCATCGATTAGTCCAACTAGAAAATCAACTTCTAGCGGAATAATTCAAGTAGATACTGGTGCAGCTGAATTTAATAAATCACTAGCTAATTTTGGAGCTACTGCAAATGAAGCTGTAAACAGTTATTTTACAACAAAAGCTAAACAAGAATTAACATTACAACAATCTGTTAATGAAACATCTATAGAAAATCAGTTGCAACAATTGCAGCAAAATATATTAAATCCACAAAGTGAGTTGGCCAACAATCCGCAAGACTGGGAAGAAGCTTATGAAACAGGTGCTAACACTATACTAGAAAATGTTTTATCAACATCAAACAATAAACTAATACAATCTTCTGCTATTGCCAGTTGGAATAAAAACAAAGTTAAATATGAAAAAGATGTAGTCAAACAGTCTGTTGATCGTACTAGCAAATTATTAAAAGCAAACACATTATTTAATTTAGAAAATTATTCTGAACAACTTACTAACGTTACTGATCTTAATGAATTTGATATTATAGCTGGTAATATAAATAGTAGTATCGAGCAATATTTCTTATCTGGTTTTAATGATAAAGATGAAACACCTAATACTTTTTTAGAACGGTATGTGGGTGATGCTATAAAAAACCGTATAATAAATTCTAGTAAAGATCAGAGCATGTCAGATTTTTATCAAGCTTATGATTCAGGTACGTTTGGTCAAGGTGATGAATTGACTACAGCTATGATGGCATTACTTAGTGATGAACAAAGAGAAGTTGTCTTAGATCAGGCCTTAGATGATAAAGTAAATAAAATAGAAAAATTAATAAAGTTTGATGAAAAATCAGAAAAACTTTTAGATGTAAAATTAGAAAAAGATTTAATAGAAATAGAAGAAGAAGCTGATCCAATAAAAAAGGAAGCTGGTTATCAAAAATTAGAAGCAGAAAATTTAGGTGATAGTAAAAGCTTACAATTAATAGCTGCATCTCGTAACAACTATAATTATGCTGATGTTGATTCCATAGACGTTATTTTAACCAAAGCAGAAATAAATAAAGGTAAAATTGGGTATCCTGAAATTCTTTCTTTACGGTCACAAGTAACAAAAGAAACTTTTCAAGATTTGCATGATACACATGTTAGCGTATCAAGCATATCATCACCATTAGTTAATCGTTTGCGTAACAACATAAAAGGTCAAATTTTTTCAACAAACAATGCGTACATTGAAAGTTTACAAGAAAGTGATCCAGCTCGTGCTGATGCATACAATGATGCTACGAGCATTTATGTTAAAAGATTTGATGATTTAATATTGGAGGGCAAACTCAGCCCTATTGAAATATTTGATCAAGTAATGAAAGAGGCTGATAGTTTTATCCAAACTAAATTATTAAAATCAGCTCAAAACACTATTGATCAAATTAACGCAAGTACACCTATGGAAGCAAACAATGTGCAAATTGATGTCACTAATATACCTGGATCAATTGTAAGTATTAAAAGTAGTGATATAGCTGAAAGAAAGCAAGCTAGTATTATAGAACAAATAGATTTTCTTAAAACTACTTATGGTGCGGATATATTTACTAGATTGGCTAATCAGTAATAATGGAAGAATCTTTAGAAAATACTTTATTTCCAATCTATGAAAGTATGAACAAAGCAAAAAATTATTCAGCAGACGACCCTAATAGTCCTGCTCCAGTAGAATATTATGACGCTAATACTAAATCGACAAAACAAATCATAGATTTTGGAAATGGCGTTACAGACGTACAAACAGTAGCTGAACCAACATTCGGTAGTGAAGCAGTGAAAGTAGGTCAATCAGTAATATTTGATATAGGTGATGAAATAGGTACAGCTTATCAAGATATAGATGAGTCAACTAATTTTATGTTAACAAAAACACATCCGTTATTAGGAATGAGTGTATATAAATCATTAGATTATTTTAGAGCAAAAAAAAATAAATTTGAACCACAAACAGACACAGGCAGAGTGGTTAGAGATTTAGCATCTGAAATAGGTCTTATGGTCACAAATAATTTTTTGTTAAAAAAAGTTAAGTTTTTGTCAGGTTCTGCAAGCTATTTAAAAAATATGGCAGTCAGTGCTTTGCGTTGGGGTGTTGCCGAAGGTACGGCAGCTGCTATTGCTCGTAATGATGAAAAGCCATTTGTACTGATGATTACTGATTTAACGGGTCTGACAGATGAAAATGACCTAACTAAAATCAGAGAGATTTTTCAACAAGGGGTAGCTACAAAAGAACCTTGGGATAGAGTGCAAAAAAGACTGTTGTTTGCTGCTGATGGTTTTGCAACAGGAGTTGCTTTTGAGCCTCTGTTACCCATACTAAGAACTGTCTATGGATCAGTAACTGGCATAGCTTTGACTAAAGGGTTCGTTGAAGATCCTGTAGAAAAAGAAACATTAGAAAAAATGCAAAATGTAGATATAGAAAATATCATTGATGCATTAAGTGACGATACATTAACGGAAAAAAAATAAAAAAAATATTTCACTTTAGACAACAAATCAACTAGATATATTTAAGATTAGGACGACTGCGTTCCTAGTTAGGATTTCATTACATGGCTATTAATACCAATCAAAGTCCAGCGGAAACGTTGGCTGCTGATACCAAATCAGGATTACAAGATTTAATACAAACAGGCAGTAGCAAAAAAATAGATCCACAAAAAGACGATCTAGTAAAAGTAGCTAGTCTGACTGGCATAGTAAATCAAATAGTCCAAGAGGGAACTGAGGGAGCTACAAAGAAAAAAGCAACTGGACCAGTTGTACCTAAAAACGTAGAAACTGTTGAAGAAGCTATAACATCAGTAAACAAAGCTAAAGAAATTTTAGACCAAGGTGATACTTCTCTAAAGGGTTTTGAAACATCAGAAGATATAATAAGTAATTTAAAAGCAACGGCTGATGATATTGAAACACCCATAAATAAAATAACCCAAGCTGAATCAGCAGCTGGTGCTAATGCAGAAATGGGTGAAATTTTAAATAAGAGTAAAAATTGGAATAAAGGTAATACAATGTTTACTGCGTCACAAGTCGTGGCTGCAAAACAAACTTTAGTTAATTCATCAGAAACTTTAAAAAAAATTGCACAAAAAATCCAAAATGGAGATGACAGCTCTGCAACTTTATTTTTATTCAGAGAACAAGTAGCACGCCATGCATCTATTGTGCAAACTTATAGGCAAGGCAGAGCTAATGTAGCAAGAGCTTTAAATGCATTTAAGATACCTGGTGATTATGTCGGTAGCCAGGCTGATTTTGAAAGCTTGGTGGTTTCTGAGTTAGGTGGTTCACAAGCAGCTAAAATAATGGCTGAGACTATTTTAGATCCTAAAAAATCTTTAGCTGAAATTAATGATTTTGCATCTAAAACTTGGGGCAGTAAAACATCAGATAGTATCATGGAAATATACATGAATGGTCTGTTGTCATCACCTCGTACACAATTTAGAAATATGTTTGGTAATGCTTTTTACCAAGGATGGAAGATACCAGAAACAGCAGCAGCAGCTACATTTAATTTACTAGAAAAAGGTGTTAAATATAGTGGGTCTAAAATACCCATTATAAAAAATCGTAATTATTTTAAAACTGAGGCTGAGGGTGTAGCATTTGAACAACTGTTTGCTCGTATGTATTCATACACCTACAGTTGGAAAAAAGCTTGGGATGCAGCGTCTGTTGCAGTGCGTGAAGGACCAAGTGTTGATAAATTAGAAATTTCACAATATCAAAAAAAAACTATTTCATCTGAAACTTTTGGTTATGATGCTAATTCATCTATAGGTTGGGGTATTGATACAATAGGCAAAGCTATTCGTATGCCTGGTACAGCTCTAGTGTGGGGTGATGAGTTTTTTAAAACCATGGCTAAGTATTCTGAAGAAGCAGATTTAGCCGTGCAACATGCTATTGATTTACAAAAACAAGGTTTTGATGACGCTTACATAAAGGAATCTGTAACTGATTTTATTTATACTAATCCAGTTGCATTGAAACAAATAGATGAAGCAAGGTTAGCGTCTGTATTTCAGGATGATTTATCACCTAGTCTCAATAAAATACAAAGTTTATTAGGTGAAGTTAAAATAGGTAATTTTCCTGTAGCCCGTGTAATCGTGCCATTTTTTAAAACACCACTTAATATTTTTAAAGCTGTTTATGATCGTAGTTATGGTGGTGTTGTAAAAGCTGGGAAACTTGGTTTTGATTCAATTTATGCAACTTTTACTGGGAAACCTTATAGTAATTACGGAAAAAGATTTGCAGAAGATGCACAGTTTAGAACTATGGAAATGGGTAAATATTCCATGTCAGCTGGGGCGTTTACGTTTGCTTACAACTTAAAACAAAACGGCAGTTTGACTGGGCCACCTGAAAGAGATCCACGCAAGCGTGCTTATCAAATGGATGTGTTAGGCATTCAGCCTCACAGCTTTGTTTTTTACGGACCAAACTCTGATACAAGCAAACCTAAGTTTGACGAAAATGGCATACCCAATGGAGATTTACAATATATTTCATATTTAGGTATTGAGCCATTTGGATCATTTTTTGGTATTACAGCTAACTGTGTTGACCTTATGGAAAATTCTGACAACACAGCGTTTAGAGATAATTTAGCTACATCATGTGTAGTTGCTGGTGCAACATATTTTAAAGAAATACCTTTTTTACACGGCATATCATCTGTTTATGAAATGCTTGGTTTATCAAGTTACAGTGAAGATCAGTTAGTTAATTTTGAAAAAATTATACAACAATTTGCAAAAACTGTAGCACCTTTTAGTGGTATTGGTCGTGATATAGAACGAATTTTTGATCCAACTAAAAGATACATAGGACCAGATTACGAATTAGATTTAGACCCATTTGCTAGAAATGCTGAAGGTAAAATAATATTTAATGATGAAGGTATTGGTAAACCAAATCCTAATTATGGTTATCCTAAAGATAATTCATTAATGACTGGTGCTAAATCTTTTGCTAATAATGTTATTGGTACTTATCCAGTAGCATCATCTGCTTTTGCTCCAGTTTATGATTATGAGTTTAAACCTATTGATGGCAGTAATGGTATGAAACAAGGCACAGGTCAAAAAGTTTACAATGCATTTATACCATTTACTTACAAACAAAGTGCTGAAATAAAAGAGTACCAAGCAGACATATACCGATTAAATGTTCCTGGTTATTCAACTATAAAAAAATATAAAAATTTAGATTTTACTGACACACAGTGGAGTAAACTAAATGCACGAGCTGGTGAGGTTCTTGGTACAGGCGTTAATAGTACCAATACATTTACTGAGGCTCTTGAAGAACTTTATGATGGTATAAAACCACACAGTAGAAAGTTCTTAAATAGAACTGGCAATACAGGGGGCAATGACGATTTACGCAGAGCTACATTAACTGCAATACGACAAGAATATTTGAAAATTGCTTTTGACGAATTAGCATCAGAAGATGATGTCTTTTACGACATGCAACAAGCTATAGAAGATAAACAAAAATACTTAGACAACAATGAACTTTCGAGGTTTTAAATTATGACAATATCAACAACTACCGTATCACAATCTTACTCTGGTGATGGATCAACGACTGCGTTTACGTTTTCGTTTCCAGTCAACTCAACATCAGAAATAAAAGTAATTGAACGTTCTGCATTAGGTGTAGAGACTGTTAAGAGTGAAGGTACAGGTTCTACTAACTATGGCATCGTAGATAACGGAGCATCAGGTGGTACTGTAACTATGGTTACTGCTCCTGCCTCTGGTACAACTTTAGTTCTTATTCGTGATACTAGCCTTACACAAGGCACTGATTATGTAGAAAATGATCCCTTCCCTGCTGAGTCACACGAGTCTGCATTAGACAAAGTGCAAATGCAAATTCAGGAGATCCAGGAAGAAGTTGATCGTAGTATTAAGTTGTCTCGTACAAATACGATGACATCAACACAGTTTACTGAAAATGCTACAAATCGTGCATCTAAAGTTCTTTCTTTTGACAGCTCTGGTGAGCTTGCTGTTACAAACGAAATAGGTAACTTTAAAGGCAACTGGGCTACATCAACAGCTTTTGTGTTGCGTGATATTGTTATTCAAAATTCAACATCTGACGGCACTACGTACAAAAACGTTTACATTTGTACCACAGCTCACACAAGTACAGGTTCATACCTTACACAAAATGATACATCCAACTGGGGTGCTTTAGTAGAAGTAGCTGCTTTTGATACACTAGCTGAATTAGGAGATACAACTATTTCAAGCCCTGCATCTGGTCATGTTATTGTTTATGATGGATCAGATAGTTTTGACAACGTGGCTATCAGCGGTGATGCAACCCTAGCTGCAAATGGTGCATTAACTATTGCAAGTGGTGCTGTAGAAACAGCCATGATTGCAGCTGATGCTATTACAGGAGCAAAGATTGCAGATGACGCAATCAATAGTGAACACTTTACAGATGGCTCAATCGACACAGCTCACATTGCAGACTCACAAATTACCACAGCTAAGATAGCTGCTGATGCAGTCACCCAAGCCAAGATTGCTGATGACGCTGTAGGAGCTGACCAGTTAGCAGCTAACGCAGTGGTCAATGCAAGTATTGCATCCAGTGCAGCTATAGCAGACAGCAAACTAGCAACAATAAGTACAGCAGGTAAAGTAGATATTGGTGCATTAGAAATTGATGGTGCAACTGAGATGGGTGCAGCTCTTGCTGATGCTGACCTATTGATTGTAGATGATGGAGCTGGTGGTACAGAAAAATCTATGTTGGCATCCAGGATACCAACGTATGTGTTTGCTAAAGTAAGTGGTGATGCAACTGTAGCATCTAACGGTGCGTTGACTATTGCAGCTCAAGCTGTTGAAAATTCTATGTTGGCAGACGATGCTGTGGGAGCTGATGAGTTAGCTGCCAATGCAGTCGTTACGGCATCTATAGTTGATGATAACGTTACCCAGGCTAAAATTGCAGATGATGCTGTCGGAGCAGATCAGCTTGCAGCTTCTGCTGTAGTTACAGCGTCTATTGTAGATGACAATGTAACACAAGCAAAGATAGCAGATGATGCTGTTGGTGCAGATCAACTAGCAGCCAATGCTGTTGTAAATGCAAGTGTAGCATCAGGTGCTGCCATTGCAGATACCAAACTTGCAACTATTTCAACTGCAAACAAAGTAAGTCTAACAGCATTAGATATAGATGGTG
>NHFY01000009.1 GCA_002170165.1 Flavobacteriales bacterium TMED123
AAAAATAAGATTTGAAACTAGTGGTTCTTCTTCTAGTCTTGATTATGGTAGTTTTACTACTCCTTCTGGATATCAAAAAGCTTTTTTATACATTATTACTTTAAAAATATCAGATGCTGCTAGAAGCCAAGGTTTTAAAGAAAGTTTTTTTAATATTTTTATGATATTGACAAAAAACAACTCAAGTATGTTTTAATAATTATTATAAATGGCATTTAATTTAGAAGTAAAATATTATAATTCGTTTTGGTTAAAACAGGTTACTACACCTAAACTATATAATAATAGCGGAGGCAACACTAGGTTTGAAAAAGTTTTTCCTGGTATACCACATCTTAACTATACTGATAATTCTTTTCCTAATTTTCCAACTGGATCTAACGATACCTTTCCTTATTCTAACGTTTGGCCTTTAGCTAATCAATTATATAATAACACTAACGGTTCTAATTGGATTATAGAAGAGTCTAGGATAAGAGGTGGTTTTAACAATACTCAAGTAGATTTAGGTCCTAAAGCTTATTTAAAAGAAGATTCTAACAATATAAGATTTAGAAACAGCGCTTTAATTTATTCTGGCATACTTAATACTAGAACTAATATAAACGAAACTAATGTATTTTCTACAGGCCAAGATATAACTAGGTCAATAGATCCTCATAATGGATCTGTTCAGCTTTTACACGCTATGGATAACAATTTAACTATATTTCAAGAAAATAAAGTTAGCCAAGCTCTAATAGATAAAGATGCTATATATTCTACTGAAGGTAATCAAACAACAGCATTGACAACAAAAGTTATAGGTCCTGTTACTCCATATGTAGGTGATTATGGCATTAGCAGAAACCCTGAATCTTTTGCTTCATTTGGTTTTAGAAGATATTTTGCAGATAAAGACAGGAACGCTGTTCTTAGATTGTCAAGAGATGGTATTACAGAGATATCTAACTACGGTATGAAAGATTATTTTAGAGATGAACTTGTAAAAATATCAGAAGGACAATTAGTATTTACAGATCCTATAATTTTAGTTTATAATTCAACTACAGGTATAATAACTCAAGGACCAAAAGATTTTAACTCTGGTGGTAGTTTAATAGAAGCTCCGCTAGGTTATTGGTTTGCTATAGGTGTTGCGGGAGAAATACCTGATGATATTGTAGTTGGTTCTCAAGTTCAATACAATCCAAATTATACAGCTGATCCTAATAACTTTATAACTTTAGAAACTTTTGTTTCTGGAACTGGAACTGTTGGTTCTCAAAAAATAGTTTACACAAATAATGAAGTTCCAATACCTATAAACGCGACTGGTTTAGCTCCTTACGTTAGGTTTATGTATAACCAAAAAGATAAGATAGAAGGTGGCTTTGACAACTATAAAGACAATTACATATTATCTTTACAAAGATTTACTGGAAGTAAAACTAATGATGAATTAAGTGATAACTATAATACCATTGCTTATGATGACTCTATAAAAGGCTGGACTACATTCTACACGTTTAGACCTGAGTTAATATTTAGCATGAAAAACAATCTATATACTACTAAATATGGAGTTTTATACAGGCACTATGACGCTAGTTTAACTAGGACTAAACATAATAATTTTTATGGCGTTGATAATGACTCTTCTATAGAATTTATATTTAACAACGCGCCTTCTATTGGTAAAAACTTTAAAACAGTTAGCTATGAGGGAAGTAGCGGTTGGCAGGTAGATAGTTTTGTTTCAGATCCTACAGACAATTCAGGTACTTTACTTAGCGATAGTACTAATATAGTTAAAAGTTACGATGAAGGTTTTTATACGGATCAAGGAGTAGAATATAGAGCAGGTTTCTATAGAAAAGATAATAAATACGTAGCTAACTTAATTAACAATACAACAGTATCAGCGAGAGAGGTAAACTTTGGAGACTCAATTACTGGTATAAAAGGATTTTTTGCAACAGTTAAAATGTCAACTGATGCTACTACAAATTTTGGCGGAGTAAAAGAATTATTTGCTGTGTCAACTGAGTTTTCACAATTACCAAAATAATAAAATATGTTTAAAGATAATTTCGAACTTCTACCTGGCACAGGTTTTCAAGCTTTAGTAACAGCTGCACCGGCTGCTTATGCTGGTTTTGAAGCTATTAGATCTGGAATTAAATATGGAGAAAAAGTGGAACAAATAGAAAGTCTTTTAAATAATAGACAGTCTATAGATAATCCATATAAAGATATAGAAAATCCATATAAAAATTTACCAGTTGCTACTCAAGCAGCTAGAATGCAAGCTGAGCAAGCTGATATATCTTTAGCTAATACTTTAGATACTTTAAGAGCTACAGGCGCTGCTGCTGGTGGTGCTACTGCACTTGCTCAAGCAGCTTTAAAATCTAAGCAAGGTGTTGCTGCTAGTATTGAAAAACAAGAAGCTACAAATGCTAGGTTACAAGCTAAAGGACAATTTGAAACTGATATGGCTAAAGCTAAAGGTGAAAGTTTTAGAATGAGAATGCAAGAAGCTAGAGACGTGAGAGATGTAAACAGAATGCAAGGTGATGCTGATATACTTAAAGCAACTCAAATAGCCAATAAAAGAGCTGTATTTAATCAATTAGGTCAAGCTGGTCAAGCTTTAACAGGCGGTATAGTTCCTACAAAAAAAGAAGGAAAGACAGAGTACAGCGTAAGTGGACAAGATTTTGATCCAATAGATCCTAGCACTCAGTCACCTTCATATATGCAAAACATATCTGTTAGCGGTTCAGATGATACTGTAATAGATCCTAACCAACAACTTTCTATAGATCAACAAAACATGCAAGTTTTAAACATGGATCAAGGTGGAAATCAAGCATTTCAACAAGCTAAAAATCAATTCAGTAAACCACAATTTACAGCTCTTAATAGACAAATGAGAGAAGATCCTAATTTTGGTTTTACACCTTTGGATAGTTTATATGGCGAAACAATGTTTGGTCAAGGTGGAGGTGTTTTAGGTAGCGTATATAATCCTTATTACACAGACGGAATATTTGAAGATATTCCAGATATTTTAACACAGTAATTTTTAAAAATGTCAGAAGAAGATTTAAACGTAGACTTAGGCTTGCCAAGGCAAAGATTCACACAACCTAGAAGAGTAGAAACTAGTATGCTAGTAGACGACTCAGCCGCTGACTTAGGTAAAGCTGTATCAGACACTGTGTCCGCTTTCAATACTAGGATGCAAAACATTGAGACTAGTAAAAATGCTTTAACTAATTTTGTTTCAGATCTAGAAAATCAAGCTAGATCATTAGATACACTGCAAGACACCACTATATCTGATGAGCTGCAGAAACAATTAATGGATCAAATAGATAAAATAAATATATTAGGTTATAATTCTATAGGTAGAGATCAAACCCAATATATTAAGGAAAGTAATAATTTAGTTAACGCTACTAAAAATCTACTTGAAGGTATGTTAGACTTTGATGAGCAGGGTAACCTTTATAAGAAAACAATTGAATCGGGCAACGCGGCTAATAAAATATCTGGATCAACTCCAAGTGCTAACGCAGAATTTATGAAAGATATAATGCTTACTAATGGAGCTAAATCTAAAGTGGCTTACGAAAATGGAGCTTTTATTATAGATTATAATAATGGAGATGTTAAGCTAAATGCTAGTAATTATATCGACGGAAGAAAGAAAGGTGCTAAAGGTTTAATAAGTTACGTAGAAGACTTTAACCCATCTTATAAAACTTCTTACGATAGAATATTAGCCAAGTATACGCCGTTATTAAAACAAGTAACTAAGCAAGACAAAGCTACTGGTAAAACTATTGTAACTAAAAGCAAAGAGTATAATGCAATAAGAGGTAACATAATTAACGAGCTTATAGCAGATCCTAACTTTGCTGCTAACGTAAGTCAAGATGAAGTTCAGTTTCTAAAAGGTGTTGGGGCTGTGGCTAGTGATTTTGAGCAAGCTGATATAAACAAATTAAACAATGATATATCTACTAAAAGAGCTGATTATATAGCAGGTTTGTATCTACCTAAAGATCAAACTCTTAGTGAAACTATATCACCTACACCCAAGCCAGAAGAAGTTGTAGTTGAAGAAAAAACACTTAAAATAAATAATGATAAGTTTATAGCTAGCTTAAACAATATTACAGATGTTCAAACAACAGGAACTACAGCAAAAGGAACAAGAAAAATAGGTGGTATACCTAAAATATTAGATCAAAAACCTGAAAATAAAGGTAAAATATACGAAAACGTAGATAAAAATAGTCCTGATTTTGGTAAGAGATATTATTGGGACGGTAAAAAATATATTGAAACTACTAAGAGAGTTGATCCTTTAACTATAAGAAAAAGAAAAATAGAAGAAGTTTATAAATATTTATTAAGAAAAAATGCTAAATTATTAAAAAATAATGAATCTGATATTATAAAAGCTTTTCCGGATTCTGATCCAGAAGATAGAACTACACTATACATACCTTTAACACCAAAAGCAGGTCAAGATGCTTTAAATTATAAAGTTATTGACCTTGATAGTCAATTTGACGATAATATATTAAACAGTGAAGAAGGTTTAAATAATAAATTAACTGAAATTATACAAAATAAACCAATACTATAATATGGCATTAGAAGATTTTTTAGTTGATTTTTATTCTCAAAAAACTGATAAAACTTTAGATGAGAATAAAATTAAAGAAATAAATAGTTATTACGGTGATAATCCAGACTCTTTGATAACTGATCTATATTCTAAGTACGATCCAGAAGGATTAAACGATGCTAAGTTAAATGAAATTAAAAGCTTTTATTTTACTGACGTTAAAGAACCTAAAGATAAAAAACCAGTTAGCGAAGAACTTAGTCTTGATTCTAATATAGAAACGTTTGATAATATAAAGTTAGAAAATTTTGATAATATAGAAGAAGAAGAGTTAGTTCCTGAGCTAATAAAAAAGTATGGTAAAGATTTTGAAATAACAGAACAAGTTACTAAAGGAGGCTACATGTATGATCAGATATATGTAGAAAACAAAAACACAGGTGAAAACACTTCTATAAGATTAAATACTCAATATAATAGAGACAAAGGTAATTCAAATAAAAACGCCTATGAGGAGTTTATAAGTTTTGTTGACGCTAGTAACAACAAGAGTTTACAAAGTTTAATAACAGAAAATCCTATAGAGTCTACTATAGAGTCTAATAAAGACTATACTGCTAGAAAATTAAAAGATCATAAAGCTATAGAAAACGAAATAAGCTATAATATAAACGAAGATAATAAAGATTATTTTGAAAAAGCTCAAGAGTACAAAAGCAAAGGTTTTAATCCTCTAGTTGGTTTAACTAAAGAAAACGCTAGAAAAGTAATACCTGGATTATTAGGAATAGAAGAATCTTCAATATTAAATCACAGTGACTTAGCTAATAATATAGCTTCTTCATACGCTTCTCAGCCAGTTGATGGTATAGAGAGTGATTATGTCGTTATACCTAGAAAAGTAGGTGACAAAGACTATTCTGACTTGCATATAAACGCTCAGTATGGTGATGAAATATTAGAAAAAGGTTACGTTATAGTAGATCCAAACAAATTAATTGACGTAAATTCTTCTGATGCTTATATGAACATTGTAGCTACAGATAAAGTAAATGAGGATTTATTAATATTTGATGGAGACTCAGAAGCTTTAAACAAGTTTACTGACAACCAGCTAAATGGTTTGTTTTATTATGATGCTAGCAAAAACGAAAGAGACGTATACAAATACGAAGCTTCTATTAATGACTTAAGGGCTAAGCAAATTAAATTATTAAACGATGGAAATGTAGATGAGGCTAAAAAGTATCAAGATTTTATCACAAAAGCGGATAAAGAGTTAGATGATCTAAAGAAAACTTTTAATTTAGGAGAAAGAATATACGACACTGAAACAGGTACTTTAATAGACATAAACAATGCTAGTGAAGGTCAAATAGAGTCAGATAAAGCTATAACTGATAGAGCTAAAAGTATATTAAACTTTGAACAAAGACCTACTGTAGATTATTTAGAAGATTTAAGAAGAAAAAAGTTTTATCAATTGAAAGGCTTATATTCTGAAATGGCTGGATTAAGCGAAGACTTAGAAGCTACTAGTCTTGGCTCTGGTTTTGATATTGGAGGTAGATCAAAAGCTGATTATGCTAGATATATAGATTATTTTAATAAAACAGGTGTTGTACCAAAAGGTTTAAGTAAAATATTTTCTGAAGTAAAAGAAGGTAGAGAAGATGATCCAAGCGCTTTAGCTTTAGCTGAAAAACACGATAGTATACTAGATGATTTAGCTGTTTTAAATAGAGCCATAAAGTTAAATGTAAATGCTTTAAAAGCTGAGGAAACAGATTTTTATGACTACACTCAAATAGTAGGCGATATTATTGGAACTGAAAACTGGTCTGAGGTTGGTGAAGTTTTAGGTGCTGGTAAAAACCCTGAAATGTTAGCTGCTAATACCGCTTCTGTTATAAAAGCTTCTGGTTTAGAAGTTAATCAAGAAGTTTTAGATAGAGATATAAATAAAGAAAGCACTGGCGAATTTTTAGTAGAAGGCACAGCTCCACTACTTAAAATGGTAGGAGCTTTTGCAGCAGCTAGAGTAGTGCCTGGTGTTGCGCCTACTCTAAAGTACTTAAAAGGTCCTTATGCTGAGGTATGGAAAAAAAGTTTTAAAGGTGGTAAATCAGCTATATATAATAAAGCAATAGACTTTTTAATTGGTGGTTCTTCTGAAGTTATTAAAGCTAACATTGCTAATAAATTTTTAGAAGCTTCAGGTGAAGAAAAGATGCCTTTATCACACGCTTTTTTCTTTGGCAATAGTAATGTACTTATTGAAAAAGTATCCAAAAAATTATTAACTAACTACATTCCAGTAGCTTCTGAAATTTTTAGAGCGTTTAGCACTACGCCTGTAGTAAAGACAGTTGCCGGAGCTGCTGTAGCTGGTACAATACCAACAACTATATCTAAAGCTATACAAGCGGGTGAAGTTATAGTAGGTGATTGGAATGATCCAAAAGAGAAAGAAGAGTTAGAAGCAATATATAGTCAATTGACAAGTCCTAGGCAATGGGCTAAAGAAATTATACAGTTTGGAGCATTGCACGTAGGGGGTAGACCTGTTAAAGCGGTTCAAAACCTAGTGCAAGGCATGAAAACTAATACAGCATTAACTAGATCAGCTGGTAAAGCTTTAGGTTTAAAAGGTGTTAATAGTTATGAAGCTATAGACACCGCTTACGAAAAAAAATTAAAAGAACTAGAAAACAATAAGGAGCTGTCAAAAGACGAATTAAACAAACAGAAAAAAGATTTATTAAATAAAGCAGAAGTACTTAAAACCCAGAAAGATATATCTGATGCTAAAGATTATATATCTTCAGAAGATAATATTTTTCAAAGCACTAAAACTCAATTAGAAGTAGTAGCAAGAAAAATAGCTTCTAACGAAAAGTTAACAGTCAAAGAAATGGAACTGTTAGATAATTTAAAAACAGACGGGGCTAAAGCACCTAACAGACAAACTTCTTTATTTATATCTGATGTACTAGGTGTTGATCCAACAACATTAAATTTTTCTTCTATAAACGCAACTGTAGATAGAAATCAAAGAACAGGTGCTCAAGCTAGACAAATATCAGACTTAACCTTAAGAAAAGAATTTGTTGACAATAGATCTGAAAGTTATAAAGTAGCTGAAGAAATTACTAAAGCAAGAATTGAAATAGAAAATATACAAGAAGATTTAAAAAGTGATAAAAATATAGGTCTTCCTTTAGAGAAATCTGCTTCTAGTACTTTTGATAAATCTATTTTAGATGCTAAAATTAAAAAATTATCTGAAAAACAAAGAGAACTTGCTAAAAAAAATATTGAAATTATAGGAGAACAGTTTGATATAGAAGCTTTAGATTACAAATCTGATTTAGATTTTAGTAGGTCTATAGCTAAAGACTTTGGCGTAGAAGAAATTGTAGAAATAGAAACTCAAGACAAATGGAACGAGTTAAGTTCTAAAAATAATGAGATAAGTAAAACAGCTGATGCTGTTTATTCAAGATCTGACAACAAAGTTTATGTAAACAGACAAAAAATATTAGGAAATAAAGATTTAGGAGAAATTGGTACAGGTGCTACAAGCGCTACTACACACGAGTTGTTTCACGCATTTTTAAAGAACTCTTTAAAAGGAGAAAAAGGTAGAGAAAAAATAGACGCTTTAGTAAAGTCACTACCTAATAGTTATCAAAAATTAATAAACAGAAGATTTGATAATCAATATGGTAAAAAACCTGTTGAAGCTTTATACGAAGAAAAATTAAATATATTTTTAGATTTATTAAAGAAAAACGAAGTTAAACAAATAAAAGGAGTTAAAGAAAGACTAGCTAACGTGTTTGATACTGAGTTGAATTTATCTACAGGAGATAATATTGGTAGAGTTTTAAATAGATTTTATGAACAATCTAAAAACAAAAAGATAGATCAAGGGTTATTGGATTTATTTGCTAAAGAAGGAAGCAGAGAAATAGAAGGCGAAGTTAAATATTTTGAATCTGAATCTAAAGAAAGATCTTTTAATGAAGACGTTGATAAGGCTTTAAAAATAACAAGAGACAAAGACAATAACATTGAGTTAACGAAAGAGGAGTGGGACGCTGGAAGAGTTAAAGATGGTATTGATTTAGTTAATAGTGGAAAGTTCGATGCTATGATTGTAGAAGGAACTGGAAAAAATAAATTAAAAATTATAGGTAACGAAATTCAAATCCAAGGAGAAAAATTTAGTAAAGATCAGTTTATAATAGATGTTAGGGATAAGTTAAATGATGTTGTTAGAAACTGGGATCCTCAAAGTATAAAAGGTGAAAAAGGTGGTTTAGCAGGTTGGATATTTAATCCGTTAAACTTAAACAACAAAAAGCTAGACGTTATAAAAGCTTATGAAAAGAAAGCTTTATCTGATAAAGCTGGTAGAGGAGAAGGTAAAGCTGAGATAGAGTTAAGAGTTGAAAGACCTACAGAACCTTTTGGAGCTGGTAGAACTAATTCTTTAAGCATGTTAAACCCAGAAGGTAGGCTTGAATTATCTAATGAAATAAAAAGTCAATTACCTACAGCTGAAATAATGGAAACTTTTTTAGGTGGCTTTGACAATTTAATAAAAGATATTCCTAATCTAGCGGGTAAAGTATTAGCTAAACAAATAGGTATTCCAGAAAATAAAATATTAGAACCTAAAGATAATCTTAGCGGCCCAGAAGCTTCTAAAGTACAAAGATGGATCATTGGTGGTGGTATAAACCCTAATTACGTTAAATCTATAGATTTAATGCCTAACAACAACGTTCCGGTACTAAGAGAATACGCTTATAAAGGAGGTACAAATCAAAGAATAAAGCATCCTAACTCTAGAAAAGGAGAGAATTACATTAATATATCTGCATCGTCTGGAAAAATTAATCAACCAACTGGTATTGATAGAAATATTAAAAGAGATTTTTTTACTAAAACAGATCAACGTATTGGCAATGACTTTCTTTGGAGTAAAAATAATTTTTCAGAAGAATATTTTTTAAGTAAAATAGGTATAAAAGATAGAAGAAAAGAATCATCTTTTACCCAAAGATCTAGCGAAGCTCAAACAATAAAAGGTGTTTTAAGATATGTTAGTAAAGAAATGACTCTTAAAGCTTTATCTGAAAGAGCTCAAGAGTTAGGCTTATCTAATCAAGTTAATGATCTTAGATCTGCTAAAAACGTTTATGCAGCTTCTGAATCTGCTATTAGAGATTTTGACATGCCTAAACAAAAAGACTTTTTACAAAATAAGATATCAGATATAGCTCAAGATTTTAAAATTAATTATGCTGGTGTTCCAACTAAAGCTGAAATAAAATCTGTTGTTAGAAAATATTTATTAGATGACTTTTATA
>NHFY01000010.1 GCA_002170165.1 Flavobacteriales bacterium TMED123
TAAAATAAAAAAGAACTACAGAACGTAATTCTTTGAAATGTTGAGCTAAAAATGTCGGGGGGGCAGGATTCGAACCTGCGACCTCCGCGTCCCAAACGCGGCGCGATAACCGGGCTACGCTACACCCCGAAAAGATCGGCAAAAATATAAATATTTGCAAACTAAAGAAGCGGAGAGGAAGGGATTCGAACCCCCGGTACCCGTAAGGGCACAACTCCTTAGCAGGGAGCCCCGTTCGACCACTCCGGCACCTCTCCTATTTTATTTTCTTCAGTAAAAATATGAACTGACTTTTTCGGATTGCAAATTTATACTAATCTGAAAATCTGACAAACAATTCGTTCAAATTATTTAACACTTTATTTTAAGCGTTTAATTCCTCAATAATTTTTGTGGAATGTTATATTTGCAGGCAATTTATTTATTTATTTATTTATGCTGAAAAAAGGAATCCTATTTGTACTTGTCGCTTGGTCTTTAGCTGCTTGTGTAGAAAAGAGAGATTTATCAAGAAATACAGTTGTAGCACACATCTTGAGCCAACCTGACGGACTGCATCCTTTTAATGATAACTCAATTATGAGATCGTTTATTTTTGAATACACTCAGAAAACATTAATGAGACTTGATCTAAAATCTTTAGAATACATCCCTACTTTAGTAGAAAGATTGCCAGAAATATCAGATGATGGTCTCGAATACACTTTTACCCTAAAAGATGGAATAAAGTGGGATGACGGCTCTGCTCTCACTGTAGATGATATAATTTTTTCAACAAAAGTCATGCTATGTCCTTTAACTGACAATACACAAATTCGCCAAATTTACTCATCAGTAATAAAGTCAGTAGAGAAAGACGTAAATAATCCAAGAAAGTTCAAAATGATAGCTCATAAGATTAATTATACGAATAAGAGTATCTTTTCTGGAATATATTTACAACAAAAAAATTTATGGGACCCTGAAGGAATACTTAACAACTTAAGTTTTCAGCAAATTCACAGCCCAAGTTTTAATGAAACAGAAGAACTATCTGATTGGTTTAATAAGTATAATCATGCAGACAATCGTTATCGGCCAGAAAATCTAACAGGATTAGGACCATACAGGGTTACTGAATGGGTCACAAGTCAATATATAACTATTGAAAAGAAAGAAAATTGGTGGGGGCAAAATAGCACCTCGCTTTACAATCAGGCCCACCCTAAAAAAATCATCTTCAAAGTGATAAAAGAAGATGCATCAGCATATTTAGCTCTTAAGAATCAGGAAATTGATGCGACAACTAGAATTGGAACAATCAAGCTAATGAAACTGCAACAAAAAGAATATTTTACAAATAACTATCACTCTGAATTTAAAGACAGGTATGCTTATAACTACATAGGATTAAATATGAAACCTGACGGAATAAAATATAAACCTTTTTTTGTTGACAGAGATGTCAGAAGAGCTATAGCTCACTTAACACCTGTAGATGAGATTATTGAGGTTATGGTTCATGGGAAAGCAAGTAGACAAGCTGCACAAATATCTCCATTGAAAGCAACCTATAACGATACATTAAAACTAATAGAACTAGACATTGAAAAAGCGAAAGAACTATTAACAAAAGCAGGATGGACAGATACAGATGGTGATAATATTAGAGACAAGATGATAAATGGAGTTAGAACACCGTTTAAATTTAGATTAAGTTATATGAGCTCTCCAGTATCAAAAGAAATTGTTCTTATGATCAAAGAGAGTATGTATAAAGCAGGAATTGTAGCTGATCCGACCCCAATGGATTTCACACTATTTTATAAAAATGCTCAAGATCACAATTTTGAAGCTATGTTAGGTGGATGGGGAGGCAGCGCTGCTTACTCAAATCCTGTCCAGCTGTGGCACACATCATCCTGGGTTACTAAAGGTTCTAATTTTTGCGGATTCGGCGATGCTGAGAGTGATGAATTAATTGAACTTGCAAATTCTTCAATAGATTCTGTAGCACATACTGAAGCTCTTTGGAGATTACAAGCCAAAATCTATAATGATCAGCCATATGTATTTATGTATAGTACTCAAAATAAAATCGCTATTCACAAAAGGTTTGATAATAGAAACACATATTTTGAGAAGCCTGGGTTAGCATTAAATAATCTAGATTTGATTAATTTTAACTCAGATGGATCATTAAAAAAGAATACAATAGATTAGAAAATAATCTTATGTTAAAATACACATTACAAAGAATAATAACATTTATCCCAATGCTAATTGCAATTTCTTTAATTGCTTTCATTATTAGTATAAACGCACCTGGAGATCCAGTTGAAAGATTAGCAAAAGCAGCAGGTAGTGAAGGAGGAGTTGATCAAGAATCTGGCGCTTCTAAAAAGATAAAACAAGAACTTCGTAAGAAATTAGGCTTAGATCTTCCAATATTTTATATCAGTATAAGTGATATCGCCATTACTGACACTTTATATAAGATTCAAGACAAATATCACAAGGCTAATCTGAAAAAACTTACCCACCAAAGTGGAAATTGGCAAGTTGTTTCAGATTATTACCATTCACTATTGAACTTACAGGAAAAGCAGAAAAAAATTAAGTTACAAGACATTATATTAGAAGAAAGTGAAAGTCTTACAGACATCAAAGAGGTGAGCAATCAGTTTGGGTTTGAAATTGGGAGTTTGCTTGAAACTTCTCGTTCAGAAGTGGTAAAAATAAAAATGGAAAAGATGGATAAGTTACTTTCAGAAAATACATTTTTATCGGTATTAGCTGAAGATTATACTAAAGCCAAAGACAACTACAAAAACCTAAGTCTTTTCGCTACTAAATGGAAAAACTACATTCCATCTATAAAGTGGTATGGAGGAGATAATCAGTACCATTTATGGCTCTTTGGAAATGGAAAAGATAGAGAAGGGGTGCTAAGAGGAGATTTTGGCATCTCCTATATTGATGGGCAAGAAATTTCAACCAAAATATGGGACAAGATTTGGATCTCTTTTGCTCTTGCGCTTATCTCCATTATTATTGCTTATTTAGTGAGTATCCCTATTGGGATTTATTCGGCTTACAAAAAGGATTCTGCGATTGACAAAGGGATGTCTTTTGTGCTTTTTATCCTTTATTCCATGCCTTCCTTTTTTGTAGGAATCTTATTGTTATTGGCATTTGCTAATCCTGATAATTTGAGCTGGTTCCCAGTTTCTGGAATTCAGGACCCCTCTACATTTAATCCGGATTGGAGTATGTGGCAAAAAGCCAAGCACAGATTACCTTATTTAATACTGCCGATTATTACCTACACTTACGGTTCTTTTGCCTTTTTGAGCCGAATCATGCGTATCGGCATGATTGATGTGGTATCACAAGATTATGTAAGAACAGCTAGAGCTAAAGGATTAGCAGAAAAGAAGGTTATCTTAAAGCATGCGTTAAGAAACTCTTTACTTCCTATTATTACGGTTTTTGCGGCCATTTTTCCTATGGCTATTGGCGGCTCTGTAATTATAGAAGTTATTTTTTCTATTCCTGGTATGGGCTTAGAGGTATATAATGCGATTTTGAATTACGATTACCCTATGATTATCACTTTCTTTACTTTATCCGGATTTTTATTAATGGTTGGTTATTTAGTTTCTGACGTGCTGTACGCCTTAGTTGATCCAAGAATTTCATATAAATAGACATGAGTAATAAGCAAACAAACGAAAATTTCTCTTTTAGAAAATATGCTTGGCAACAGTTTAAGCAAAATAAAATTGCCTTGGCAAGTATGTATTTACTCATTGTACTGATTATTATTGCGGTATTAGCGCCCTACATAGCAAACGACAGGCCACTATACGCTGTGTATAAAGGACATACTCTTTACCCTTCCTTAGTAGAAGAAACCCGCAAAGATTCCATAACAGACCCAAAAACAGGAAAAGTAGAAGTGCTGCAATACGACATTACCGATTGGAGACAATTGGATTTGGAAAAAGTGATTTGGGCACCTATCCCTTATTCACCTGGCTCTATGGACCGATACAATAGAGATTATGTATCGCCAAGTGGTAAGCAAAGGTATAAAAACCCTGCTGGAGAAATCATTGAAATGCCCACTAGATTCCGCCACAAACTAGGAACTGATGGCATTGGTAGAGATTTGGCCTCTGGCCTTATTCACGGCACAAGAATATCTTTAATGGTAGGATTGGTTTCTATGGGGATTGCCAGTATTATTGGTATTATACTAGGTGCTATAGCCGGATTTTTTGGTGATAACAAACTCAAAATGCCTAGGATAAAGTATTACCTCTCATTGTTGGGAGTTTTCTTGGGACTGTTTTATGGCTTTGGGCAAAGAAAATACGATATAGCAGATGGTTTTTCAGCAGGATTTGGTTCAGGAATGTGGGAAATGCTTATCAGTTTAGTAGTGATTATTGCCGTATTTATTGTCTGTAGGGCTTTTAGCAGACTTTTACTTTTTGGTAAATTATCCGAAGAGGTATATGTGCCGGTAGACACCTTTGTTTCTAGAGGGATTGAGTTATTGAATTCTATCCCAAGGCTAATACTCATCATAACCATAACAGCAGTAGTTGAAAGAAGCATATGGATTGTAATGGTGATTATAGGGCTAACCGGGTGGACGCGTATTGCCCGATTTACCCGTGCGGAATTTTTACGTATTCGTTCTTTGGAGTTTGTGCAAGCAGCTCAATCTTTGGGTTATTCTTCAGTTAGGACAATATTTAAACATGCCCTACCAAATGCTTTGGCTCCTGTATTTGTAAGTATTGCTTTTGGGATTGCTGGAGCTATTTTGATTGAAAGCAGCCTTTCCTTTTTAGGAATTGGTGTACCCGATGATATCGTTACTTGGGGCTCTTTGCTAAATTTAGGAAGACAAAATTTAGAAGCTTGGTGGCTAATTATTTATCCTGGAATGGCTATTTTTATTACTATTACCATTTATAATATGATTGCAGAAGCTATGCGTGACGCCCTTGATCCTAGGTTAAAAAGCTAATATTCTAGCCTAGCATGATGTATATTTCCAAGTTTCTTTTTAAAGATTTTCTTTATTTGGTTAATTTCTTTTAGCGTAATGTCAGCATTTACAAATTGGTTGCTGTCAATTTGCTTATTGATGATCTTTTCAACTAACTGGTTTATATTATTTGCATTTGGCTTATTAATACTCCTTGCTGCAGCTTCTACAGAGTCGGCCATCATCAATACAGCTGTTTCTTTTGAAAATGGCTTAGGGCCTGGGTAAGTAAAATCTTGAATATCCACCTCTTCGTCTGGAAAAGTAGTGATAAATTGCTTGTAGAAATACTGCACAGTACTAGTACCATGATGTGTACGAATAAAATCAACCAACTCCTCAGGTAATTTATTTTCTTTTGCTATTGCTATACCATTTTTTACATGATTAATAATGATGGAAGTGCTTTCATCAAATGAAAGTTCATCATGTGGATTAAAACCAGCACTTTGATTTTCTATAAAATACATTGGGTTCTTCAATTTTCCAATATCATGATAAAGTGACCCAGCACGCACAAGTAGTGCATTTCCATTTATTTCAATTATTCCATCTTCAGCCAAATTCGCTACCTGCAAAGAATGCTGAAAAGTACCAGGAGCCTCATTAGCCAATTTTCTTAAAAGCGGACTATTGGTATCAGAAAGTTCCAAAAGAGAAATATCGGAAACCAAAGAAAATAACTTCTCAAAAGAAAAGACAAGTGGATAAGCAAAAAGGGTAAAAACACCACTTGCCGCAAAATAAGCAAACTTTACTAAGTTGATGTGCAAAATACTCCCTTCATGGGTGATCTCCAAAGCAAAATAAGTAAGCCAATAAATACCTATTATTTTAAGAGCAGACACAAATAGATGCGCTCTTTTATACATCTGTAATACAGTTAGTATAGACACTATTCCTGCAATCAGCTGCAGATAAACAAATTCAAATCCATTGGGCACAATAAAACCAATAATCAATATAGTAATAAGATGGGTGAAAAGTGCTAAACGCGTATCAAAAAACGCTTTTAAAACAATAGGTAAAATACAAAATGGAATTACATACAAATAATTAGCATTCCATTTCAGTGTGAATGAAGTAAGCACCACCATTGCAATAATTAGTAGCAAAATAAGGGTAACCTTGGTGCTATCCTGCAATACATTAGGACGGTATTGTTTCAAAAAAAGAAATAGAATTAAGAAAGCAACAAACACTAATAGTAGCTGTCCAACTAACAGAAAATTCACTGAAGATTCTGACCAGTGTTGTTTTTCAAATTCTTTTTGATAAGAAAGTAAAATTTGGTACTTATCCTCATTTACCAATTCTCCCTTTTGAATTACTATTTGTCCTTTTTGCAACATTCCTCTTGAACTTACAATATTATCTAACTCATAAGCCAACATTTTAGCTGTTAAATTATCATCATAATATACATTATGACTGATTGCTTCTAAAAGTAAGGGAACAATAAAATCGGTTTCCTGAGTTGTAAGCTGATCTAAAGCATTGATGTAATCAACAGCAGAATTAATGGTGTAGAAATTATCTAACCCATAGCTTTCGGCAACATTCTCCTTTTGCAACAAGACCAAAAAACCCTCCTCTTTCCATTGAAAATCATCTGAAATTTGCGCAATTCCTTTGCTGTATAGATGTTCTAAAACGCTTAATCCATAATACGCTAGACTGTATTTTGTTGTTTTATTATTCTGTCGTTCTTTCGCAAACAAATTGAAAAAGGTAAAACCTTTATCTTTCTTTATTTTTTTGCTTGAGGACCATTTTTGTTCAAAATTTTCTACAAATACTACTGCTTGTTGCTCAAATATACTTTCGTCAAAAACAAATATTGGCAAAAGCTCTTTTGTAACTTCTTCCTTTTCTTTTTGTAATTGTTCTTCTGATTTTAATATGGGAAAATCAAAGCTGGTGATGATGCTTTCTTGCATCCATGGTTTCCCTTTAGAGTACTCATGTTCAAAATTGATTTTTCTAGGAAAAAAATAAACAATTACCAGTAACGTTATAAAAAATAAGAATGCTTTAAAAATAGAGTCGTGATTATCACGAATTAAAGAAAAAAGCTTTTTCATATTTGAGTTGAATGTCAATAGCGAAAATAAGTATAATTTACATAAATTAGCACCAAATTTAAAATCATAAAAAAACAAATAATGAAAGAAGTAGTAATTGTATCGGCGGTGCGAACACCAATGGGAAGTTTTGGTGGAAGTTTATCAACTGTTTCGGCCACCAAATTAGGTGCAGCAGCTATAAAAGGAGCTATGGAAAAAGCAAGCATAGACCCCAATCAGGTGGATGAAGTGTTTATGGGAAATGTTTTACAAGCGAATTTAGGACAAGCTCCTGCTCGACAAGCAGCTATTTTTGCTGGAATTTCTCAAGAAGTTCCTTGCACAACAATAAACAAAGTATGCTCCTCGGGTATGAAATCAGTTATGCTAGCGGCTCAAACGATTATATCTGGCGATAATGATGTTGTAATTGCTGGAGGAATGGAAAATATGTCTAATGTACCACACTACTTCACAAAAGGAAGAAGTGGCCAAAAGTTGGGTGATATGAAATTGGTAGATGGGCTTGTTGCTGATGGATTAACAGATGTATACAACAGGGTTCACATGGGTGTATGTGCAGAGAAATGTGCAAGCGAAATGAATTTTTCTAGAGAACAGCAAGATGCTTTTGCTATAGAATCCTATAAAAGATCAACTACCGCTTGGGCTGCAGAAAAATTTACAAATGAAGTAGTACCTGTTAGCGTACCACAAAGAAGAGGAGATGATATAATAGTTAATGAAGATGAAGAATATAAAAATGTTAAAATGGAAAAGATTCCTGTTTTACGCCCTGTTTTTGATAAAGAGGGAACAGTTACTGCTGCCAATGCTTCTACTCTAAATGATGGTGCCTCTGCCCTAGTATTGATGAATGCTGAAAAAGCTAAAGAACTTGGTGTAACTCAACTAGCAAAAATTAGAAGCTATGCAGATGCTGCTCAGGAGCCAGAATGGTTTACTACTGCTCCAGCTAAAGCATTACCAGTAGCACTTGCAAAAGCAGGAATTAGCACATCTTGTGTAGATTATTTTGAATTGAATGAAGCTTTTTCGGTAGTAGGTTTGGCTAATATAAAAATCTTGGGGCTGGATGCTGATAAAGTAAATGTAAATGGAGGAGCTGTTTCTTTAGGGCATCCATTAGGAAGTTCCGGTTCAAGAATTATTGTAAGCCTACTTCATATACTTGCGCAAAATAACGGTAAAATTGGCGCTGCAGGAATCTGTAATGGTGGTGGCGGTGCTTCTGCCATAGTAATAGAACGCCTTTAATGAAATACGGAATTTCTAATATTGCTATTGTGCCTATGCGAGCTGAACCCTCAGATAAATCAGAAATGACAAATCAAGTTCTATTTGGAGAGCATTTTAAAGTGATAGAGCAAGAAAATAAATTCAGTAAAATTGTACTTTCTCATGATTGTTATGAAGGATGGATATGCAATAAACAATGGCTTGAGATTAATGAAGAAAATTACAAATCATTAAGTAAAGAAGTGTCAACCATTACTATTGATATATTAGACATCATCAAAAAAGACAGTCATCAGCCTATAGTAATTGGTAGTATTTTACCCAACTACAAAAGTGGGCATGCACTCATCAATAATGAAATGTATCAATTTGAGGGTTTAACAACTCCAGGATTTGCCAAAAAGGAGAAATTGATTGAGAATGCTTTTATTTACTTAAATGCACCATATTTATGGGGAGGGCGATCACCATTAGGCATAGATTGTTCAGGCTTGAGTCAAATGGCATATCGCCTTCAAGGAATTAATTTACCAAGAGATGCTTACCAACAAGCAGAAATTGGGACAACTGTTGTTACACTAGAAGAAAGTGAAGCTGGCGATTTAGCATTCTTTGAGAATAATGAAGGAAAAATTGTTCATGTAGGAATCATTTTGGAGAACAACTATATCATTCATGCTTCTGGTAAAGTAAGAATTGACAGTATTGATAAGCAAGGTATTTTTAATAAAGAGTTAGCAGCATACACTCATAAATTACGATTGATAAAAAGTATTTGCTAGTACAATAAAACAGATAAGATTTTTGTTAAATTGTAAAATTGTAAAATGAAAAACTTAAAATTTATACTTGTAATTATTACTGGATCTACACTAATTAGTTGTGTTGGAAGCAATGATAAGAAAAATGCTCCATCAACTCCTTATAATGAAATTCAACTCGTTAATCATAGTACTGATTTTGTTTATGCTGCCGAGCAGTCTATTGATGCGGTAGTTCATATTAAATCAAAAATTATTCAAAATAGCATCTATCGATATTATGATCCTTTTTCGGATTTCTTTTATGGAAATGGTTATAAGTACTATAACAAGCCCCAAGAAAAAAACGCTAGTGGAAGTGGTGTTATAATATCTGATGATGGATATATTGTTACAAACAACCATGTTATAAATGACGCAACTGCAATAGAAGTTGTACTTAATGACAAAAGGGTTTATGAAGCAGAAATTCTTGGAGTTGACCCTACTACAGATTTAGCATTATTAAAAATAAATGCTAATGAATTGAAAGCAATTAATTTAGCAAATTCGGATGATGTTAAAGTAGGTCAATGGGTAATTGCTGTCGGCAATCCTTTTAATCTGAATTCGACTGTAACTGCAGGAATTATTAGTGCAAAAGCAAGAAATCTGAATTTATTGCAAAATCCACATGCTATTGAGTCTTTTCTTCAAACGGATGCAGCAATTAATGCTGGAAATTCTGGCGGAGCATTAGTCAGCATAAAAGGAGAGCTTATAGGTATCAATACAGCTATTCAATCTAATACGGGCTCTTATACTGGTTATGGTTTTGCGATTCCATCTAATATGGTTAAAAAGATCGTTTCAGACTTGAAAAAGTATGGGCAAGTAAAAAGAGCTTTTATTGGAATACAAATTACCGAGATTAATTCAGATATCAGTCGTAAATTAAAATTAAAAAATAATGACGGTATACTCATTACCAAAATAATTGACGGAGGAGCGGCATCTGTTGGCGGGGTAGAAGAATTAGATGTGCTTATAGCAATTGAAGGGATAACTATAAATTCTGTAGCCTCCCTGCAAGAACAGGTGAGCAAATACAGCCCTGGAGATATTGTACAATGTAGAATAATTAGGAATAATAAGGAAATAGAAATCACACTTGACTTAACGGAATAATCCTTTGTTTTAATTAGATTTGCTGAATGCAAAATATTCCATTAGCTGAAAGAATTCGTCCAAAAAAAATATCTGATGTTATTGGTCAAAAACATTTAATTGGAAAAAATGGAACGCTTAAAAATGCAATAGAAAATAAAGTTATTCCTTCAATGATTCTATGGGGACCACCTGGAATTGGCAAGACTACTTTATCAAACTTAATAGCAGAAGAATTAGAAAGACCTTTTTACACTTTGTCCGCTATTAATTCAGGAGTAAAAGATGTTAGAGAAGTAATTAAAAAAGCATCCTCTTCAGGGTTGTTTGGAAAAGATGTACCTATATTATTTATTGATGAAATTCATAGATTTAGTAAAGCTCAACAAGACTCTTTGTTAGAGGCAGTTGAAAAAGGCATCATCACACTGATTGGAGCTACTACTGAAAATCCATCATTTGAGGTAATTTCTGCTCTGCTTTCTCGCTCTCAGATTTATGTTTTGGAATCTTTATCCAAAGACGAACTACAAGAGTTACTTGTTCGAGCAATTAGTCAAGACGAAGTGCTAAAGAAGAAAAATATCAAGCTAAAAGAAACAGAATCTTTAATAAAAATATCTGGAGGAGATGCCAGAAAAATTCTTAATATTTTAGAATTGGTAGTTGGTTCAGCAGAAAACAAAGAAGTTGTAATTACCAATGATTTTATTATTAATAAAGTTCAAAAAAATATAGTAAGATATGATAAAAATGGAGAGCAACATTATGATATCATTTCTGCTTTTATCAAATCGATAAGAGGAAACGATCCTAATGCGGCCGTTTATTGGTTAGCAAGGATGATTGAAGGCGGCGAAGAGCTGAAGTTTATAGCTAGGAGATTAGTTATTTTGGCTTCTGAGGATATAGGTAATGCTAATCCTACCGCACTGGTTATTGCGAATAATTGTTTTCAAGCGGTAAATACAATTGGTTTGCCAGAAGCAAGAATTACTCTCTCACAAGCAACTATTTATTTAGCTTGTTCTGCTAAGAGTAATTCAGCATATATTGCTATAAATGAGGCGCAAGAGGAAGTTAGAAAAAGTGGTAATCTATCTGTACCTCTACACCTAAGAAATACACCAACTAAACTGATGAAAGAATTAGGATATGGAAAAGACTATATCTATTCACATAACAATCCTACAGATAGTCAAGAGTTTTTACCGGAAAAATTAATTGGAAAAATGTTTTACAAACCAAAAAGTAATATAAAAGAAACTTCTTTTAAGGAAGCATTAAAAAAACAATGGAAAGGAAAATATAATTATTAGATTATATTTGCCAGATGAAGAAGATCTTTTTAATTACACTCGCTTTGATATCATTGCTTTCTTGTAAACACGAGCTTGAAAGACCTTCTTGGAATACAGAGCTTCTCCTACCTCTTGTAAACTCTGAGATTAATATCAAAGATATATTAATTGATAGCACACTTAATGTCCATGAAGATAATGATGGTTTTATTTCACTTGTTTATCAGCAAGAATTAACAAATATAAATCTAGATACAATATTATATGTAAAAGATACTCTTGGGGTGACAAAAGTTGTATTAGACTCACTTAATTTCAATGACATTAGTATAACTGAAACAACTAGGCTTGGAGAAATCCTAGGCCCAATAGGAAGAATAGCATTCCCCCACCAAAGTACAATGAATATACCTAATATGAATGGAATTATTCAGGATAATAATATTCCAGTAGATGCAAGCGATTACTTTGAGAGTATGACATTTTATAAAGGATTTCTTGCTATAAGCATGTATAATGGATTACCCACAGAATTAGCTAATGTAACAATACAATTAGCTGATGCTGTAAATAATAATCAGATTGCATCTTTTTCTTTTTCATCAATACCTCCAATCTCGCATGTATATGATAGTATTCCTTTAGCTGGACAAACTATCAATAAAGATTTGATTGCAATTCTAAGTAATATTGATATTATGGCCAGTAATGGACCTGTAATAATAAATCATTGGGATGCAATTGTACTGGATTTAGAGATTAAGGATATTGGATTTACTGATGCTACTGCTATATTCCCAGAACAACGCGTTGCTGAAATTTTGAAAGAACATTATATTGATATTGGTAGTGCTGAGATTGAGAAAATCAAGATAGATAAAGGTAGTGTGAGAGTAAACTCTACGAGCACATTGCCAGATACAGGAAGAATAGATTATAATATTCCCTCGTTAACACGAAATGGTAAGTCTTTTACATCAGCAAATATTATACCGCCATCAAATAATGGAGGATTCACTAGTTACGACTATAATTTGGATGGTTACGATATAGACTTAACCGGTCAAAATGGAAGGTATGGTGGTGATACAATTAACACCATATATACTGAGTTCTTTGCCTTTGTTGATTCAAGTGGAGAATTAGTTAATATTAATCAGAATGATAGTTTCTACTCATATATTGATTTAAATATTATACCTGAATATGCAAAGGGGTATTTAGGGCAAGATACTATAGATATAACTGTTGACGAAATAGAAACTTCTATATTTAGAAACGTTCTTTCAGGGGAACTAGATTTGGAATCAGCAAAACTTACTTTTAATATAACAAACTATTTAGGAGCAGATTTGCAAATAAAGTTTGATCAATTAAATATGTTTAACTCGATTACTAGTATAACTGAATCAGCAGGATTTGACTTCTTATCACAATTTCATACAATCCCAAGAGCTTCTCAATTTGGCGAAAATAATGTATTAGCACCTACATTTACTGATATTAAACTAGATGCAGCTCAGATGCTTAGTATTCTACCAAATAAAATAGAGTCAGAATTAAAGATTTATCTCAATCCATTTGGACCTACTACTGAAATAGGGTTTATTTATCCTGAACAAACTCTTAATGCAGGACTGCATCTAGAAATCCCATTATCCCTAATGGCGAATAACCTTACATTTATTGACACTAATATTGTAGAGATAAGCCAAAATAATGAGGTAGAGATTGAAAAAATATTTTTAACTATTAATAATGGTATTCCTTTTGATGCAAACATAAATGTGATGCTTTATGATGAATTAGATAACCTTATAGATACGCTTTTTAATAACCAACTTTTATTGTCGGCCAAAGTTGATGATAATTATTTGGTAACTGAAAGCACAACCTCAACCCTATCTGCAAATTATAATAATAGCGGAAAAATCCGTAAAATAATTACTGTTGCATCTTTTAATACGCAGCCAAATAATCGTTTTATCAAAATTTATTCTGATTACAAAATGGATATTAATATGAGTGCAAAACTTAGAAAAACTATAGGAAATTGAGCAAAAAAATTTACTTTCTAATATTAACGATTATCCCTTTTCTAGCAAAAGCAAGTGATACTACTTTAACAAAAAACACTATAAGCTGGAACAGTAAAATCAATTTAGAATCTAATGCGCTTACAATAGATTTTATATCTAGAATGCTAGGTGGAGGGTTTATCAGTGATACTCAGAAAAACAATTGGATTTCTAAATTGAGTGAGAATAATACACTATTCTCAGAATTTTCAAACAATATTAGCTACAATAGGATTTCTGGAAAAAATTCATTTTCATTTTCTGTCGCTGACAGAAATCTTGCGCGTATTGCATTTACTGGTGATTTGATGAAAGTAGCCCTTTTTGGCAATTACAACTACCAGGGCGACACTTTACTTTTTGATAAAACCAACCTTAATTTAACCCGTTTTCAACAAGTTAAAATCGGATATGGAAGGGAATTTAAAATTCAGGATAAAACAGTAAAAGTTAGTACTGCTCTATCCTATTTAAATGGAAATCAGCACCTTTCATTTTTATCAGAAAAAGCCAGCTTTTATACTGCACCTTATGGGACATATAACGATTTAGAATATGACATCACGGCTTTTGCTACTGACACTGCTAATTTCAATTATTTTGAAAATAACGGAAGTGGTGTGGCTTTTGATTTTGAGCTAAACTTTCAGCTTAAAGAAAAAAAATATTCAATTTACTTATTTGATTTAGGATATATTAACTGGAAAGAGAGTGCGTTAAAATATAATACTGACACCACCTATTCTTTTAAAGGATTTGAGATTGATAATCTTTTAGAATTTAATGATTCCCTTCTAGAAAAAGAAGCAGATCAATATCTGGAAGATATTTATCTAAATGCAAAAAAAGACAACATAAAATCTTATATCCCTGCTAATTTCGGATTAAAAATCGAAGCTCCTCTTAACGATTTGTATTTTAATAAATATATTTTTGGCGTGAATCTTAAGTGGCAGCCCTATCAGGATAATATGTTACTCTCATTGGAAAAAATACTACAAGGATTTTACGAATCTGGTTATTCGCCTTATTTTTACTTAAAAACATATAAGCAATATAAAGGCGCTTTACTCATCCCTCAAATTGCAATTGGTGGCTATACACAAAAATTAAGCTTTGGGCTTACTACCCAATTTTTTAAAAAATCAACTCTACAATTAGGATGTCAACATTTAGAAAGTGTTTTTAAAGGGAAAGACAGTAATGCACTTAGTGTATATTTGCAAATGAGATTAAAGTTTTAGTATGCTTGCAAAAATCAATAATATACAACACGAAAGAAGCGGTAATTTCTTTTTGATAGCTGGTCCATGCGCTATTGAAGGAGAGGCAATGGGAATGGAAATTGCAGAACATATCCTAACTATTTCTAATCAATTGGAGATCCCATTTATATTTAAAGGAAGTTACAGAAAAGCCAACAGAAGCCGACTAGATTCTTTTACAGGAATTGGAGATATTGAAGCATTAGAAATCCTAAAAAAAGTGGGAGATCAATATAATATTCCTGTTTTAACTGATATACATACTGCTGAAGAAGCAGCCATAGCCGCAAAATATGTAGATGTACTGCAAATCCCTGCTTTTTTGTCGAGACAGACAGATTTGCTAATAGCTGCAGCAAAAAGCGGAAAAGTGGTAAATATTAAAAAAGGACAATTCCTCTCACCAGAAAGCATGCTACATGCAGTAAATAAAGTAAAAGAAAGTGGCAATAATGCTGTAATTCTAACAGATAGAGGCTCTATGTTTGGTTACGAAGACTTGATAGTAGACTTCAGAGGAATCCCAACCATGAAAGCCTTTGGCACTCCTGTCGTACTTGATATCACACATTCCTTACAACAACCAAACCAAAGTTCGGGTGTAACAGGAGGAAAACCTGAAATGATTACTACTATTGCAAAGGCTGGAATTGCAGCAGGTGCAGATGGCATCTTTTTAGAAACTCACCCTAATCCTACAATGGCAAAATCGGATGGTGCTAATATGTTGCAATTAGATAAATTAGAGGAATTACTTACTCAGCTAGTAAGAATCAGAAAAGCCTTATAACAAAGTACGGCACCAGCTATTCTTAACTGGTTTTAGGTAAGAATTGATTTCACTTTTCTTTTGTATTGTAAGGTCGTAAAATAGAGTATCCGAATCTACACTATCCTTAAAGTTAAAAGAAGGAATACATTCTATCTCTCCATCAATCTTACAAAACATATTCAATCTATTCATTAAGGATAAAGATAACTGCTGTTCTAGATTTTGAATTAGTCTTTGTAATCCATCCATAGAGCAACCTCCTACTCCATGGTCACTGTCATCTAGTGCAACTATAATAAAACGGTTCTCAAAAATTTTGAAAGAAGCGGTAAGCTTTTTTTTATGGTATTCCCAAGCATCTACAAAACAAGTAAGTTCTTGGGAGATAATTTGCGCTTGCTCTTTAGTGATTTCTGTTGCTGAGCCGTATACCCATAATCGAGATGTTTCTGCTAATTTATCAAAAGGAATAAACATATTATACGTTTTCCGCTATTAGCTCAGCAATATCAAAAACCTCAGCAGCACCTTCATTTACAGCAATTATTCCATCTGTCATCATGGTATTACAGAATGGGCATCCTGTTGCAATAATATCCGGTTTTAGGCCAAGCGCTTCTTTTGTACGGTTGATATTAATTTCTTCTATGCCTTTTTCTGATTCCTTAAACATTTGACCCCCCCCTGCTCCACAGCAAAAAGATTTACGTTTACTCCTTTTCATCTCAATTATTTTGACTCCTAAAGCTTCAATTAACTGTCTTGGCTTATCATATATATTATTTCCTCTTCCTAGATAACAAGGGTCGTGAAATGTGATTTTCTTTCCAGATAAATTAGCTTTTACCTCTAACTTTCCCACTTTAATGAGCTCAACAATAAACTCTGTATGATGATAAGTTGTATAATTTCCGCCCAAAGAAGGATACTCGTTCTTAATTGTATTGTAAGCATGTGGACAAGTAGTAACAATCTTTTTAATATTATAAGCATTCATTACTTCAATATTCATCAAGGCTTGCATCTGGAACAAAAATTCATTTCCTGCTCTTTTAGCAGCATCTCCACTAGAAGATTCTTCAGTACCTAACACACCAAAATTTACATTTGCCTTATTTAAAATCTTTACAAAGGCTCTTGTTATTTTTTTTGCTCTTTCATCAAAACTTCCTGCACTACCCACCCAAAAAAGAACATCTACTTCTTTTCCTTCTGCCATTAATTCGGCCATGGTATTTACTTGAAATTCACTCATTCTTAACTTTTAAAAACTTGAATTTTTACATCTTTTTCTACCAAATCGGTAAACTTACCATCAAAGCGAGTGGCACGTACTATATGATTATCTACCCAATGATAGTTTCCTCCTCTAGGTTTTCCCATCAACAAGCCATGATACTTAAATCCATTTTGCTGCAACCATTTTTCAGTTACTTCTCTATGCTCTTCAACTCTAGAAGTGAAAAAAGTTATAAAATGCCCTTGATCATACCACTTATTTAATGTTGCTAAAGCATCAGGGTATAAATTTGCAGTAGCCATTCTTTCCGGCTCTTCATTAGGAATGTCATCACAAATAGTGCCATCAATATCAATCAAATAATTTTTAATATCATCTGGTAATAAAGGAGAAATATGTTCTCCATCTACAATTTTTTCTATTAATTCTGTTTTACTCATCTTTCCATTTTAATCTATCAGCAGCAGGGAATTGCCAAGGCGCACCATTATTCTCAATATTAGTAAACATCATATTTATTTCAGTTGGAGCAGCTGACTCTTCCATAACTAAATATCTTCTCATGTCTAAAATTATAGATAGTGGATCTAAATCGATAGGACACGAGTCAGTACAAGCATTGCATGATGTACAAGCCCATAATTCTTCAGAGGTGATATAATCGCCTAATAATGTCTTACTATCTTTAATCCCCTTTCTTTTATTATAAGAAAACTCAGTAATCCTATCTCTTGTATCCATTAATATCTTCCTTGGGGAAAGTAACTTTCCCGTATAATTTGCCGGACAATTCGATGTGCATCTACCACATTCAGTACAACTATACGCATTTAGAAGCTGGACCCAGTTTAGATCTGTAACGTCTTTTGCACCAAACGATTCTACTGGCTCCACAACAGTGGTAGGGGTTACATAAGGATCAGTATTAGGGTCCATCATCAAACTAACCTCCTTAGCGACTGACTCTAAATTAGAAAGTTTACCTAATGGATTTAGATTTGCATAATATGTACTAGGGAACGCAAAGAAAATATGTAAATGTTTAGAAATCAATACATAATTTAAAAATGCAAGAATTCCTAAGATATGAAACCACCAACAAAAACGTTCAATCAAAATTAAAGATGATAATGTTAAGCCATCAAGATATGGTATAATCGCTTGACTAATCGGAAATGAACCAGCAGTCACATAATAACTATGCTTAGACTGCAATAAACTATCTGCAGCATTCATTGTAAGAAAAGCAACCATTAATAATATCTCAAAAATTAAAATAAGATTAGCATCAGTTCTAGGCCAGCTAGTCATTTCTTTATCCCAAAAACGTTTTATCTTAACAAGATTTCTTCTAGCATAGAAGAATACACAAGCTATAAGCACCAAAAATGCAAGAATTTCAAACGAAGCAATTAAAAAATTATAAAAAGAATCAGAAAGAAAAGAAGAAAGAAATCTATGAGTTCCAAAAATACCATCAACAATAATTTCTATTACCTCAACATTTACAATAACAAAACCCGCATATATAACTATATGAAGAATACCTGCTATTGGACGACGAGTCATTTTAGATTGCCCTAGAGCAACCCTAAACATATTTCTCCATCTATCAGAAGATCTATCTGATCTATTAATATCCCTTCCTAATTTTATATTATTTATTATTCTATTTAGATTTCTGAGAAATAGAGATATGGCAGAAATAAAAACTAGAATAAAAATAATATTACTTAGACCCATATGTTATTTAGGATTCTTATAAGATTTTGACTTTCCCCCTAATACAGAAAAACCCACATATCGCTTAGGGTTTAGCTTAATGTCTTTTATCAAAGCCTCTAATTCCTTTGAAGATTTCTCCAAGTTTATATACAAATCTTTATCGTTAATAAACATGCCTAAACTTCCTTCAGCATCATTTATTTTTTTGGAAACTTCACCTAAACTTGTTAATAGATTGTTGACATTTGATTTGGCAATCTCATCCGAAAGGCTTGAAAAATTTGTTAAGATATTTGTAATTTCATCATTGTTTGCTTCTAAATTTTTAACAATGTTAGATATACGCTCATCATTCTGGTCGACAATTTGATTAACTTTTGTCATTGTTTTTGACATAGTAGTAAAAGTATTGTCTAAGCTTTCTAAACTCTTTGTAAGACTCTCTCTAGCATCCTTACTAAGTACAGAGGTTATTACTGTAACCACTGAGTCAATTGAAGAAATTAGTTCTTCTGCTTTATTTTTTAATGGTAAAACCTGTTTGTTCACTTCATCTTTTAAGCTGCCCTCAATATCTGAAACCAATGTGTCTCCATCTTCAATAAATTCAGATGCATCACCTAACAATAAAGCAATGCCTTTTGAACCCATAATATCCTCATTCACTATCTTTGAAACACTATTTACAGGAATTGCAATATCTTTTTCAATACTCAGTTCAACCATCAGATTGTAGTTGCTATTGGTAAGTAAAGTAATATTTCTAACAGTTCCAACCTTAAATCCATTAACCATAACTCCACTTCCCTCCTGCAAACCACCTATGTCCTGATAAACTGCAAATATACTTTTATTGTTCTCAAAAAGGTTACTTCCCTTTAGGTAATTAATACCCCAAACTAATCCTACAATTGAAACAACAACCAAAATTCCGATTTGTATTTCTTTTGATAATTTTCTCATATTCTCTTATTATTGGTTTTGCAAACTTAACGCTTCTTTTACACTTATGCGAATTCCATCTTTAAAAGCAATAACAAAAGCGCCATTAAAACCTTTTTCTCGCATCTTTTTTTTCAATTTGTCAGCTTCAGATTTACTAGAATTGTTTCCAACAAAATATTTGTAAGTACCATTAACTATTTGCTCCTCTGCTTCCAAGGTTTTAAAACGCTCAGTATTTTGCATTTTTTTAAGATAAGTGCCAATTTGAACTTTATATACAATGGCTACTTCTGATACTTTTTCTTCTTCTCTAACTACTTCTTCTGGCTTCTCTAACTCAATCTTTTGAACAATCCCTTGCTTTTCTTCAACTTGATTTGAGGTTACATCTATACTTTCTTTATAACTTCTAAAAGCCCTAAAAATTGCAGAAGCAATATAATCCTGTCCCGTTTCTGTGTTGAGATAATCTTCTTCTTTAGGGTTTGTTAAAAATCCACATTCAATAAGCACTGAAGGCATATTCACCCTACTAATTACATAAAAGGGTGCTTGTTTTACCCCTCTACTTTTTCGCTTTGCTCTTGTTGCAAACTCATCATCTATCTTTTCAGCAAAAGAAATACTTTGATCCAAATAAGTGTTCTGCATTAGACTAAATACGATATAACTCTCAGCGGATTGAGGATCAAAACCTTCATATTTTTCTTGATAATTATCTTCCATGTAAATAACAGAGTTCTCTCGCATAGCCACATCCATATTGGCTTTTAATTTACTCATCCCCATTACAAATACACTTGCCCCTGAAGCATTAGGACTTGTAAATCCATCACAATGGACAGAAATAAATAAATCTGCATCAGATTGGTTAGCCAATTCAGTTCGCTCTCTCAATTCTAAGAAAATATCTGTTTTTCTAGTATAAACAACTTCTATATCTGGAAAGGCTTTAGCGATATAATCGCCTAATTTTAAGGAAACAGCAAGCGCAATATGCTTTTCGTATTGCTTGTATCTTTTAGTACCCATTGTTCCAGAATCTTTTCCGCCATGCCCTGGGTCAATTACTATCTTTTTTATTCCTTTATTTGCATCTTGGGGTTTTGCAGGAAAAGAGAAAAAAAATAAAAGAAAAATTACAAATATGCGTTTAAGGAATAACAAACTGATTTTACCGATTTTATTTAAGTTTGACGCTTGAAACATTCAGTACATTTGATATACAAAAATAACATTATTCATTTGTATTTTAAAGACAGAATTTTTATTGTCTGCCTTATCTTTTTAACAGCATTTGCTAATAACTCATTTGCAGATAATATAATTACTGACAGCTTATCACAAAAGGATTCAGTAAACAATCCCATTCTAAATGATGATGTTTTTTATGATGCTACTGACTCTATGCAATTTGATATAGTTAATGAAAAAGTTTTTCTGTATGGAGATGCTATTATTAAATATGAACAAACTGAAATTAAAGCAGCTTATATAGAAATTGATTGGCAAAAAAATCAGATTTACGCGAAAGGAAGAGTAGATTCTACAGACGAAACGATTGGCAACCCTCAATTTGTTGATGGTGGAAAAACTTTTAAGGCTAAAGAAATGACATATAATTATAAAAGCAAAAAAGGTATTATAAAAGAACTTATCACTAAAGAGGGAGAAGGATTTATTCATGGTAAAAAAGTCAAAAAAACTACATCACGAGTAATGTTCCTAAGGAAGGGAGAGTACACCACATGTAATGCAGAAAGGCCACATTTTTCAATAAGAGCAAATAGAATTAAAGTAATTCCAGGCGAAAGGATTGTATCTGGCCCTGCATACCTTACGGTTTTTAATGTGCCTACTCCGCTTTTTCTTCCGTTTGGTTTTTTTCCAAATACTGCAGAGGGAAGCTCTGGAATTTTGATTCCTTCTTATGGAGAATCAGCCAATCTAGGATTTTTTCTAAAAGATGGTGGGTATTATTTCACTATCAACAACAAGATGGATTTGGCTGTAAGAGGAGACATCTATACTAAAGGAAGTTGGGCAACACGCTCATTATTACGCTACAAAAAACGATATAAATACAATGGTAACCTGAATTTAAGCTATGGACGAATGATAAATAGTGAAGTTGATATGCCTGATTATAGCTTAAAAAAAGATTTCTTTATTAGATGGAATCATAAGCTAGATCCTAAAGCGAATCCTAGTTTTTTGTTTTCTGCAAATGTAAATGCTGGGAGTAGCACTTATCATAAAAACAACTCCTACAATGCTAATGATTATCTAAAAAACACTTTTACTTCAAGCATAAGTTTGAATAAAAAATGGGAAGGAACCCCTTTTAATTTGTCGACTTCATTAAATCACAACCAGAATACAAATACTAAAATTGTAAACCTTACACTTCCTAATGTCGCTTTTAGCATGAATCGTATTTTTCCATTTAAAAGCAAAAAAACAAGAACAATAAAGTGGTATGACAAAATTGGGATAGCCTATAGCATGAATATGAAAAATGAAGTATCTATTGCCGATTCATTACTATTTACATCAGATGTACTATCTAAATTCAGAAATGGAATGCGGCATAGTATTCCAATAAGTACATCAATAAAATTATTGAAACATTTTACTTTTTCGCCAAAAATCAATTTAACAGAAAGGTGGTATTTATCTCAAATTGAGAAAAAATGGAATGGTGATCAAGTAATTACAGATACTATAAACAAATTTACAAGAGCACATGATTATAATTTCTCGGCAGGGCTTAATACAAAATTATACGGAATAGCACAGTTTAAAAAAGGAAAAATAGCAGCTTTCCGCCATGTACTTACGCCAAATCTTAGTTTCTCATATCGCCCTGATTTTAGTAACGAATCCTTTGGTTATTACAAAAGTGTACAATTAGATTCAACTGGAAACATACAAAATTATTCCATCATGCAAAATGGAATTTATGGAGGTCCTGGAGCAAGTAGAAGTGGAAATATCAACTTCAGTTTAGGTAATCTGATTGACATGAAAGTAAGAAGCAAGAAAGACACAAGCCAATCACTAAAAAAATTGACACTTATTCAAAGTATAGGTATATCCTCATCTTACAACATTTTTGCAGACTCCCTTAATTTCTCCACAATAGGAATAAATGCAAGAACAAAACTATTAAGAGCTTTAGACTTAACCTTTTCTTCTCGTTACGACCCTTATATTTATAAAAACGGAAGTAGATTCAATCAATTTGAAATTAAAAATGGAAGATTGGCCAGATTCACATCAGCCAATGCAGCATTAGGATTTAATATTTCTGAGAATACCTTCACAAAACAAAAAGAAGAAACAGAGGAAGTAGATGAAGATTTTTATAAAATCCCTTGGAATTTGAACATGAATTATACCATTGCTTACAATAAAAACAATTTACCATCATCAGAAGTAGAGCCAATTCAATCATTAAACTTTTCTGGAAATATTAAAATCACTAAAAAATGGAAAATAGGATTTCGTTCTGGTTATGATTTTAAGGAAAAAGAACTTACCTACTCATCTGTAGATGTATATAGAGATTTACATTGTTGGGAGATGCTTTTTAATTGGATTCCAATAGGATTTCACAAAAGTTATACCCTCACCATTCGCGTAAAAGCTTCTGTATTAAAAGATTTGAAATTAGAGAAAAAGAAAGATTGGATTGACATGAACTATTAAGAAAACACCCAATTTCTTATTATCTGCAAACCATACTCTGTCATTATTGATTCTGGATGAAATTGTATCCCAATCAAATCGAATCTCTTGTGTCGAAAGGACATAATAATATTTTCCTCATTCCTTGAAGTAACCTTAAAACAAGCAGGAAGTGAAGACTCGTCAACCACCCAAGAATGATAGTGCCCTACTTTAATTTCATCAGGTAGACTTTTATAGATCAATTCATCATTTGAAAGATTTACTTTTGTAGAAACACCATGCATAACTTCATCTAAGTTTTGAAGTTTAGCACCAAAACATTCTGCAATTGCTTGATGACCTAAGCAAACGCCTAGAATGCTTTTGGATGTAGCGAGCTGCTTTACAATTTTTTTTAGGTTATGATGCTCATCTGGAAGTCCAGGACCAGGAGATAAAATAATTTTATCGTATTGATTTACTTCAGATATTATGATTTTATCATTCTTAATTACATCAACTTCTTGTGCAAATTGCTGTACATAATGATATAAATTATGTGTAAAAGAATCGTAATTATCAAGAATTAAAACTTTCAATTTTATTTGAATTTGCTTAACTCTTCTTCTAAAATAGTAATAGTACTATTAATTCCTTTGTTAAAAGAGATTGTGTGATGCCAACCTAGTTGATGAATCTTCTGCACATTCATTAATTTCCTTGGCGCTCCATTAGGATAATCAGTATTGTAAACTATATTTCCGTTAAAACCAATCTTTTGCTTTATAGTTTCTGCTACCTCTTTTATGCTTTTTTCTTCTCCAGAACCAACATTTAAAAATTGTTTCTCATTATAATTTTGCATTAAAAAAACACAAGCATCTGCACAATCATCTACATGTAAAAATTCTCTTAGAGGAGAGCCGTCGCCCCAAACTTCCACTTCAGGATTTTCAGCTAAATTTGCTTCATAAAACTTCCTAAGTAAAGCAGGGATAATATGAGAGTTATGCAAATTATAATTATCATTCGGACCATATAAATTGGTGGGCATGGCAGCAATAAAATTACAATCGTATTGTTCTCGAAATGTTTCACAAAGTTTAATTCCGGCAATTTTTGCAATAGCATAAGGCTCATTGGTCGGTTCTAACAATCCAGACAAAAATGCATTTTCAGTTATTGGCTGTTTTGCCATCTTTGGATAAATACAAGAACTTCCTAGAAATAAAAGCTTTTTTACATTAAACTGATGAGCTGCTTTGATAATATTTGTCTCAATCATCAAATTATCATACAAAAAATCAGCTCTATAAGTATTATTAGCTAGAATACCGCCGACTTTTGCTGCTGCCAAAAAGACAAAGTCTGGTTTTTCTCTTGCAAAAAAAGCAACTACTTCTTGCTGATTTCTTAAATCTAACTCTGTTGAAGTTTTAAGAAGTAAGTTTTTAAATCCTTCTGATGTTAATTTCCTAACTATTGCTGATCCAACCATTCCTCTATGCCCAGCAACATATATTTTAGCTAATTTATTCATTAATAGGTTTTTTAAAAAATTGCTTTAATTTTATTAAGGGTTTCAATACACGAACAAAATAAGGACTGTACAAATTATTTAACTTCCAAGCACGACTATCTTCCCTATTTGCTCTAAGCCTATTCCAGATAGAAGAGTTACTTTGACCACCCTGTCTCATTTTGACAATGATTTCAGGGATATACTCTACGGAAATCTCATGCTTTTTTAAAAGGCGGAGAATCATTTCATAATCAGCTGCAGATTGTAAATTTGTATCATATAATCCATATCTTTTATAAATTGCATGTTTTACAAAAAATGTTGGATGAGGCAACATCCATCCATTCTTTATTTTTGAAGTAGAATACTCGCCTGCTTGCCA
>NHFY01000011.1 GCA_002170165.1 Flavobacteriales bacterium TMED123
CCTCTATTTACAGAACGGTAAAGATTGTACTGAACATCATCTCCAAGCCACCCATCATATTGGTTAAATACAATATCGTTTGACAAATCTTGATTAGCGAAAGATTCTATTAAAATGGATTGGGCAAAAGAAGTGTCAGCTTCATTTTGCCTACTACCTACTGCTAGCGTTATACCACAAGTGTCAACAGGATAAATTTGATAATTATAATAATGTGTAGATGTACTTGCTCCTTCATCTGTATAACTGATAAAAGACTGTCCATTAAAAGGAATATCTGCAATATCTACAAATAAACCTTCATCTCTTTTTGAACGAAACACCCTATAATAATCAATTACTGCTGCATTATCAACATGGCAGTTAAGCTCAATAAATCCTGTTTCGTGATTTACAGTTGCTTTAGTAATATAGTTATATTGTGGTTTTGGAAATAAATCTGCATTTATACTAATGGTATTTGAATAAGAAGCTATGGAAGAATCGCTATTAAAAGCAACAACCACTACAGAATAAATAGATCCAGACACAATATTAGGCAAAGTATAATTCATTGAACCAATATTAAAACGCTCTTCAATATTATTTACGCTTCCTGAAGCAGATTTTTCCGTTATCATTACCTTATAATGACTCAAACCTCCAACCATATTATTGTAATCATTCCAATCAAAATAAATACTGTACTCACAAACATCTAAATCGGATGTCAGTAATATATTATTGTGTGTTAAACTATTACCACTAAATAACCGACAACTATCTCTTGCTCTAATTTGAAAAGATTCCAAATCATTAGCTGCATTTGAAGCAATGTATGTATATGAAGTTGCTGGAGCTGCCACAGAATCTATGGTATTCCAACCACTAAATGGGGATAAAATATCAATATAATACATCACTACATCTGTTGAGCTGCTAGGGTTCCAACTTATTACTGATTTGTTAGACGAATTCACAGAAACCACATCTATTGCTGGAGTTATTGGAGGTATAATATCTTCCAAGTTTGTGCCATCAATTGAGGAGTTCGATACACAACCACTTGCATCATCTAAAGCAACATAAAAAGCCTGATAAGTTCCGCAAGTTTGGGCTGGAAATTGAAAATTAGTATCTGGTGTTGCTCCTACATTTACCCAATTTCCACTAGCATCCATTGCAAAAATAGTATAATCAGTTGCGGAAGTAGTTAAGACAGGAATATGTAGTTCATTCCAAAGCAAATCGCCAATTGTAGCAGAAGCAATTGCAGTTACATCTAACTTTATTGATTTTAGTGTATCAGAAGGGTCAGAAACACCTGCGCAATCCGATTCTGATGTTAAATAATAATATACTGAACTGGCATTAGCACCAGCACCTGTATGGGAATAATTCTTGGTTGGATAGCCAACTGTATCTAGCAAAGTATAAGGGCCATTAATGTTTGTGGAAGAGTAAACATTGTAAATAGTAGAAGATTGTGCAGTTGCTAAATGCTCCCAACTCAGTAGTACATTTCCACTAGCATCAACTGAAACGCATCTAATATCAGGAGGTTGATCTGTAGGCGCTGCCAATACCTCAACAGAAATTGTAGCAATAGTAATGGCAGGAGCGGGACAAAAATCATCAAACACTTTGATAAGAAAAGTATATAAATTTGAGGTAGCATTACAGCCAACATTTGCCGCAATATGACTACAGTCTGTCTGCCATTCAAATACACCATTAACAGTTGTGGGTGCTGAGAATGGGGGAACCACTCCTGCACCATTATCAAAAGTAGCACAAGGTGGATTTAAACATAAGGAAGTAGTTGTATAATCAGAAGCAAACTGCCCTCCTGAAACTTCTAGTGTTAAATCTTGAGCCGAGAACCCCGAACCCGTATTATAAATATCATTATCTGTCCCTGAAATATTAAATGTTACAAAATCTCCAGCAAATACGCTAGTACTGTATGAAGTTCCACCATTAAAAGGGGGATTAACAACTGGTTTATTATTAGGTCCAGCACCAGCTATAGGAGGGCAACCGATCAAGATAACTTGTATTTCCCTATAAATCTCAGCTACCAATTGACCACATTTATAGGAGCTAACTTTAATACATGTAACAAAATTACCTGATGTAGCTGAGTTGTATGATATTTCTCCAGTTGCTGGATCTAGAGTTGGACTTCCTGGAATCTGATTTGTAACTGTATAAGGTGCTAAAAAAGGAATAATTGTAGGTGCTCCTGGTGTATACCCTTGATCTATAGGATCACCCCAAGAATAAACTAAAGAATCTAATTCGTTATCAGAAGCATTATGAGAATAAGAAAAAGGATAGCCATTGCAAATAATTGTTTTTGGTTGCTCGTTAAAGAACGGTGATGAATCAAAACAAGGAGAAACGTTCTGTTGAACACCAGTAGAAGTTGGAGTATATGGATACATTACCGCTCTAAGTGTAAACCCTAAACTAGAAGGGTTTAACAAATTAGTGATCGCTCCATTTCTACAGCAGCTACTCCAAGTAAAATGCCAACCAGCTGCAGGGGGAAGACCAGGCATGTTTATAGGTAGTGATTGATAAACATACTCTTCAACTGAACCTTGCTGTATGTTACCTGCGCAATCATAAGCCAAATTACCACTATTAACAGGGTCACATGTTGGAGAAATGTCTGAGTTTGAAACATAATCCACTTGTATTGAAGGGACAAGTGGATTATTATGTACTGTAATTGTTTGAGAAGCGGTAGTTAGGTTTACACCATTACAATCTCTATAAACTTTCATGGTAAAAATATACATACCCTGTGTTGGTCCTGTAGTTATACACTCCCAAGTAATTTCACCTCCCTGAAGATGAGATGCTTGAGTTGGACTTATAAACAGTAACAATACAAGTAGTAATAAGAGTAATTTTTTCATAAACTTTATAGATTTATACTTGCAAATTTAGCAATTATTCTCCGCTTTACAATACGAGTAAAAAGAAAACTTATCCACTAAAAGTATTAATAAAACGAATTGTTAGAAGAAATTGATCTAAAAAATTAGTAACTCAGGCCCTAGAAATCAAAGTTACTGATGTTGTTTTTTACATCTTGATATTGCGTAATTAAATCCTCCATTATTGCTTTTACTGATTTAACATCTTCTATTTGAGCTGATACCTGACCAATTTCCAATTCTCCTTCAATTAAATCGCCCTCAAAAATTCCTTTTTTTGCTCTTCCTCTTCCAAGTAAGGACTTCAATTCTTCTACCGTGACCCCTTTTTCGTAAGCTCCAAATATTTTATCGTAAAAAGGGTTTTTCAAAAGACGAACAGGAGCTAATTCTTTTAATGTAAGCATGGTATCATTTTCTGCTGCCTGCACTATAGCATTTTTGAAATTTTCATGAGCTGAGCTTTCATTTGATACTGCAAATCTACTTCCTATTTGAACACCCTCAGCTCCTAGTGCAAAAGCAGCTAAAATGGCTTCACCACTAGCTATGCCTCCAGCAGCAATTATAGGAATATCTATAGCTTTTTTCACAATTGGAATCAAACTGATAGTAGTCATCTCATCTTTTCCATTGTGACCTCCCGCTTCAAACCCTTCAACAACTATAGCATCTACTCCTGCTTCAAAAGCCTTTTGAGCAAATCGTAGGTTTGGAACAACATGCACAACCTTAATGCCATTTTCCTTAAAAATTGAAGTATACTTTTTTGGATTTCCAGCTGAAGTAAAAACAATTTTCAATTTGTGTTTTAATATGGTATTAATATGCTCTTGAATTTGTGGATAAAGCAGCGCAATATTCACACCAAACGGCATGTCAGTTGCTGCCTTACACTTTCTAATATGCTCATCTAAAACCTCAGGATACATTGATGCTGAGCCAATTAACCCCAATCCACCATTATTACTCACAGCTGATGCTAATCGCCATCCGCTACACCAAAGCATACCTCCTTGAATTATTGGATATTTTATTCCAAAAAGTTCTTTTACTCTATTCATAAATTTCTACATTTGTCGTGATTACGAAAGTAGAAATTTTAAAATATAAGAAGATGAAAAATGAGCAAATAATTTTTGATTTAATCAAAGAAGAAGATCACAGACAAAGAAATGGAATTGAGCTAATTGCATCTGAAAACTTTGTAAGTAAAAATGTGATGAAAGCAACGAGTTCTTGCTTGACAAATAAATATGCGGAAGGCTATCCAAGAAAAAGATATTATGGCGGGTGTGAGATTGTGGATAAAGTAGAGCAAATAGCAATAGATAATGCCAAAGCGTTATTTGGAGTAGAATATGCAAATGTACAACCTCATTCTGGCTCTCAAGCGAATGCAGCAGTAATGCTTGCATGTTTAAAGGCCGGAGACAAGATTTTAGGATTTAACCTTGCGCATGGCGGACATCTAACGCATGGATCACCTGTGAATTTTTCAGGAAAATTATACAAAACTTCTTTTTATAGTGTTGAGCAGGAAAGTGGCAAAGTAGATTATGAGAAACTTGAAGCCACCGCTATAAAGGAAAAGCCTCAACTTATAATTTGTGGTGCATCTGCCTATTCTCAGGATTGGAATTATAAAAAGTTTAGAGAAATTGCTAATAAAGTAGGCGCATTGCTTATGGGAGATATTGCCCACCCTGCTGGACTTATTGCAGCAAACTTATTAAACGATCCTGCATCTCATTGTCATATCCTTACTACAACTACGCATAAAACTTTAAGAGGACCAAGAGGAGGCATGATAATGATGGGTAAAGATTTTGAAAACCCTTGGGGATTAAAAACACTAAAAGGCAAAACAAAAATGATGTCCACAATTTTAAATGCTGCAGTATTTCCTGGTTCGCAAGGAGGACCACTTGAACATATAATTGCAGCAAAAGCAATTGCTTTTGGAGAAGCTTTAAAGTCAGAGTTTAAGGATTATGGGCAGCAAGTAATTAAAAACGCAAAACTCATGTCGAAATGCTTTATCGAAAAGGACTATAAAGTAATTTCAGGAGGTACTGAAAATCATTGCATGCTGATTGATTTAAGAAGTAAAAAGGTAACAGGAAAAGATGCTGAAAATGCACTAGTAAAAGCTGATATTACTCTCAATAAAAATATGGTTCCTTTTGATACGGAATCACCATTTGTTACATCTGGAATAAGAATTGGTACCCCTGCAATTACTACAAGAGGCATTAAAGAAGATCAGATTCCTTATATTGTTGATTTAATTGATAAAGTGATTACTGATTTTGAAAACGAGCACACCATAAATTCCGTAAAAGAAAAAGTAAATCAACTTATGAGTAAGTATCCGATATTTGCTTATTAAAACTATATGGTTAAGAAGATAGATATAGCGCAAGAGAATAAAGAAATCCTCAATAAATACAGAGCGCTTCTTAGGGCTTGCAAGGATAAAACCAATGTTAAGGATAAAAAAGATATTCGCAAAGCCTTTAATTTGGCTATGGATGCACACGATGGGGTAAGAAGAAAATCAGGCGAACCCTATATTTATCACCCGCTAGCTGTTGCACATATCTCAGCAAAAGAAATCGGATTAGGTGCTACCTCTATTATTTGCGCCCTTCTTCATGATGTAGTGGAAGATACCGAATACACCTTGGAAGATATCGATAGAAAATTTGGAAGTAAAGTAGCTAGAATTATTGATGGTCTCACAAAAATTGAGGATATGTTCGATAAAAACTTATCCTTACAAGCTGAAAATTTCAGAAAAATGCTACTCACGCTTTCAGATGATGTGAGGGTAATTCTTATCAAACTTGCTGATCGTTTGCATAATATGCGAACCCTATCAGTAATGAAAAAAACTAAACAACTCAAAATTGCATCTGAGACGCTTTATCTTTATGCTCCACTTGCTCACCGATTAGGACTTTATGCCATCAAATCAGAATTGGAAGATTTGGGCCTGAAATACACCAAAGCAGAAGTATATAAAGCCATCTCATTAAGCTTGAATGAAAGCAAAAAAGAAAGGGGAAAATACATCAGTAAATTTACCCAACCTATCAAAGAAGCTTTAAAGAGCGAAAACATCAAATGCACAATTAAAGGAAGGCCAAAATCTATCTTTTCCATTCGAAATAAGATGAAACAACAAGACCTGAAATTTGATGAAGTCTTTGATTTGTTTGCCATTCGTATAGTAATTGATAGTAAAGCAGAAAGCGAAAAAGCAGATTGCTGGAAGGCCTATTCCATAGTAACGGATCATTACAAACCTAATCCAGATAGATTAAGGGATTGGATTTCTACCCCAAAAGCCAATGGTTATGAATCCTTACACACTACAGTAATGGGACATGATGGGAAATGGGTAGAAGTGCAAATTAGAAGTGTGCGAATGGATGATATTGCTGAGAAAGGATATGCCGCACATTGGAAATACAAGAATCGAGATAGTAAAGATTCCTCATTGGATGGTTGGATAAATAAAATTAGGGATTTATTGGAAAACCCTGAGGCCAATGCTGTTGATTTTATTGACGATTTTAAGTTGAATTTATTTTTTGGTGAGATTTATGTATTCACTCCTGCTGGTGATTTAAAAACCCTACCAAAAGGAGCTACTGCACTTGATTTTGCATTTGAAATTCATACCGAAGTTGGAAGAACTTGCTTAGGCGTTAAAGTAAATGGAAAATTGGTTCCATTGAGTCAAGTTCTAAAAAGTGGCGATCAGGTGGAAGTCATCACATCTAAAAAACAGACGCCAAAAAAAGATTGGTTGAATTTTATTGTTACAGCCCGAGCAAAATCCAAAATCAAAGCGTCTTTGAAAGAAGAGAAAAAAACAATTGGAAAAGAAGGAAAGGAAAAGTTAGAACGTAAGCTCAAACAACTGAAAATAAAGTACAGTAAAAGTGTCGAAACAGAACTAGTAAGGCACTTTCAAATTGGAGACAGTTTAGAGCTTTTTTTTAGGATTGCTACTGGCGTTATCAGTAATAATGAACTCAAAGAGTTTGCCAATAATAGAGGGATTGGCTGGTACAGAAGCATCAAGAATAAAATTAGTAGAACACCTAAAAAAAATACAAAAACTGATAATGATAAAATAATTGTATTTGGAGGAAATGATGAAGTCTTAGACTATAATCTTTCAAAATGTTGCAACCCAATTGCAGGAGATGAAATTTTTGGTTTTACCACTGTTGAAGACGGTATAAAGGTACACAGAACAACTTGCCCAAATGCCATCGAGATGCGATCGAATTACGATTACAGATTAATACGTGCAAGATGGGTAGGTAAAGATAGTATTAACTTTATCGCCTATCTGATGATAAAAGGAATAGACAGAATAGGGTTGATGAATAATGTTACAAAAGTGATTTCATCACAAATGAATGTGAATATAAAATCGGTGAATATTGTAAGTAATGATGGTTTGTTTGAGGGAGAAATCACCCTAAAAATTCATAATTTAAGTTTCCTTAATTCATTGATTAAAAAATTAAAGAAAATTGAGGGAGTAAAAACAATTGAAAGAAGTTATAAACTTGACTGATTTTTTAAGTGAGTAGCATGATAAATTTATTATTTTTGGAGCTTTCATTTTTTTAATGACAAAAGAAAAAAACATAGATATTGTTTCTCATATTTTTACAGAATACCTGATTAAAAATAAGCATAGAAAAACGCCAGAGCGATATGCAATTTTGAAAGAGATTTATGCACATGAGGGGCATTTTGATATAGAGTCTATGTACATTAAAATGAAAAATAAAAACTATAGAGTGAGCAGAGCCACTCTTTACAATACGGTAGATTTATTGATAGAATGTCGTTTAATTCGAAAGCATCAGTTTGGAAAAGCACAAGCACAATACGAAAAATCATTTCATAACAAACAACATGATCATTTATATTGTACAGAATGTGAAAAAGTAATTGAGTTTTGCGACCCAAGAATACAAGAAATAAAAAATTTTATTGAACATAACATGAATTTTCAAATAACTAGACATGCATTAAATTTTTATGGTCAATGTATTAATAAAAAAGAATGTCAGAACAATCAAAAAATAGAAAGCTAAATTATGCAAACAGATGTACTATTAGGCCTACAATGGGGGGATGAAGGAAAAGGGAAAATTGTAGATGTGCTCACCTCAAATTATGATATAATTGCTCGATTTCAAGGAGGGCCAAATGCTGGACACACGCTAGAGTTTGATGGAATTAAACATGTGTTGCATACCATTCCATCTGGTATCTTTCATAAAGGATCGATTAACATTATTGGTAATGGAGTAGTGATTGACCCTATCATTTTCGAGAATGAAATAAAGTCCATTGATAAATTAGATATGAAAATTTCAGAGCTTTTAATTGCTAAAAAAGCACATCTTATTTTACCTACTCATAAACTTTTGGATGCAGCAAGCGAACAGGCTAAAGGAAAGAACAAAATTGGCTCGACTCTTAAAGGAATTGGCCCAACTTATATGGACAAAACAGGAAGAAACGGCCTTAGAGTGGGTGATATTTCAGCTGCTAATTTTAAAGATAGATACGACAAGCTTAAACAGAAACATATTCAAATCTTGAACTTTTATGATTTTGATTATGAGATTTGGGACTTGGAAGAGAAATGGTTTGCAAGTTTAGAAACTTTGAAAAAATTCCAACATATTGAAAGCGAACATTATTTACACAAAGCTTTGAAAGAGGGTAAAAAAATCCTAGCTGAGGGAGCGCAAGGCACCTTGTTGGATATCGACTTCGGTTCTTATCCCTTTGTAACTTCTTCCAATACTATTACTGCTGGCGCTTGCACAGGGCTAGGTATTTCACCGAACAAAATCAAGGATGTCTTTGGTATTTTTAAGGCCTATTGTACAAGAGTAGGCTCTGGCCCCTTCCCTACTGAACTTTTTGATGAAGTTGGTAAGCATATGCAAAAAGTTGGCAATGAGTTTGGTGCAACAACTGGCAGACCAAGAAGATGTGGCTGGATAGATTTGCCCGCTTTGAAATATGCAATTAATGTAAATGGAGTCACTCAACTGATGATGATGAAAGGAGATGTAATTTCAGGACTAGACAAAATAAAAGTCTGTACACATTATCATTTTAATGGAGAGAAAATCAATTATTTACCATTTGAGGCAAATGATGGACTTATCCCTATTTTTGAGGAGCTGCCTGGCTGGCAAGAGGATTTAATGCAATTGCAGGATTTAAGTGATGCCCCACAATCTTTTCACGATTATATTCGTTATTTGGAGAAGGAATTAGAAACTCCAATCAGTATAGTTTCGGTCGGACCAGATAGAAAACAAACCTTTTTCAGATAATTGAAAAATTCTTTTTTAATACTGCCTATTTTTTTGTGCAGTTTTCTTTTTACAAATGCACAAAAGCAAATTGAAATCATCCATGCCGATGATTTTATATTTGACAAAAACAAACACCCTGATTATACCAAGTTAGTAGGAAATGTAGCCTTTAAGCATAAAGGAACCACCATGAATTGCGATAGTGCTTTTCAGCACAAAAACAATAAAATGGATGCTTTTGGTAATATCCGTATCAATCAAGGGGACACATTGCTCCTTTTTGGCAAAAAGCTTTTTTATGACGGTAATAGCAGTAAAGCCATAATTTCAGAAAAAGTAAAGTTGCAAGACAAGCAGATGCAATTACAAACAGAACAGTTGCATTACAACTTAGAGAAAAATATTGCCTATTATCCAAGCAAAGGGCAAATTCAGGATGCTAAAAACAAGCTTTTTTCAGATAAAGGAAGTTATTATAGTAAAACAAAAATGTTTTATTTTAAAGGGAATGTACAGGTAGAAAATCCAAAATACACCATATTGACGGATACTATGAACTATGATGCAGAGCGCAAAATCAGCTACTTTTTTGGTCCTACAACAATCAACTCTGAAGAAAATATCATTTATTGTGAAAATGGCTGGTACAATAGCCTAAGTAATAAATCTCAGTTTAGGGAAAACGCCACCATCACGCATAAAGATTTTGTTTTAAAAGGCGATAGCATTTTTTACAATAGGAATAAAGGCTATGGAAAAGCCATTAACCATATTGAGCTTATTGACAGTATTAATAATTTGCTAATAACAGGAGATTTAGGAGAGTACTTTGAACAAACGGAAAATGCCATGGTGTGCCAAAATGCACTTTTGAATTTGATTGCAGAAGGGGATACGCTTTTTGTACATGCCGACACTTTTTTAAGCACAAAAAAGCTGCAGCAAAGAGAAATTCGCGCTTTTTATAATGTAAAATGTTTTAAACAAGATATGCAAGCAATATGCGATTCTTTATCTTATAACTTAAAAGATTCTGCCATAGAGCTTTTTAATAAACCGGTTATTTGGTCCGATAAATTTCAAATAACTGCCGATAGCATACAGCTTTTGCTGAATGGTGGAAAAATCAAAAAAATGTTCTTACGAAACAACCCTATGCTGATTTCAAAAGAGGATTCTTTGCATTTTAATCAGATAAAAGGCAAAACAATGTTTGGCTTTTTTGAGCAAAACAACTTGCAAAAAATAGATGTAATAGGAAACGGGCAAACCATATTTTTGGCACAAAACGATAATAAAGAAAACATTGGTATCAACACTTCTGAATGCTCGAATATTAGCTTGTTTTTTAAGGAAAATGAATTAAATGGGATAACTTTCCACACCAAGCCAGCCGCCATTATGCATCCTATCGAGAAAATTAAAGAAAAGGATAAATTCTTACAAGGCTTTTTATGGAGAGCAAATGAACGGCCAAAAAGTAAGGAAGATATTTTTATTGAATAATCCGAAAAGAAGTTCTTCTATTAATACTTCTGTTTTTTTCAGAATCGTTTGCAATAAGCGGTTTATTTTCTCCAAACCCTTTATAAACCAAGCGATCAGCATCAATTTGATTATTCGTTAAATAAACATAAACAGCTTCTGCCCTTTTTTCCGATAACAATTGATTGTCACTTTCATCTCCTAAATTATCCGTATGCCCTTGAATTTCAATTTGTAATTGCGGATGTTTTTGTAAATAAGCAATCAGTTTATCAAGTTCCCTAAAAGATACCATCGAGAGCGCAAAAGAATTGTACGAAAAATGTACATTTTTCAAAATCACCTCCTCTCCTTGTTTTTGCGTAATTATATCCAATTCTAAATCTGATATTACAGTAGCTTGTTTTTCCTCTGGTAAACTAAAATAGAAAATATCTTCTTCTCCGAAACCACTATTATTTGAAGCGTAATAAGCTGTTTTCCCGTCTTTTGCAACAATCATTGAGTTTTCTACTTTATGTGTATTTATAGGATAACCTATATTTTCAGGAACTTCCCAATCTTGGTTAACATTTACCCTTTTACTTACAAACAAATCAAAATCGCCCATTCCTACATGCCCATCAGAAGCAAAGTAGAGAGTCAAATTGTCCGCATGCAAAAATGGAGACATTTCATTAAAAACAGTATTGATGGTTGGACCGGCATTAAAAGGCTTGCCAAATCCATTTGCATTAATCTCAGAAATCCAAATATCTTTTCCTCCATAGCCGCCAGAACGATTACTTACAAAATAAAGGAATCTTCCATCAGGAGAAAAACAGCCTTGCGTGTCCCAATTCTTACTATTTACATTTTTCAAATTAACAACCTCCTCTTGCCCGCTAAGTTTTAAATACAAATCGCAACTCCCCTTACCTTCTTCCCGATCACATGCGGTATAAACAAGCATAGCTTCATCAGCTGTAATACTAATTGCACCCTCATTTTCTGGAGTGTTTATAGTCCTCATAGCTTGGGCTTTTGTCCATCCATTGTCAAAGTAGGACACAAAAAAATCTTCTTGCAAGTCAAATTCACCTTTAACCTTTCTTGTAAAAACAAATTTTCTCCCACCTGCAGAAATAAAAGGCAAGTACTCTGCTCTTTCAGAATTAATCTGCTTTCCCATATTTATTGGATTAAACTCCACCGGATTCTTCTTGGCATTTATAGCATACATACAATCCTGTATATTCTTAATGGATTTACGATATACTTTTTCTCCCCTGTTGGCAAATGCTACAAAGGATTTATAATGATAAAGTGCATCAGTATATTCCCCATTTTCAAAATACAAATCGCCTATTTTTTTCCACCATAGCTGATCATCAGTATTGTACTGATCAAAACCTCTGTAATACTGCTCAACTGCCTGTTCAATATTACCTTCTAATTCATAAATTTTTCCTAAAAGCTGATAGGTTTTTTCCCAATCTGCATTCTTTTTGATGCATTTTGCAATAAGTTTTTTTGCCTTTTCAGTTTCTCCACTTTTGAAATAGGCAACTGCCTTATCATAAGTTTTGTAATCCTTTTTTTGAGCACAAAGCAATAAAGGGATAAAAAATAGTATAAATAAAAAATTTCTCACTATGGCAGATTCATGTATTTATGAGATTGAATCGATATTTGCCAATCAGTATTTTGCATTACAAAATCAGTAATCAGTGGTATCATTTCCTTTCTTTTACTCCATTCAGGCTGCAAATACAATTTACAACTAATGCTAACAGTTCTTTTTTGCTGCTCTGCCCATTTCAAATCGTGTTTGTTGCGCACAATTACCTTTAACTCATTTGCAATCGCTTTTATTTCATCAAGGGCTTGCTGATTCTTTTTGGGTGAAAGACAAATCCAATCATATTTTCCACTTAAAGGATATGCACCAGAAGTTTCCAAATGCACTTCTATACCTTTTTGCTTTAATACATTTGTCAAAAAATCCATATTCCACATCAACGGCTCTCCACCTGTAATTACCACAGTTTTAATTTTATCATCAATTTTATCTACAATATCTTCAACTTTGGTAAGCGGATGAAGATTTGCATCCCAACTTTCTTTCACATCACACCAATAGCAGCCTACATCACAACCTCCAATGCGTAAAAAATAAGCAGGATTTCCTGTATAAAAACCCTCTCCCTGAATGCTATAAAAAGCCTCCATTAAAGGAAGAAATTCCCCTTCTTTGATAAGTTGTGCTTCAATCGCCATTAGGATTTAGATTTTGCAGCTAAAAGCGTATTTTTTAATAACATAGCAATAGTCATTGGACCCACTCCTCCAGGAACAGGAGTAATATAAGCACATTTGTCTTTTACATCATCAAATGCTACATCACCCAATAGTTTCCAGCCACTTTTTGTTTTATCAGATTTTACCCGGCTGATACCTACATCAATAACACAAACACCTTCTTTTACCATATCGGCATTCACAAACTCTGCTTTTCCTAGGGCAACAATAAGAATGTCTGCTGTTTTTGTAATTGCTTTTAGGTTTTGTGTTCTGCTATGGGTAAGAGTAACTGTACAGTTTCCAGGATCACAATTTCTAGCCATTAAAATACTCATTGGAGAACCCACAATATGACTCCTTCCTATAACCACACAATGTTTTCCGGAAGTTTCAACATTATATCTTGTCAGTAGTTCAATAATTCCTGCCGGAGTTGCAGGAAGAAAAGTTGGTAAATTAAGCGTCATCTTCCCAATGTTTGAAGGATGAAAACCATCTACATCTTTTTCAGGAAAAATACTTTCTGTCACCTTCATTTCATCAATATGCTTAGGTAAAGGCAGCTGCACAATTAATCCATCAATTGATACATCTTGATTAATTTGTTCAATAGCTGCTAACAATTCTTCTTCTGAAACTTTATCTTCAAATCGAACAAGAGTAGATTGAAGACCTGCCTTTTCACAAGCTTTAACTTTGGCGTTCACATATGTTTCGCTTGCCCCATCATTTCCTACTAGAATGGCTGCCAAATGCGGTCTTTTTTTACCAGAAGAAAGCAGCTCAGCTACTTCAATAGCTATCTCTTCTTTAATATCGTTAGATGTTTTTTTACCGTCTAGTATTATCATAGTAATTTTATCTCATTCCAGGCATTCCTCCCTTGCCTTTCATCATTTGCATCATTTGTTTTGCACCACCTCCTTGCATCATCTTCATCATCTTTCCCATTTGCCCAAATTGTTTAATTAACTGATTTACTTCCTGTATAGAAGTACCAGAACCTGAAGCAATTCGTTTTCTTCTGCTACCATTTAAAATTTGAGGATTGTTTCTCTCTACTGGCGTCATTGAGTGAATCATTGCTTCAATACCCTTAAAAGCATCATCATCAATATCTACTCCTTTCATAGCTTTACCCATTCCAGGAATCATACCCACCAAGTCTTTCATGTTCCCCATCTTTTTTACTTGATTGATTTGCTTTAAGAAATCATCAAAACCAAACTGATTCTTGGCAATTTTCTTTTGAACTTTCCTTGCTTCTTCTTCATCAAACTGCTGTTGTGCACGCTCCACTAAGGAAATCACATCCCCCATTCCCAATATACGACTTGCCATCCTGTCTGGATGAAAAACATCCAAGCCATTCATCTTCTCAGAAGTTCCAATAAACTTTATAGGTTTATCTACAACCGATCGGATAGTAAGTGCTGCTCCACCTCTAGTATCCCCATCCAATTTGGTAAGTACAACCCCATCAAAGTTCAAGCGTTCGTTAAAGGCTTTAGCAGTATTTACAGCATCTTGACCGGTCATAGCATCCACCACAAAAAGAATTTCATTCGGATTAATTGACTCTTTCACTGCTGCAATCTCAACCATCATTTGCTCATCTACCGCTAACCGACCAGCAGTATCGACTATTACTGTATTATGTCCATTGGCTTTAGCGTATTTTATAGCAGCTTGCGCAATTTCAACCGGATTTTTATTGTCTCTATCCTGATACACCTCTACCCCTACTTGCTCTGCTAAAACCCCAATCTGATCAATTGCAGCAGGACGATAAACATCACAAGCTACTAACAATGGACGCTTGTTCTTTTTGCTTTTCAGATGCAAAGCGAGTTTGCCGGTAAAAGTGGTTTTGCCACTTCCTTGCAAACCCGCTACAAGAATAACGTTTGGAGAACCATCTAAAGAAATTTCTGATTGCTCGTTACCCATCAAAGCAGCCAACTCATCCTTCATGATTTTAGTAAGGAGTTGACCTGGCTCAACAGCAGTTAGCACCTTTTGTCCCAATGCTTTTTCTTTTACGGTATTTGTAAAAGTTTTAGCTGTTTTGAAATCCACATCAGCAGTTAAAAGTGCCTTTCGGATTTCCTTCATGGTTTGGGCAACATTAATCTCGGAAATACTCCCTTGCCCTTTCAGTATCTTAAAGGCCTTGTCTAATTTTTCAGATAAATTTTCAAACATTTACTGTTTAGATTTATGAAGATGCAAAGATAGTATTTAGATCTTGAAGAACACAAATAATAATTAAAGCTTTTGAACCTCAAATTTTGAGCTACATTTCAATCCACTCTGATCATAAAAATGAATTAATCGAAATTAAAAGTAATTTTCTAGGATATTTTTAATAATATATTTTTTCTGGTTTACAGCGTACTAATCATCATAAACCTTCCAATCATAACTAATTCAACTTCTGTATCTGCTAAATAATTAATCAAAATAGCAGTCACTGCATAAGCAATAGTGACATTAGCAGAAATTATAAATCAAATAGTCACTTAATAAATAGTTATGTTACATTTGAAATCAAAATATAATTAATTAATATGAATCATGTTAATTTAAACAAAGAAATAATCTTATTTGATGGAGATTGTAATTTATGTAATAATTACATGAACCTTATTATTAGATATGACCAGAAAGATAACTTCAGGTTTGCTACAATAAAGAGTCAGATAGGTCAAAATATTATTAAAGATTTTAATTTAATTAAGATACAGGAAGACACTATCCTCTTAATTAAAAAGAAGTCTATATATACTAAATCAGATGCTGTTATTAGAATTTTAAGTTGTCTGCAGTTTCCAATAAATGTTCTTTCATTAATTTCTCTAATACCCCGATTCATTAGGGATTATTTCTATGATATAATTGCTAAAAACAGAAAAAAGTTTTTTAAAACAAAGGAGTGTTTACTTCCAAATAAAAAAAATAGGGAACGATTTCTATAAATTAATCAGAAAAATACCTCTACTCAAAACTTAATACGCTTCATATATCTTGTTTTGCAAGAGACTACATTCTTTCAGGCAGTCGTATACCTAATAAATTCATGCCCGTTTTTATTATTTCTCCTAACTTTAAGGAAAGTGCTAAACGAAAATGTATTAGTTGATCAGATTCTGCTGTAAGTATTACTGTGCTTTGGTAGTAATTATTATATTCTTTTACTAAGCCATAAATATAGTTAGTCAATAATGCTGGACTATAAATAGCTGCTGCCTCTTGTATCACTAATGGAAACTCAATAAATGACTTTATTATTTGTTTTTCTTGAATACTGATCTCAATAGTATCTGACAACTGTATCTCTTTATTAAATTTTCTCCGTAAGGATTGAATCCTAGCATAAGTATATTGAATAAATGGCCCTGTATTTCCATTAAAATCAACCGACTCTTCCGGATTAAAAAGCATTCTCTTTTTAGGGTCAACTTTTAACATAAAATACTTAAGCGCTCCTATTCCAACAGTTTCGTAAAGTGTATTAGCATCTACATCACTCATACCTTCAAGCTTGCCTAATTCTTGTGCAATAGTTTTGGCAGTACTCACCATATCTTGCATCAGATCATCAGCATCCACTACTGTTCCTTCACGCGATTTCATTTTTCCACTTGGTAAATCTACCATACCATAGGATAAATGATAACAGTTCTTTGCCCAAGCATAACCTAATTTATCCAAGATTAAAAAGAGTACCTTAAAGTGATAATCTTGCTCATTACCTACAGTATAAGCCATATTGGAAAAAGCAAAATCCTCATGTCTTTGGATGGCCGTACCAATATCTTGCGTCATATAGACAGCTGTTCCATCAGCTCGCAAAATGATTTTCTCATCCAATCCTTCATCTGATAAATCGATCCAAACTGAACCATCATTTTTTCGATAAAAAATACCCCTTTCTAAACCTATATCAACCACTTTTTTACCCAACAGATAAGTATCACTTTCATAATAGTTTTTATCAAAATCTACTCCTAATCGATCATATGTTAGCGCAAAGCCATCATACACCCATCCATTCATCTTTTTCCAAAGCGCCATTACATCCGGATCTTTTGCTTCCCACTTAATAAGCATCTCTTGCGCTTGCTTAAATATTGGTGCTTCTTGCTCTGCCTTTTCTTGATCCATACCTTTTGCAACCAAATCAGCTATCTGATTCTTGTAATGCTTATCGAACTCCACATAATATTTCCCCACTAAATGATCTCCTTTAATCCCAGACGATTCGGGCGTTTCTTCATCACCATAATCTTGCCAAGCCACCATAGACTTACATATATGAATTCCTCTATCATTAATGATTTGGACTTTTTTTACATTCTTTCCACTCGCCTTTATAATCTCTGCCACAGAATAGCCCAAAAGAATGTTGCGAATATGCCCTAAATGCAAGGGTTTATTTGTGTTTGGAGATGAATATTCCACCAAATAAGTAGGTGCACCTTTCGCTTCTTCAACTATTCCATAATTAGAAGTAGTATAAGCTTGTTTGAATTGGCTATACCAATATGTTTTGGCTATTGAAAGGTTTAAAAATCCTTTTACTACATTAAAATCTGCTACTTCTGCTACTTTTTCTTTTAAGTAATTTCCTATTTCTTCAGCTGTTCGCTCAGGAGATTTTTTACTAGCACGCAAAAGAGGAAAAACAACTAAGGTGATATCTCCATCAAACTCCTTTCTTGTTTTTTGAAATTGTATGTTTTGCTCATCAGCTGCATACAATTTAGATAAACATTGTGCTATTTCTACTTTTAAAATCTGTTCTATCATTGCTTTTGTTTGGGTAAAAATACTTCTGCCATCATACATCTTGCACTCCCTCCTCCACACGCCTCAATAGTATCTAAAGAACTGTGCAATATAGGGCAATGCTTTTCTATAGTTGCTTTCTGCTGAGTTGTTAAACTAGTAAAAGCCGAATTGGACATTACTAAATAAGGTTTCTTGCCCATCACTTGTAACATATTTCCTGCAAATCTATGTTTTTGTGCTTCTGTAATCACTATAATTTCTTTTCCTGTTTCATTTATTGTTTCAACCACATGCTGTCTTTCCGCTTCATCATCAATAGTATCTAAGCAAATAACCGAAAATTGATCCGCTACACACATCATTACATTAGTATGATAAATCGGCATACGCTTGCCATCTACATTCTGATTGGCTATAAAACAAACAGGCTTGTAGCCAAATTCACCACAAAACTGCATCACAGCTATCTCATCTGTACGAATAGAAATTGCTGCATAGCAGATCTTATTTTCTCTATCAAGCACCATACTCCCAGTTCCTTCCAAATATTTTTCATGCTCTTCAAATTCAGTAAAATCTTTTATCTCTTCAATATGAAATTGATAGTCATCAACTAATCTGTCAAAAATATCGTCTCTTCTTTCATCTCTTCTATTTTTAGCACACATAGGATACAAGCCAATGGTACCATCCGCATGAAAACTGACCCAATTGTTTGGAAAAATGGAATCTGGTGTATCAGGTGTTTTGGTGTCTTCAATCACTATAACATTTACGCCAACACTTCTTAATTTTTGGACAAAAACATTGAATTCATTTAGCGCCTTTTCTTGGGTTTGCTCAGGGGTTAAGTTATGCAGTACCTCCTGCTGATAATAATTGTTGACAGCCGTTTGCTCATTATACCTAAAACCAACTGGTTTTATCATCATTATGGTATTTGTAGTCTGATTCATGATTCTCTAATCAATGGCATTGTAGAACACCTTAACAAACCTTCCATTTTGGCTGTTTCTAGAAAAGGAATTTCTTCTACTACAAAGCCTCTTTTTTTCAATTCGGCATTCAATCTTGTAAATCCTTTTTCTGATACTATTATATTCTCAGCAATTGAAAATACATTGGAATACATATGATACATCTCATGTTTTGTGATTTCAATGATGTTCTCAACTCCAAAATAATTAGTTAAAAAATCAACATCTTCTTGATTCTTAAAGGCTCCTTTGTAAAGTATAGCCATACCCTTTCCAATAGGTTGAAAACAACAATCCAAATGTAAGGCATTTTCTTTAGCATCAACATCCGATTTGTTTAATTCAAAGCCTTTTACAATTTTCCCTCGAAAAGTAGTCGCTAAAAAATCAAGCCCTGCTTTATTTGTTCTAGCAACTTTGTACTTTTCAAAATCTTCTTTTTCCGAATAGCCCACAAAAATATATTCATTCCATAACATAACATCTCCACCTTCTGTGCTAGTGTTTTCAGGCATTCTTATTATATCCTCTGCTTTTATCAGACTCAACACATTCGTAATCGCTTCAGCTTCTTGTTTTCTATCAGTAATAATGTTTGGTAATACCAATTTACCACCAATTACAAAAGCAATATCTCTGGTAAAAATCTGGTTTAATCCTTTGATGTTTTCAGGCCTATAAACGGTTACGCCATATTTTTCCAAAATAGCACAAAATCCCTCAATCTCTTTAATCAAATCTTGTTCAAAAGGATAAGTTCCTGCAATAATATGCTCTTTGGATTTTGGGTCATAGCAAGCTTCTAAGTTTGGAGTACCTCCAAAATCATCAGCAATTCCTACTAATACAGATTTTAGTTGAGCGATTTCGTTATGGACATTTATGCTAATCATTTCTGTGTGCAAATTTAATTTTTTAATTCTGCTTTTTCTCCTTTTTTTCAGCAGGATATTAAGGTAGAATTATTAACAATTTATTGCTCATATTATAGTTACACAATAAGTGTAATCCCCTTTAGTATTTGTATTTTTGAAACGCTATGAATGTAAGATTGAAGAAAAATAAAAAGAAAAAAGGCTTTCGTTTTTCAAACATAACTGCTCCTTTCAAAAATGAAAAAAATCATAAGAAAGTAGGCTTTTTTGTTTTATTGATTGCTACTTATTTATTGATTGCATTTGTATCCTTTCTTTTTAATTGGAAAAAGGACATGGACAAAATTTCAGCAGGTTGGGCTGAAGCCTTAAGTAATGCAGAAGTTTTAGTAGAGAATAGTTTAGGAAAATTAGGTGCTCTTATTTCGCATTGGTTTATTTTTCAAGGATTTGGAGTTCCTTCATTTATAGTTGTTGCTCTCTTGTTTGTTATTGGACTAAAACTGATAAAAATCAATACCCTTGCAGTAGGAAAATCAATAAAACATGGGCTAACAGCTATGGTTTGGCTTTGCTTGTTTTCTGGACATTTCTTTCATGAACTTTATCCTATTTTAGGAGGAGGTGTTGGTTATCAAACCAATATTTATCTTTTTGCAATTATAGGTCCAGTTGGCATAAAACTATTGCTTTTAACCTCATTAATTGTGCTATGGTTTCCAACTATAAAAGTAAATCTTGCATTTGTAAAAAATATATTATTAAAACTTAAACCAAAAACGAGAGCTGTTGATGTTGTCGAAAATACTAATGAAGAAGAAATTGAGAAGAGTATTATAAACACTCCTGCTAAAGTAAATGTAGTAGTACCTGACAAACCATCAGCAATAGAGGAGAAGGAAAATACTGAAAAAAAGGAAGATGGAATTGACATTGAAGTAACAGAAAGTGAAAAGGAAGAAACGCTTACAGAAAATGAAATTAAACAAAAGCTAGAAGAATTGGGTGATTATGATCCTACATTGGAACTCTCTCAATTTAAGATGCCTAGAATAGATTTATTGAAAGATTATGGCGATAGCGAAATCAAGATTGATAAGCATGAACTGGAGGCAAATAAGGAAAGAATTGTAGAAACATTAGGAAATTACAATATTGGCATTGAATCCATAAAAGCAACCATTGGCCCAACCATTACGCTTTATGAAATTGTGCCAGAGGCTGGCGTTCGTATTTCTAAAATTAAAAATCTGGAAGATGATATTGCATTAAGCTTGGCAGCAGAAGGGATTCGAATAATAGCGCCTATCCCAGGAAGAGGAACCATTGGAATTGAAGTCCCCAATAAAAAGAAGAATATCGTTTCCATGCATGATGTAATTGCTTCTGAGAAATTTCAGAATAATGATCTAGCGCTACCTATTGCGTTTGGTAAGACGATATCTAACGAAACCTATGTAGTGGATTTAACAAAGATGCCACATTTATTAATGGCTGGCGCTACAGGACAAGGAAAATCGGTAGGGCTAAATGCTATACTTGCTTCCTTACTTTATAAAAAACACCCTTCACAAGTAAAGTTTGTATTGGTAGACCCTAAAAAAGTAGAGCTCACCCTTTTTAATAAAATTGAAAGGCACTATTTAGCAAAACTTCCAGGAGAGGAAGATGCTATTATTACCGACACCAAGAAGGTTGTAAATACAATCAATTCCCTTTGTATTGAGATGGACGAACGCTATGAGCTTTGTAAGCAAGCCCATTGTAGAAACATAAAAGAATACAATAAAAAATTCATCAGCAGGAAGTTAAATCCAAATGATGGACATAGATATCTTCCTTATATTGTATTGGTAATAGATGAATTTGCAGACTTGATAATGACAGCTGGAAAAGAAATTGAAACTCCTATTGCTCGATTAGCTCAATTGGCCCGTGCTATTGGTATTCATTTGATAGTGGCAACCCAAAGACCTTCAGTGAATGTAATCACAGGCCTCATTAAAGCAAATTTCCCAGCAAGAGTTGCCTTTAGAGTCACTTCTTCAACTGATAGTAGAACCATTATGGATAGCAAAGGAGCGGAACAACTCATAGGGATGGGTGATATGCTGATTTCAACAGGAAGTGATTTAACTAGATTACAATGTGCATTTATTGACACGCCAGAAGTAGAATCCATATGCGAATACATTGGCTCACAAAGAGCCTATCCTGATGCACATATGCTACCAGAATACGTTGGAGATACGGAATCTGCTGCTGGGGAAATAGATTTGGATGAAAGAGATGCCATGTTTGAAGATGCCGCTAGAGTTGTTGTAAAACACCAATCTGGCTCTACCTCTATGATTCAAAGGAGATTAAAGCTGGGTTATAACAGAGCAGGTAGAATAATTGACGAGTTAGAAGCAGCAGGCATTGTGGGCCCTTTTGAGGGCAGTAAAGCAAGACAAGTATTGGTAAAAGATGATATGGCTTTAGAAAAATTATTAAATGCATTAAACAATTAAATGAGAAAAATAGCTTACTTATTATTAACTTTTTATATCTGCTCATATAATGTAATGGCGGAAGATAAAAAGGCTGCTCTCGTACTGTATCAGTTAAGTGAAAAGACAAATAGTTACAACACAATACAAATAGAATTTGAACATATTTTCAGCAACAAAAGTGCAGGTATTAATGAGAAAAGTAGTGGTATCTTAGAATTGCAAGGCGATAATTTTCGCATTGATATGGCGCAGCAGCTTATCATTAATAATGGCACTACACACTGGATTTATCTAAAGGAAATGAATGAAGTTCAAATAATTGACTATGATACTGAAGAGGAAGATGCGCTTAGCCCGAACAAACTTTTTACTGTTTATAATGAGGATTATAAAAATGCCTATATAGAGGAAAAAACAATTGGAGTTGAAAAAATGCACATTATTGATTTGTTCCCTAAGGAAAGTGGCCCAATTATGAAAGTTCGACTTACGATAAATGCGCTAAAAAACGAAATCCATATTTTGGCATTATACGATAAAAATGGAGGTGTTTATACCTATAACATCAAAAGTTTTAAAAGTGATATAAGCCTTGCTCCTTTCACTTTTAATACTGCCAACTACCCAGATGTAGAAGTGATTGATTTAAGATAGTTTTTTGATTAAACAAACCTCCCCTACTTTTTTACGAATTGTGTCCATTTCATTTTTTATAACGATTTCCCATATCAAGACATCTGTTTTATCTTTCTTAATTAACATCCTGATTTAAGAAAATAAAAAAGACCCTAAAAAGAGTCTTTTGTTATTTAGTAGCGTGAGGCAGATTTGAACTGCCGACCTCAGGGTTATGAATCCTGCGCTCTAACCAACTGAGCTATCACGCCATAATGGTCGGCAAATATAACAATATACACCTTTGCTAAAATTATTTTTTAAAAATTTAAGAGCGATTTTCTTCAGTAAGTAGTTTAGTCTTTCTCTTCAGTGTTCTCAACACAAAACTTAAGACTAATGTTATTCCTAAAACATATACCATCTTATCTGAAAACAACTCCTGTCCCATTTTATTATTTTTCAGAACCTCAACAAAGCAAAAACCAAGTACACAAGCTAATACTCCTGAATACTCTCTTCTTAAAACTGTAATAAAAGAAAAAGGAATGTTAGATGGCGTAAAATTTGAAATCCTAGGTATAAAAGCAGGAATCTTGTTTGACCAATTCAAATACTCATCTCCAAATTTATTTTCCAAGAATCGTTCTTCTGCAAACATTATGCGCTCATAATAAAGCCAGAAAACAAGAGAGATAATAATAATGAATAAAAAGCTAAATACATATGAAGCAATACCAATCCAAATGAGATAATTACCTAAATACAAAGGATGTCTTAACATGGAATATATACCAGTAGAATTAAGCACATCTGCTACTTGTTGCTTGGTATTTCTACCTGATGTGCCCTTTGGAGTAGTTCCAATTGTGTAGAATCGTATTAAAAAACCTAAAAAAGAAAGAGCGAATGAAATAAGAGTATAAATTTTTTCGTTAGCTTCCGTAATAGTAAAATAATCTGTAGCATTTACAAATGGAATAGCAATTAAAAACAAAATAATAGGAAATTGCCCTCTGTATTTGAATAGCAAATTTCCCTCTTTTTCGAATGTTTGTATTAAGGCCATCTTTTAACGCTTTTATTTATATATTGCCAAAAAAATATTAAGGACACAAAATTAACAAAAACGAAAAACAAAGACTGATGTCTGAATTAATAAAATTCAAATTAGAATATCCCATTCATTCCTCTATCAATATTCTTTACAAAAGACTATTTACACCTAGTGGGCTTTCAGAATGGTTTGCAGATGATGTGCATATTCGTAATGATTTGTATACTTTTTTTTGGGACGGCAGTGAACAATCAGCAAAGCTTGTTAAGAAAAAAGAAAATCAATTTGTGCGTTTTCACTGGGTAGATAATGATGATGAAAGTTATTTTGAATTTGCTATTCAAATAGATGATTTAACAAATGATGTGTCACTAATTGTTACTGATTTTGCTGAAGATGAGCAAGAAAAGGAGGAAAATGCACTTTTGTGGAATACACAAATTGAGAATTTGAAACACGCCTTAGGCTCTTAAGCACTTTTTGAAAAGCGCTATCTGAATGAAAAAACTACACATTTTCATTATTAAATCTTTTTTAGGCCCTTTTGTTTCCACATTTTTTATCGCCATCTTTTTACTCTTGATGCAATTTTTATGGAAATGGATTGATGACTTAGTAGGAAAAGGACTAGCAATCAATGAAATTGGAGAATTGCTTTTTTTTGCTTCTGTACGTTTTGTTCCATTAGCACTTCCTATTTCAATGTTACTTGCCTCAGTAATGACTTTTGGTGCACTATCAGAAAAGTCAGAATTAGTAGCCATGAAATCTGCAGGGATCTCTTTAAAGAGAATTTTGAATCCGCTAATAATCTTTATAATATTTATCAGTATTTCATCTTTTTTATTTTCCAATTATGTAATGCCAATAGTTAATTTGAAAAGTGGGAGTTTGCTTTATGCAATTCAGAAAAAAAAACCTGCTCTCAATATTAAAGAAGGTGTTTTCTACAATGGAATTGAAGGGTACAGTATAAAGATAGAAGAAAAAAATGATGATGGAAGCTCGCTAAAAGGCATCATCATTTACAACCACACAAACCGAAATGGAAATGATAATATCATCATTGCAAAATCTGGCACCATGAAGCTAACCAAAGATGAAAGATATTTAGAATTTAGACTTTTTGACGGATATAGTTATTTGGAAGAAAAAGAAAAAAGAGGAAATAAGAAAAACCCACACAGGACCACAAAATTTAAGCAAGATCTTATTCTTTTTGATCTTTCTGGTTTTGATTTTAAGCGAACAAGTACTGAATTGTACAAAGGACATTATGCTATGCTGAATAATAAACAGCTAAAAAATGCGATTGATTCATTGTCTCTTAAATTTAACGAGAGGAACACGATGATACAAGAAAATATCTTGAACAAGTATCATTTTAATATTGAAGAACTTGACAAAAAAAAGATTCAAGAGAAGAAGGATACAACTTACACGCAAAAAGTAAAAATATATGATTACGCTATTAACAAATTAAGAACATTAAAATCAGTTACAAATGCAAATAAGAGTGATTTGGAATACCGTCAGTATATCATAAGAAAACATAAAATTGAATGGCATAGAAAGATAGCCATAGCATTTGCATGCATCATTTTATTCTTAATTGGCGCTCCTCTAGGCGCTATTATTCGTAAAGGGGGATTTGGCATGCCTGTAATGGTATCGGTTTTCTTTTTTGTGTTTTATCATGTTATAAATATCATTGGAGAAAAAGCTGCTAAGGAAGCTACTCTATCAGTAACGGAAGGCATGTGGCTCGCTAACTTTGTTTTCCTTCCTATTGCTATCATTTTACTATATAATATTTCAAAAGAGAATACTAATTTTGATTTGAGTAGTTATACTAATCTTTTTAGAAAGTAGTTGAAAAAAACATGAGAATTTTACAGATTTGCAGCAAACCACCATATCCAGAAAAAGATGGATACGCATTGGCAGTAAATCATATGTCAAAGGCAATTATTGCAAAAGGACATTTAGTAAAAGTGATTGCAATAAGTACGCCAAAACATCATGCGAAAGATGTTCCTCAAGAATATTTAGCAAAAACTGAATTTGAGAATCTATTTATAGACACTTCTGTACGATTGATTCCTGCATTCTTGAATCTATTTTCTAGCATACCCTACAATACTAAACGCTTTTATTCAGATGAATTTACAAATCGATTAAAACAAATCATAGATAAAAACCATTTTGATATTATACTTTTTGAAGGGCTTTTTGTGTGCCCTTATTTAGATGTTATAAAAGAAAACAGCAATGCAAAATTAGTACTTAGGTCACATAATGTTGAATCTGATATTTGGAAAGGTATTGCAAATCAAGAAAGAAATCTAATCAAGAAATTATATCTTAATTTGTTGCAAAAAAGATTATTAAATTACGAAAAATCAATTGTGTCAAAGATGGATGCTATTGTATGTATAAGTTATAATGATGCATCTTGGATGCAGACACATACTGATAAATCAATAAGCGTAATTCCTTTTGCTATAAACACTCTAAATCAAGAGGTTGGAATTGAAAATAAAAATACTATTTTTCATATAGGCTCTATGGATTGGCAAGCAAATATAGATGGTATTAATTGGTTTCTTTCGGAAGTTTTCCCTTTGATAAAGAAAAAGAAAGAGAAAGTTATTTTGCATTTAGCCGGAAGCAAGATGCCAAATTATTTCAATAATCTCTCGAATGAGAATATCATAATTGATGGAGAAGTTGAAAATGCTAAAACATTTATGAAAAAGCACAATTTAATGATTGTTCCCTTATTAAATGGAAGTGGTATTAGAATAAAAATTTTAGAAGCAATGGCAATGGGAAAAACCATTATTAGTACAAGCATTGGCGCTTCTGGAATTCATTACAAAGATAAAAAGAATATTCTTATTGCTGATATAGGAGTGCAATTTGCAAATCAGATAATTTGGTGTCTTGAAAATCCTTTGGAAAGTAAAAAAATTGGCGAAAATGCGCAATTAAATATTAGAGTACATTATGATTCAGAGAAGATTGCCAAGCAATTAGATTCAGTCTTAAATAAACTTCAAGCACAATGATTTATCTTTTTTTCATTTGTATTTTTTTAATTATCTACACTTATCTTTTACTTCCATTGTTTATGATTTTTTTAAGCATAAATAAGAAATTAAATAGTGACACTTACAGTAAAGCGGAAGATATGCCAGTTGTATCTATTCTAATTGCTGCCTATAACGAGCAAGATGTAATTAAAGAAAAGGTTTTGAGTATTATTAATACTGCCTTTCCAAAAACTAAAATTGAGATTCTTATTGGTTCAGATTGTTCAACTGACAGAACCAATAAGATTATAAAGGATTTATCTACGGAATACCGCTTTATTCGCACATTTATTTTTGATGAAAGAAGTGGTAAATCTGCAGTAGTAAATAAACTGGTGAAAGAAGCTAAAAATGAAATTCTTATTATTACGGATGCCAATATTATTTTTTCTAAAAACACTATTAGTGCAATCGTTCGGCATTTTAAAAATCAGCAAATTGGGCTGGTTGATAGTAATATGGTAAATATTGGAATTAAAAAAAGTGGGATTTCTTTTCAAGAGAAAACATATATAAGTTCGGAAGTAAGATTCAAACATGCTGAAAGTAAATTGTGGGGGATGCTCATGGGCCCCTTTGGGGGATGTTTTTCAATAAGAAAATCGCTTTTTAAACCAATTCCAGAACACTTCTTAGTGGATGATTTTTTTGTCTGTATGCATATTTTACAAAATGGATATTTGGCAATAAATGATTTAGACGCAGTAGTTTTTGAAGATGTTTCTAATCATATCACTGAAGAATTCAGAAGAAAAAGAAGAATCTCAATGGGAAATTTTATGAATCTGCAACATTTTAGAAAATTACTTTTTCAACCCTTTACCAAATTAGGTTTTCTATATATTTCCCACAAGGTATTAAGATGGTTTGGACCGCTAATTTTAATAATGATTTTTACCATAAATTACTTTCTGTTAGCTAATGGAATCTTGTATGAGTTAACATTTTTCCTCCAGCTCATCTTTCTTATTTTGATATTAATTGACCTATTATTACAAAAAATTGGAATACATATTATAATTTTGCGCTTTATTACTCATTTTTATAGCATGAATCTAGCATTGTTTATGGGGATGATTGATTATTTAACAACTACAAAAAAGGGTGTATGGGAACCAACAAAAAGAAATCAAGATGAAATTTAACAGTATTAAAGAAGCAATTCAGGATATAAAAAGTGGAAAAATTGTCATTGTTGTAGATGATGAGAATAGAGAGAATGAGGGAGATTTTGTAGGCGCAGCTGAGATGGCATCTTCTGAAATGGTTAATTTTATGGCAACACATGGAAGGGGGCTGATATGCGTTCCTTTAGTTGAGCAAAGATGTGAAGCATTAGGACTTGACTTGATGATTGGAAAAAACACTGCAGCCTATGAAACACCATTTACTGTTTCTGTAGATTTAATTGGAAATGGTTGTACAACAGGAATTTCTGCAGCTGATAGATCAAAAACCATTAAAGCACTTGTAAATCCCGAAACAAGAAAAGAACAACTTGGAAAACCAGGACATGTTTTTCCATTAAAAGCAAGAGAAGGAGGCGTATTAAGGCGAGCAGGGCACACAGAAGCGGCAATTGATTTAGCACGACTTGCAGGTCTTCAGCCTGCTGGTGTTATTGTAGAAATCTTGAATGAAGACGGAACAATGGCTAGAACTCCTGAGCTTTTTGAAATTGCAAAAAAGTTTGGACTAAAATTCATTACCATTAAAGATTTGATAGAATACAGAGTAAGAAACGAAAGTTTGATTACTGAAGAAGCTTCTGTTCATTTACCTACGGAGTTTGGTGAATTTGAAATGAAAGCTTTTAAACAAATAACAAATGGACAGTTACACCTTGTTTTGTATAAGGGAGAGTGGGAAAAAGATGAACCTATATTGGTAAGAGTACATTCTTCTTGTATGACAGGAGATATTTTCGGATCATGCAGATGCGATTGTGGTCCTCAACTTGAGACTGCTTTAGAAGAGATTGAAAAATCAGGAAAAGGCATCCTTGTATATATGAATCAGGAAGGAAGAGGTATTGGATTACTGAATAAACTTAAAGCTTATGAATTACAAGAAAAAGGCAAAGATACAGTAGAAGCAAATCTGGAACTTGGCTTTAAACCAGACCACAGAGATTATGGTGTCGGCGCCCAAATTTTAAGGGCACTAGGAGTAAGTAAAATCAAATTACTCTCAAACAATCCAAAAAAAAGGGTTGGATTGATGGGTTATGGTATAGAAATTGTAGAAAACATTTCTTTGGAGATAGATTCTAATAAGCACAATTCTTTTTATCTAAAAACAAAAAGAGATAAGATGGGGCATTCCTTGAAAAAGCTAGATGACTAAAGAAGTGGTTATTTTGGGCATAGAGTCATCTTGTGATGACACTTCTGCTGCTATATTGAAAGGACAGAAAATCTTATCAAATGTTATAGCAAATCAAAAGGTACATGAACAATATGGTGGAGTAGTTCCTGAACTTGCTTCTCGTGCACATCAGCAAAATATTATTCCTGTTGTAGATGCCGCTCTCAAAAAAGCCAATATCAAAAAGAATGAGATTGATGCAATTGCTTACACTAACGGACCTGGACTTATGGGCTCTCTTTTGGTAGGCAGTTCTTTTGCAAAAGCTTTTGCAATGGGAATGAACATTCCACTAATTGCAATCAACCATATGCAAGCGCATATATTGGCACATTTTATTGATGAAGGAGAAAAAATGCCATCCTTTCCTTTCTTATGCTTAACTGTTTCTGGAGGTCATACTCAGATTGTAAAAGTCGAAAGCCCAACTAAGATGGAAATAATTGGCGCAACACTAGATGATGCAGCAGGAGAAGCCTTTGATAAGTCAGCTAAAATATTAGGTCTTCCTTATCCTGGTGGCCCTCTTATTGATAAATATGCAAAAAATGGGAATATCAATGCTTTTACTTTCGGAAAACCCAAAATAAAAAATCTTAACTTTAGTTTTAGTGGATTAAAAACTTCTATTCTTTATAAAATTCAAGATGAAGTAAAGCAGCATGCTGATTTTATAACTGAAAACAAAGCTGATCTTTGCGCCTCAATACAACACGCTATTGTCACGATTCTAATAGAAAAGTTACAAAAAGCAAAAACACAAACTAGCATCAACCAAATTGCAATTGCAGGTGGTGTTTCTGCAAATTCCTATCTAAGAAATGAATTGAAATTAATCGCTAAACAGGAAAAATTTGACTTATTTATCCCAAAATTCGAGTATTGCACTGACAATGCTGCTATGATTGCAATTGCAGGCCACTTTAAATTTATAAATAAAGATTTCAGTACTCAAACTGAAAGCCCTTCTGCTCACTTACTTTTTTAAAAAATTAATTGTAATGTCAATTGCCTCATTTAAGTGAGGAGGAAATTCATCCAGATCAAAAGGGTGCCCCCCCCCAAAAACATGATCAGCACCTTTTATTATTGACAACTGAGCGCTATTGTTCCACCTTTTCAGATTCTTGGCTTC
>NHFY01000012.1 GCA_002170165.1 Flavobacteriales bacterium TMED123
ACCGTAAAGCATTACGAATAGCCAACCTTTTTTCTTCCTTATTCAGGATATCTTTTCTTTTAGGCGCATGGCTAATGTTTGGATTGATATCTTTTTTAGCAGGTAATGTCTTTGAAATACCTCTTAATATAGCTTGTTTAAATTCACTCATTTCGTTTTCTTTTTCTCGTCTTTCTTGTAGGGGCAGTGCTTGCAATTATTGTTGCAACAATAACCCCTTTTTAAATGATATTTTTCTTTAAAAACAATATAGCCTTCAGGAGAGTAATAATACTCATCTTTTTCTAGCAAATGTATTTTTGAGAATTCCTTCATTTAGCCTGCAAAATTAAGATATTTGCACAAATGAAAATAGAAAGCCAAGAAATATCATTATCGCTATTAAAAGAAAAAGCAATTCGCTTATTTGTAAAACGGATTGATAAGATGCATCCTTTTATTGCTGGCAATAAATGGTACAAGCTTAAATACAATTTAATTGAAGCAAAAAAACAGCAAAAAAAGACTGTTTTAACTTTTGGTGGCGCTTATTCTAATCATATTGCTGCTACCGCTTTTGCTACAAAGGAAAATAATTTAAAAAGTATTGGAATTATAAGAGGAGAGGAGCATTTCCGATTAAATCCAACACTTGCTTTTGCTAAAGCAAATGGGATGGATCTAAATTATAAAAGTAGGAGTGATTATAGAACAAAAAAAACTTCTGATTTTTTAGTAAAACTCAAACAACAATTTGGTGAATTTTATTTGATTCCTGAAGGTGGAACAAATATGTTGGCCATACAAGGAACTGTAGCAATTTTGGATAAAAATGATACGCATGATATTATTTGTTGTGCGGTAGGTACAGGTGGAACAATGGCTGGAATCATAAACGCTTCTAATAAACAGCAAACTGTAATTGGCTTTCCAGCTATTAAGGGAATAAAGCAATTAGAGCACGACATAAGAAAATGGACAAATAAGGAAAACTGGAAACTGATAAATGATTATGTGTTTGGTGGCTATGCTAAATTATCGGATAAATTAGTTGATTTCATTATAGATTTTAATAACAAGCATCAAATTTCACTAGATGCTATATATACAGGAAAAATGATGCTAGGTATTTTAGACTTAATATCCAAAGATTATTTTCCAAAAGGAAGCAGTATTTTAGTCATACATAGTGGAGGTTTACAAGGCAATAAAGGAATGAATGAAAGGCTAGGTCTTAGTTTGCCAACAAATCAATATCTTTGAAGAATGAAAAAGTATTTCCTTTTTTTCTTTCTTTTTCTTTTATCTATGCATCTTTTAGCACAAAGCAAAACGGAAATTTATATTACAAAATATAGTCAGCTGGCTGTTGATGAAATGCATAGGTACAATATTCCAGCTTCTATTACTCTGGCGCAAGGCATACTAGAAAGTGGAAATGGAGAAAGCCGATTGGCAGTAAAAGGCAATAATCATTTTGGGATAAAATGTCATGCCGGATGGGAGGGGGAAAGCATCATTGAAGATGATGATGAAAAAGGAGAATGTTTTAGAAAATATGATAAAGTTGCTGATTCTTATAGAGATCATTCCTTGTTTTTAACCGAAAGAAATCGCTACAGCTTTTTATTTACTTACAAATTATCAGACTATAAAAAATGGGCAAAAGGATTAAAAAAAGCGGGTTATGCCACAAATCCAAAATACTCTACATTATTAATTGATTTGATAGAGAAATACGATTTGAGTCGCTTTGACAAAGATGCACCAGCACAGCAAAAACAACTGTATGTTGCTAACGCTTACGGACTACCTTATTTGATAGGAATTGGCGCTTATTATTTTCATAATAAATCAATTTATTTTACTGAGGTAAATACTTCATTTGTATTTAGTAGCGCTTCATTAGGCTATGATTATGAATTTTTCAATAATTTCTATGCTGGAGCAAATGCTGGAATCATTTATCAACCTACAAAAGAGAAGGATATTTCCACTCATATTTCGGCTGAGCTATTCTACAGAAAGCAAAATTATTTAATAAGAGGTGGAGTGCAACTCCCATTGGAGCAAATGGAATATCCATTTATTCCTTATTTGCGATTGACTTATTTGCTTAACTAATTATTCAATTTCAAAATTATAGAGAAATGCATCTCTACTGATAATAAGGTTCAGTTTTCCATCTTTATCTAAATCATTTACTGCAGTAAATCCATCAGTTTCAATAGGTGTCCCTTCTTTAAATTCTCCATCTTTACATACATATATTGAGGTAGTAGTTTTAATCACTAAGTTTCCATTATAATGACTAATTTCTTCAACTTTATATCCAAGATTAAAAGTGTGTAAAAGCTCAAAATTTTTATCCAGTACAAAAACAGTTTTGTTATTTGAATAAATCAAATTATTATCAGTAATTAAGAATTTAGAATTTGGAATTAAATTAGTAAGAGGAAGCTCTGTTGTATTACCATCTACCTTTGCTCTCCATAACTTGCCTTCATTTGTTATTCCATAAATTGTACCCTCACTATCTGTTTGGAAAGGGGAATCATTAAAAATTGGAATACTGTTGTAACTTACTCTTTTTGTGCCATTTCTGGCCAAGAGTTGTGTATTCTTATCTTTAGAAGCATACAAAATATAATCTTTCCCATTTTGTACAAAGTGTTTTGCTGGATTAACTAATTTACTATTGGTTTTTTTGAATTTCCATCCACTAACTGCTTTTACTTTTTTATTAAAATTATACAGCATACCATCATTTCCAGCTATTAAAATTCTGTAATTTCTATTTTTAGTGTAATCAAAAAGTGCATGGCCGTTTGTTGCTTGAAAAGTTAGTTTTTTAGGATAATCTTCTAACCATCTGCCTAATCTGTCAATGATATAAAGTTTGTTTTTGCTGTTAAATAGAATTTGCATCTTTTTATTCTTGTAAAAATCAATTTGAGAAACATTTCCGATAATTTGCTCATCAATCTGCTTTTCCCAAAGTTTCTCTCCACTTGTTGAAAAAAGATAAATTTTATTACTTAAATCCTGAACAAAAACTTGCTCCTTTTTAGTAATGTAATTGTAAATAATTTGCGGATTCATTGCAAAAGAAGTGTCTAATTGCCCATACCACTCTTGCTTTAATTCTTCTTTGAATTCTTCATCATAAAACAAAATGATATTATTCAGAAATAAAGGTGAGCCTACATTGAGTTGATAAGCGAAAGCAGTAAATTTTTGTAAAGAATCCTCATTAATCGCTAACAAATCTCCCCATTTTTTATTTAAACTGTTATTCAGCAAATCAGCAGACTTACCAGGATTTACATAAAAAAAGAAATTTGATTTTTCGGATATTTGTTGGCTAAACTTTTTAAAATGATTGCTGCTGCTTAAAGTATTTCTGCTTTTGAAATTATCAATTACATACTGAACTGCAGAACTTGAATTTCCGAAAATTAAATAATCTTCAATAGCAACAAAATAGCTATTCTCCTTTGCTGAAAAAATATCGCCAAACAAAAATGAGAGAAGTTTAGGTTCTTTAATATTAAAAATAGTCTGCTCTAAATATTCGGATTTATCTTCAGAATTCACCAATTCACTTAAAAATATTGTGGATTGATTAATGTTTTTACTTTTTATAAAAGAATAAGATTGCTCAAAAGTGTCTTTACTCTTTGAGGCAATAGTAAAAACTCCAATTTCCTGTTCTACATATTTCAAAAATTCATTCAATTCAAATTTATAATTTTCTTGTAAATTTTTCTTCTTCTTTTCCCATGAATAATAAGCATTGTGTCTTTGTAGAAAGCTATTTTTCTTATCTGCTAACATTTTTGTATTGCTAAAACTAAGCGTAAGGAGAATTGAAGTGTTATGCGGTATGATATTTTGAATATTTTGTTTTGCTGATTTTTGATTTTTTAATGCCGTCAAATAGTTGTCTTTCTTATTTGCATCTAATAAGCCATTTGCAAAAAAGGAGTTGTTTTTAATAAAAATATCAGTAGCAGCCCAATCTGAAAAATGATTTAAAAAAATGTTTTTTTGTATTTTTTCTTCAATATAAATATCCGCCAGTTCAGTCAGATGATTAAAATTATAGTACAAATTCGCAACCGCATAATCAGATGTAGTTTCTTTCACTTTTAAAAAAGCTTTATTGCTTAGCAAGTTGCTTTTTGCTCCTGATTGTCTGATGGCGTCCTGGACTAGAATCTTAGATTTACTCCCAAATATTACACCTTCTATCTCGGTAATGAAATACTTTTTTGATTTTATCTGCAATTCTAAAATATCCTCATTCTCATAATCGTGTATCAATATCTCATTTTGCCTTACACCTATTGTTTTTGCAATCAAATCTTTGAGGTTAAAAGAATTTTCAATTGTTGTTGAAAAAAGTATAGCGGCATCATTATAACTAGATTTGTGAGTGGAAAAGAAGAGTTTGTTGGTTTGTGTCTTTTCTGAGTTATATGCAAATTCAATAATAGAATCTAAATGTTGAATATCGGAATGCAAACTATTGGCATAAGTTGATAATCTGCAGTTATTCCAAATTACTGAATTATTGAGTTTTCTTTTTAGTTCTTCAAAATCATTAATTTGTAAAATCAGTGAAGCATTAGTAGGAATAAGTAAAAGCGGACTGTTGCTCTTAGTTGCTATTTGTTTGTAATTTCTATATCCGAAAAATCCAATCAATGCAATTAAAAACAATAATATAATGATTCTAAGATGCTGACTTTTCATATTTATAATGTGAGTTCCAATTGCAAAGGTAAAAGTTTAAATGAGCGTCTGTGGTGTTTTGTTGGACCGATATTAACAAGGCATTGTCGGTGAAATTTAGTGGGATATCCTTTGTTTTTATTCCAATGGAATTGTGGATATTCTTCATGTAATTCTTGCATCAATCGATCCCTATGGTTTTTAGCCAATACAGATGCTGCCGCAATACTTAGATATTTGCTGTCTCCTTTTACAATACACTTATGTGGTACATCCTTATAAGCATGAAATCGATTGCCATCAATTATCAAAAATTCTGGCCTTACTTTTAATTGTTCTATCGACAAATGCATGGCTTTTATAGATGCATTTAGAATATTTATTTTGTCAATTTCTTTGTTCCAAACAATTCCAATGCTCCAACAAAGCGCTTCTTTTTTAATAATTTTTTCTAGCACCAATCTATTTTTCTCACTTAGTTGTTTAGAGTCATTTAATAGGTTGTTAGAAAATTTTTTAGGTAATATTACAGCTGCAGCTATCACAGGGCCGGCCAAGCAGCCCCTTCCTGCCTCATCACAACCAACCTCTATTTTATTGCTAAAAGATGATTTAAGCATTTAAATTTGATACTAAAATTTTCCAAACTTTATCAGCTGCTTTATCCCATGAAAACTCATTTTTTCTGATTTTACAATTTTCTATAAGCTTTTCTCTTTTTTCAGAATTCTTATACACTTCTTGCATAGCATTTGCAATACTATTTACATCATTAGGATTGGTGTAAATAGCCGTATTTCCTGCAATTTCCGGAAGACAAGAAACATCTGATGTTATAATAGGGGTATGGCAATTCATGGCTTCCGCAAGAGGAATACCAAAGCCTTCAAAATGCGGTACAAAAGTTAAAGCAGTGGCAGCTGCTGTAATCTTTGAAAGCTCATCAATCTCTTTTCTTCCTAAAAATAGAATCTGTTGTTTATGTTCTAATTTATTAAACTCAAGCTCAATATTTTTATTTTTCCACATCTGCTCACCAATAATTAACAACTTATAGTCAGTATTTGTTTGTCCAATAAACTGATCAAATCCCTTTATCAAATTAATAATGTTTTTTCTTGGATGCAAGGAGCCAACAAAGTAAAAATAATCAGATCCTGATGCATATTTTGTTTTTACCTTTTTCTTCACATATTCCTCAATTGGCCGGTACACACTATTTGCTCCATTGTAAATTACTGAGATCTTCTCACTTTCTATACCATATTGACTTATAATGTCTTTTTTAGATGCTTCTGATACAGTAATTATTTCTTCTGCTTTCTTGCAAAATTTTGGCGTAAAATATTTGTAGTAGATTCTAATTAAAAATGGCAATTGTTTTGGGAAATGCTCAAAGTTCAAATCATGAATAGTAAGTATTGTTTTTACATTTGTTTTTAAAGTAAGGTAACCATCTGGAGAAAAGAACAGATCAATTTTGTTTTTTCTTAAAAATTTTGAAACAGCAAATTCAAACCATATATACCATAAAAAGGGATGTCTGCTTTGAGGAGATAAAACTATAGGAATTACATTTTTTGCTAATACAAAATCCTTATGGTACTGGCGATCAAAAAGCAAATAAAAATCATGTTCAGGATGGTTTTTTACCATACGGCTCACAATCTCAAAGCTGTACCAACCAATACCTTCTAATTTGTTTTTCAGCAAAAGCCTACAGTTAATAGCAATTTTCATAGGCAATAAAAATATACTTTTTTCATTATGATTGTTGTAGATTTGCTGTTCAATTATCAAAAACGCAATTTGAAAGAAAAAATATATAAGTTATTGCTTATTATTTCCAAATCGGAAATCGCAAAAAAAGGAAGTTGGGCATTGTTTTTTAAGATAGGAGGAATGTTTACTATTTATCTTTTCCACTTTTTGCTAGCAAGAAGAATAGGAGCAGAGGCCAATGGTATTTTTTCTACATTTTTTACCATCTTGAGCATATTTGCTGTTTTCTCTATCTTAGGAATGGATACTTTTCTTTTGAAAAAAATTGCTCAATTCAATTCGCAAAAAAAATGGGCTGAGTTAAAATCGATTTACAAAAAGGCACTATCATTAATACTGATTATTAGTATTTTCTTAATCGCTATTTTACAATTTCTTTACTCTTTTGACCATCTAGAATCATATCATCAAAATGAGTTACTTCCATATGTGGCTCTTGTACTTATTCCCTTTTCAGTATTGCACATTAATGCTGAAAGCTTTAGGGCTATAAAGAATATTAAATTATTTTCCTTCTTTAAGAATTTCTCAATATTTGGTGTTGCCGCTTTTTTACTATTGTTTCCATTCAATAACACACCAACAATAGCAGTTAAAACCTTTGTTTTGAGCGTTTTTGTATTAGCAATAGTAAGTTATGTTTTATGGAAAAAACAATTAAAAATCAATGATAGTGTTTTAGTAGAGGAATTCGATAATAAAAGCATTATAAAAGAGTCTTTTCCTATGTTTCTGTCAGGCTCCCTTTTCTTACTGATGAGTTGGGTAGATATTTTAATGCTCGGTCATTTCAACTCACAATCTGATGTAGGGATTTATACCATTGCATTAAAATTAGCAGCCCCTTGCACTTTATTTTTATTTGCTGCTAATACTATTTTGGGGCCAAAAATATCAGAATTATATCATCGGAATAAAACAGAAAGATTATCAAAGATAGTTCAAGATACGACTAAGTATTCTTTTTTGCTTAGCGTACCAATTTTTGCAATTATTTTAATTTTTCCAGATTTCTTATTGTCATTGTTTGGTGCTGAGTTTAATAACAAATTAGCTACTGAAACTTTGGTAATTCTATCAGCTGGACAAATGGTTAATGTGTTTTTTGGAGCAGTAATTTATATATTAGATATGACAGGAAAGCAGATTAAATCTAGAAATATATTATTATTTACAGCAATCATCAATATATTGCTGAATTGGTATTTGATTCCAATATATGGCATTAAGGGAGCAGCAATGGCTACAGCATTTTCAATTTTCTGTTGGACAGTGCTAGGAGCAATTGCTGTCAAAAAATACTTTGGTTTTTATGCTTTTCCATATTTTAAGAATTAAAAACATAATAAAGCTGTATTTTCGCACATATAAAATTATAAAAATATGAGTAATAGCATTTTAGATAATAGTTCACTTTTTTCTCTATTGTACAATTGGAGAAAAAAGATTATCATTATTTCTTTTCTTGCAGCAGTTATTGCAGCAATAGCTTCTCTTTTTATTACTAATAAATACAAGTCAGAAGTAATTCTTTTTCCAACAATGAATCTTTCTACTGGAAAAGCTCTTCTAAATGAGTATAACGATTTTTTAGAGATAGGTGAGGAAGAAGAGTTAGAACATATGATGCAAATTTTGCAGTCAAACGATATATTTAATAGAGTAGTTGATAAGTTTGATTTGCTCAATCATTATGAAATTGACACTAATAATGAGTTGTATTTTGTTGATTTAATGAAAGAATATCAAGGTAATATTAAATCAGAAATCACAAAATATTCATCTATTAAAATATCTGTTCTAGACACTGACCCTCAAATGGCTGCAGATATAGCCAATGAAATTTCATCTTTGATTGATACTGTAATGAATAATCTGCAAAAAAACATGGCACAACAAGGATATGAATCTTTAATTAGAGATAGAGATTATGTGCTTTCTGAGATAAAAGTCCTAGAAGATTCTATTGTCAAAATTAGAGCATTAGGCATTAATGATTATGAATCTCAGGCAGAAGTGTTAAACGAGCAATGGGCGGTTGCAAAAATTAAAAATAATCATGCGGCAGCTACTGCTATTGAAAAAAAGTTAGAATTACTTTCCAAATATGGCGGTCAGTATAGTGCCCTAAGGGATGATTTAGTCCATTCCAGAGGAAGGTTAAATTATGTGCTGAAAAAACTGAATGAGCATAAGCTTACAGCACAGGAACAATTGGAGCATAAATTTATTGTAAATGCTGCAGTCCCCGATTTGAAAAAAAGCTATCCAATAAGATGGTTGATTGTGGTTACTACTGCATTTTCTACCACTTTGTTTTTGATTGTATTAATTGCTTTTAAAGAACAATTAAAGCAGATAAAGCAAAGGTAAATGCTCAAAAAAATACAATCTTATCAGCTTGTATTGCTTACTGCACTATTTGTATTGCTTAATGCCGTTCTCTTAACAAATGAGTTTTTTTTGCTAAGCTTATTGCCAATTGTCCTACTAGTTGTTTTTTTAGCCTTCTTCTCATTAGAAAAGTTGTTGCTTCTTATTGTATTTTTCACACCTCTTTCGTTTAGTTTAGAGAGTCTTGATTTTGGTGGTGTTGGCATGTTTATTCCAACAGAACCGCTTTTATTTGGAGTATTGTTATTGTTCTTTATTAGATTAATTGCAAATACTAAAGTTGATACTAAAATTAAAAATCATCCTATCACTTATGCTATTCTGTTTTATTTGTCTTGGATGACTTTTACTATTTTAACTTCAGAGATGCCTTTGGTTTCGGTTAAGTTTCTTATTTCAAGAATGTGGTTTATACTTCCATTTTATTTTTTAGGAGCAGCTTTTTTCAAAAAGAACCAAAACATCAAGAAATTTCTTTGGTTTTATTTGCTGCCCTTATCTGCTGTTATTTTAATCACCTCTTATAAGCATTCTCTTTTTAATTTTGATTTAGAATCCGCTCATTTGGTAATGTACCCCTTTTTTAAAGATCATACTAGATATGGTGCAGTAATTGCATTTATGATTCCTTTAGCGCTTTACTTGTTCACTGTAAGTAAAAACAAAAATATTGTATTGGGAATTATTGCAGTTTTAGTTTTAGGGTTGGTGCTTTCTTTTACAAGGGCAGCTTGGGTCAGTCTGGCTGCAGCATTCCTATTTGCTATAGTGCTAAAATCTAGAATTTCATTTTCAAGATTTCTTGCCTTAATAATTGCAGGAACAGGAGGATTACTTCTTTCTTGGAGTACAATCATTATGGCTTTGGAAAAAAACACACAAGATTCCTCATCATCATTAAGTAAACATGTTGAGTCTGTTTCAAACATCTCTACTGATGCTTCAAATCTGGAAAGAATAAACAGGTGGAATTGTGCAATAAGAATGTTTAAGCAAAAGCCGCTTGTTGGTTGGGGTCCTGGTACTTATGCTTTTCAATATGCGCCATTTCAAAGGTCGAAAGAAAAAACAATTATCAGTACAAATCAGGGTGATTTAGGTAATGCACATTCTGAATTTTTAGGTCCATTAGCAGAATCTGGAATTTTAGGATTAATCAGTTTCCTGCTTTTAATGCTTGTGGTTTATTATAAGGGTATGAAGCTATATTATCAGCTAGAAAAAGGAGAATTAAAAAACTTAGTTTTTTTTAGCTTACTTTCCTTAACTACTTATTTTTCTCACGGCTTATTAAATAATTTCTTAGATACGGATAAGTTAGCCATACCTTTTTGGTCATGTATTGCTTTTCTGCTAGTAGTCGATATTTACCACAAGCAAAATCCTACTACTCAGGAGTAATTCCCATTTTCGGCCTTCCTGTTTTAGGTGTAGCGTTTGTATTTGGATTATTCACAGTTATATCACTTCTAAAAAGCCATTTTCCATTACTATAATTCATGGAGTCATAAGTGCCATCTGGGACATAGTATTCATACAAGCCTTCCAAATCTTTTCGCATAGGGATAAGATGATCAAATACAATTCTTTCTTGCTTTTGCTGATAACGAACACTGATTGTAGATGATTTGTTGTATTCTAAAATTACCCTTTTGCTTGTCATTTTATCTTTTTTAAAAATAGGTGCCCCAAATCGAATTTGTCCTTTTCCAGCAATATACATTACATCAATAATTTTTTTCGTACTTACATCATTATTCCCATCCCATCCAAGGAGAGTGTAATATTTTCGTCCCTTTTTCTTTATATAGATGATTTTATAATAAAGTGCGCCAAACCAATTTGTATTGTCCAAAACTTCATTTTCAGCCCTTCTGATTTTTTCAGAATTATCAATAAGCTCAATTACCTCAAATCTTTTTTTTGCTTTGTTATGGTAATGAACAAAGGCAAAATAGTTATAACTTCCATTATCCCTTCTAAGAAACCATGAATAGATTTTCACTCTTTTATCTGAAGAATTTTCTATTGATATTGTTTTTAAGGAATCGAAAGGATAATTAAAACTCCTCTCAAACTGCAAAACCTCTTTAAGGGTAATCATAAAGCTTTTATTTGCTTTTTGCTTTATTGTATCGTATTCCCCATTCATGATAATATGCGCCATTACTTTCAAAGTGTCCTCATATTCTGCAATCAACTCTTTAGAAACTTTTTGGGCAGCAGCATTTGTAAGAAAAGAAAAAGTCAAAAAAAATGTGAATAATATTTTCATTTTATGAAAAGCGGAAGAAACTAAAAATTATTTTTGTACAAAGATAAATAATTGATGAATTTAGAAGAAAGAATAGGAGTATTTAGCAAATTGGCAGCAGCTATGGAAACTATTCCTGAGCAACTGTTTTTTCAGGCAGAGAGTCAAAATCCATGGTTTACAGTTGAAAACCAAAAACAAGCCATTAAATCATGGATAAATCAACTGTCAAATGAAAATTTGAATGCTTGGCTTAAGCCCTATCAGATAAAAGAGAATATACAATCTCAAAATGTATTGATTATTATGGCAGGGAATATCCCACTTGTTGGTTTTCATGATTTATTGAGTGTGCTGATAACAGGCAATAAGGCGGTAATAAAAATGTCATCTAATGATTCTGTTTTGCTTCCATACATAATTGATATGCTAGTAAAAATTGAAAGTAGGTTTGCAGATTTTGTTGGTTTTATTGAAGATGTGAAAGGCAAAAAGTTTGATGCAATAATTGCAACAGGTAGTAATCAATCAGCTAAGTATTTTGAGTATTACTTTCAAGATTTAAAAAAAATAATTCGAAAAAATAGAAATTCGCTTGCTGTTTTGGATGGCAGTGAAAGTAAATCAGATTTATCAAATCTTACTAAGGATGTGTTTTCTTATTTTGGGCTTGGATGTAGAAATGTTTCAAAAGTTTTTTTACCAAAAAACTATGATTTGGACTTGTTGTTTGACGCTTTTTTCTCCTTCAAAGATATAATTGAGTACAAAAAGTATGCTAATAATTACGATTATCATAAGTCTATTTTTCTGATGGGAAGCCATCAGCTTATAGAAAATGGATTTTTATTATTGAAAGAAGACGTTTCATTAAAGTCTCCTCTAGCTATGTTGCACTATGAATATTATGAGGATCTGAGTCAAGTTGAAAAATATATTGAAGAAAATGAAGAAAAAATCCAATGTGTAATTTCAAAAGATAAAATTCCATTTGGACAAGCACAAGCCCCTCATCTTTGGGATTATGCTGATGGTGTAGATACCATAGCATTTCTCCTATAAAGAATATAAGTGCCAATAATTCCAATGATTATAAGACAAAAAGAAATAATTTCAGCTTGGGTAATTCCGCCTAAAATATCGTATTTGGTATTTACCCTTATTTTTTCAATTAAAAAGCGCTCAATCCCATTTAATGTTAGATAGATGCAAAACAATACACCAGCTATATTTATGCGTTTTCTTATAGTCCATAAAATTGAGAAAATTATAGTTGCCAAAACAGTTTCATAGAATGCTGTTGGAAAAACTGGTTGTGCTAATTCATAGCAATAAGGATGCCAAAATTTTTCTCCACAATTTTGCATTGGAATACCTGCATTTATAACGTTATGTGGAAAATTATAACTCCACATCCAATCAGGGAGAAAGGACATCCAGTCGGGTTTTGCAGCAAGATTTGGAACACCCCAATCTCCATCACCAGAGACTTGGCAACCAATTCTTCCAATTCCATAGGCGAGCATCAGCCCAGGAGCAGTAGCATCAGCAAGTACTAATGGCTTTATACCATACTTCTTGCCATACCAAATTACACCAGCAGCACCTCCAATCAAGCCTCCATAAAAAGTAAGACCACTAAAAGCTACAAGTTGCCCAATAGGATCAGCAATAAAATCTCCTATATTTTCCAAATTATGAAAAAGTTTAGCGCCTATAATTCCAGCAATAGCAGCAATCATTGTTATATTACCAACCAATTCATAAGGATGTATTTCTTTTTCAATCCACTTTGGACTATCTAGTTTTGTTTTATTTTTCTCTCTGTATTTTGAAAAAACAAAAACTGCCGCAATGATGATACCTCCTACAAGATGCCCTCTTAACGACAGAATAAAGGCTTGGGGATTAGCTACCAAATCAGCATAATTAAAAACAGCTTCTACTCCCTTAAAACCAATTAAAAAACCGCTAATTAATGATGATAGTATATCTGAATTGGTTATTCCTTGTCCAATCAGTTTTTTTACTTTAGTGCTTGCTACAATCCCTTGTTTTTCTTTTCGTTTTAAATCTAGTAAAAGAAACCAGCTTGCAGCTAAAAATGCAAGGGCTACAAAAAAACCAAAAGTTTGTATTGGAAGCGGAATCTGCAGGCCAAATAAATCAAAAATAAGATGACTAATTGTAGGATACATTTTCTATAAATTTATACTAGCTCTGATAGTACATTTCCATCACTATCAAATGAAAGTAGGTTAATATTTAGTTTTTGTTGAATGTGCTTTTCAGCAAATGTAATTTTTACTTTGATATAGTTATCAGTAAAACCAAATAAAAATCCACCTTTATTTTCTCTCTCAAATAGTGCTGTTTGTTCTGTTTGTAGGTATTTTTGATAAAAACTTCTTTTTAATTTGTCTGATAAGATTCTAAGCATTTTACTTCTTTCACTTCTTATCTGTTTGCTTACTCCTCCATCAAAATTAATGGCTGCTGTGTTTTCTCTTTCCGAATAAGTAAAAACATGCAAATAAGCAAGCGGTAAATCTTTGATAAAATTTAATGTTTTTTCGAATTCTTTCTCAGTTTCTCCAGGAAAACCAACAATTACATCTGCACCTATACATACATCTGGAATTGCTTTTGTAATTGCTAAAATTTTACTACTATATAATTTTGTGTTGTATCTTCTTTTCATCTTGCCTAAAATAAAATCAGATCCGGATTGCATAGGAATATGAAAATGAGGCATAAATTTCTTGCTTTTGCTTACAAATTCAATAATGTGTTCTTTTATTAAATTAGGCTCTATAGAAGATATTCTGTAGCGCTCAATTCCTTTAACTTCTTCTAATTTTACAATCAGATCATAAAAACTCTCTTTACTATTTAAGTCTTTGAACTCTCCAATATTTACCCCTGTTAGTACAATTTCTTTAATGCCATTCTCGGCAATCTCATTTACATTTCTTAAAATATTTTCAACTGTATCACATCTGCTTTTACCTCTAGCAAGTGGAATGGTACAATAAGTACAAGGGTAATCGCATCCGTCTTGAATTTTTAAAAATGAACGGCTTCTATCGTTCAAAGAGAAAGAGGAATGATAATCTAAATTTTCTAAATTAGAATTAAATACTTTATGTTCACTTTTTATTTTTAGAAGATCTGGAATATTGAACTTTTCATTAGCCCCCAGAACCATATCCACTCCATTTATACTAGCAATCTCTTTGGGTTTTAGCTGGGCATAGCAGCCAGTTACTATTACTTTAGAAAGAGGTGCTATTTTTTTAGTTTTTCGAATAATTCTTCTACATTCTTTGTTTGCATTTTCAGTTACAGAACAAGTGTTGATTACATACAAATCAGCCTTTTTATCAAAATTAGTTTTTGCATAACCCACCTTACTAAGTTGCCTGCCAATGGTGGAAGTTTCCGAAAAATTCAGTTTACAGCCTAGAGTATAAAAAGCAACAGTTTTTTTCATCCTACAAAAGTAGAAAATCCTTTTTCATAATAGTCTTTTGTAACCTTTGATTATTTTTTTCCGTTTTTTAAATAACAGTAACTAAAACCCACAAAGCAATGACTATAGTTCTACGTTATCTTCTGCTTAAAAAAAATATCAATCTGAATACAAATAAGATTGTTTACTGTTTCCTAAATCTTATAGCCCTTTTGATTACAAGTAGTGCAACCTCACAAGTTACGGCTAATTTTACTACTGTGGATTCAACAAGCGCTTGCGGTTCTTTAATAGTGGACTTCCATGATCTGTCAACAGGCAGTCCGACTTCTTGGCTATGGGATTTAGGGAATGGTAATATCTCAACATTGAAAAACCCTATAGCAATTTATACTAACCCAGGTGTTTATCATGTAGAATTAACCGTTTCAGATGGTCTAACAAATGATTCTAAAGTTGAATTTGGTTACATTACAGTTTTTGAGAATCCTACTGCAAATATTGATGTTGTAAATTCAACTTTAGGTTGTGTTTCTCATCTTGTAGAGTTCTTAGATGTCTCTCAAAGTTCTGACATAATAATTTCTTGGTTCTGGGATTTTGGAGAAGGAGGAAATAGTAATATACAGAATCCTAGCTATACATACCTGTCTGATGGTTTATTTAATGTTTCTTTATTGGTTGAAGACAGAAATTCTTGTCAAGATTTGATTACTATTACTGATTATATTGAGGCTGAAAGTCAGCCAATTGCCAATTTCACTGCAGATATTTTGTTATCTTGTAATACTAATGAATCTATATCATTTCATAATCTGTCTTCAGGAACTAATTTATCTTATTTTTGGGATTTTGGTGATGGTTCCACGTCTACTTTAGCTAACCCAATACATAATTATAGTAGTGGAATTTTCACGATAACATTAGTTATTAATAATGGGTTTTGCTCTGATACGCTTATTATGCAAGATTATATTGAAATTGGTGCTACATACACAACCAATTTCACTTCAAATACTAATTCTGGTTGTGCTGATTTAATGGTTCAGTTCATAGATAATTCATCAATAGGTACTGATAATTGGTTTTGGGACTTTGGTGATGGAACAACTTCTTACTTGCAAAATCCTACACATATTTACGCTATTGCTGGAATTTATAATGTTTTACTAGAAACATCAATAAATGGAAATTGTGAATCTGACAAGATGATTTTTGGAGCTATTGAAGTATTTGATAAACCCAATATATCCTTTAATGCTATTGAAAAATTTAGTTGTGACACTCCTTTTATAGTTGATTTTACCGATCAAACTTTAGGAGTGGGCTCATGGAGTTGGGATTTTGGTAATGGCTTAACATCTAATCTACAAAGCCCTAGCGTACTTTATGATTCAATAGCTGCATATACTGTTTCATTATCCGTAGTTGATGTCAATTCATGTACTAATACTTTAACCAAAACCAATTTCATTACAATTGATAAACCTTTATCTGCATTTAATGCCACTAACTTAAGTGGCTGTAGCCCGCTTAATACGGCCTTTGTAGATACAAGTCAAAGCACTCAAGCTGTCGTTGCTTGGTTTTGGGATTTTGGTGATGGGAACAGCTCTACTTTACAGAACCCAACTCATGAATACAATTCTAGTGGATTTTATGATATTAGTTTACATATAATAGATAGTTTAGGTTGTAGTTCAGTTACAACAACTAATAATTACATACAAGTAGCTAATGCACCTCAAACTGATTTTACAGCAAATCTACATATAGTATGTGCTGGCACTAACATAAATTTTACTGATTTATCAACTACTTCAACAACTATTGATGGTTGGTATTGGAACTTTGGTGATGGTGCTTCATCAACCTCTAAAAACCCTTCACATTCTTATAATATTGTTGGAAATTATAATGTTTCTCTTGTTTCTTCCACAATTGGATGTGTAGATACTCTTAGCGTTAATAATTATATTCAAGTCATAGAGCCGACAGCATTTTTTAGCGAAACATATAATTGTCCAGACCCTTTAAAAGTTGAGTTTACAAATCTTTCTATTGGTGCAGATCAACTGTTTTGGGACTTTGGAGATGGCTCAATTTCAACATTGAGCAATCCAATTCACGTTTTTCCTTCAAGAGGAACTTATAATGTGAAATTGACAGCTACAAATAACACAACACAATGTACTCACGATTATACCTTCCCTATAAAGATTACTGATCCAGTTGCAAACTTTACTTATCTAGTGAATCCTAATAACGGATTAGAAGATTCTGTAGGTTGCCGACCACATCATGTGCATTTAGATAATCTATCTCAAGACATGTCTTATTATAGGGTGCTTTGGGATGATGGGTATATAGGATATGGAAGAATTGATCATTTATTTGATACAGTTGGCACATTTGATGTGAGTATGGTAATATGGGATATTCATGGTTGTAAAGACACTTTTACTTATCAAAATATGTTTTCAATAAAAGATGTAAAGGCTGATTTTGAGATAAGTAATGTGATGGGATGTGATTCCTTGATGGTAGAATTTAATAATTTAACAATTCCAAATTCCTCAGTTTTATGGGATTTTGGTGATGGAGGTGCTTCTAGCCTTAATCAAGCACAACATCTTTATTATAATGAAGGGGTATATGATGTTGCACTTTTTGCTGAATCATCTTATGGCTGTAAAGATACAATGCAAAAAAAACAATACATAAAATTTGTTTATCCTGCTGCTGAATTTACTGCTAATAAAAATACAGCTTGTTTTGATGAGCAAATCAATTTCATTAATCAGTCCTCAGGTATAGGTTTAAGTTATCTTTGGGATTTTGGAGATGGTATTACTTCAACTAATTTGAACAATACTCATTCATATAATCAAAATGGAATGTACGACATTTCCTTATCGGTGGTTGATTCTTTTGGTTGTACTAACTCTTTGCAAAAAAAAGCTCATATTCAAGTACAAGAACCAATTGCTAATTTCTCAGTAAATACAGTAAGTTCAAATTGCCCTCCACTTATTAGCGATTTCAGCAACCTCTCCTCAGTTGATGCATCTATTTTCAGTTGGGATTTTGGTGATGGAACAACTTCTAATTTGGCATCACCATCTCATCTTTATGCTTCTTCAGGAGTGTATGATGTGCAACTTATGGTTGAAAATAACTTTGGCTGTAAGGACACCATTATGCATAATGGGCTTATAAATATCTCAGGGCCTCTTGGTAGCTTTACCATTTCAAATACTCAAATTTGCATAGATGATACCGCTATTTTTATGCCTTTTGTTAGTAATACTGCTTCTTATTTCTGGGATTTTGGAGACGGTACATTTTCGGCAGATAGTCAAGCAACACATTTGTACACGAATGCAGGTGTTTATTATCCATCTTTGGTTTTAGCAAATAGTTCTGCTTGTCAGTTTACAGTACAATCAGCTGATTCAATTGTTGTGCGCACAATTAATATTGATGCTGGTGCTAGTACTTCAGTTTGTAGAAATGATAGTGTTACGCTTCTTGCTATTGCTGATTCTGGAAGTATCTTATGGTCTCCCGCAACATTACTATCTAATCCTAATGTATTGAATCCTATGGCCAAACCAACTACAACAACAGTCTTTAAAGCCACTATCTCAGATGGTCTTTGTGAGGTTACAGATTCTGTTTTGGTTGTTGTTAATCAACAAGTGCCAAATCCAACAATTAATGTGAATAATCTATGTGAAGAAGATACTTTGGTTTTTTCTGCGAATTCTGGCTTAAGTACTAATAACATTGCTTGGTTGTGGGATTTAGGAAATGGCACCCATTCTAATTCACAAGATGTTCATCAGAAATATCCAGCTGCTGGAAATTACTTGATTAGCTTGCTGGTTACTAATCTAGACAATGCATGTGCAACAGAAATCTATCAAACAATTAATGTTTACAAAACTCCTATTGCAGATTTTACAGCTGATGAGGTATGTCTTGGAGAAACTACATTTTTTAGTGATTTATCTAATTCTTCTGATGGAGCAATCGTGCAATGGTTCTGGGATTTTGGAGATGTTGCTGCTGGTCTTTCTACTTTTAAAAATCCAAAATATCAGTATGCCAATCATGGAACCTATTCTGTCAGTTTAAATGTAATGTCAGATTATGGATGTGAGCATACAATTACAAAAAATATAATGGTTCATGAGTTGCCAATAGCTGATTTTAATGTACTAGATGCTTGTCAAAATGAGTATAATTTATTTCAGTCCACATCATCAATAGGCTTAGGAAGTATCAGTGTTTGGAATTGGGATTTTGGAGATGGAAATACTTTTTCTGGAGATAGAGAAACCCAACATTTGTATCAAAATGACGGAATTTTTGATGTTACACTTCTGATAGCTTCTGATAAAGGGTGTGAGGCAGAAACCACAATGCAAACATTGGTATATGCTTTACCAAATCCTTTCTTTACAACAAATTATAATTGTTTTGGTGATTTTACTGCTTTTTATGAAGATGCCAGCATCTCCAATGGAAGTATTATTGCTTGGAATTGGGATTTTGGTGATGATATAGGGACAGCCAATCATAATAATCCTAACTATCAGTATTTAGCGGCAGGAACTTACCCTGTGAGTTTAACGCTTTTGAGCGATAAATTGTGTGAAAACTCAATCACAAAGAATGTTACTATCTCAGCTCTCCCAAATGTCGCAATCTATGGTGATGAAAAAGTTTGTGTAGGAGATGAAATTGAGCTTGTCGATTTATCTTTGGTAGATGGTGGGTATATTACCAATTGGAATTGGGATTTAGGGGATGGGACAACAATTAACCAACAAAAAGTAAATCACTCTTATCAATTTGCAGGAACTTATACTGTTTCACTAGCTGTCACTTCTAGTTCTGGTTGTTCTAACTCTAAAACATTCTCAAATATGATAAATGTATTTGCGAAACCAATAGCTGATTTTTCAGTATCAAATCAATTCTTATCCATTAATAATTCAACTGTGGAGTTGATTAATAAATCAGTTGGTGCTGATAGTTGGGTCTGGGATTTAGGAAATGGATTTAATTCTAAACTGCAAAATCCATCAGTTACTTATCAGGATACTGGCAAATACATTGTTTCTCTTCTTGCTACTAATATTTATGGTTGTTCAGATAAGGCTTATAGAGAGATTCATGTTGCACCTGAATTTACACTTTTTATTCCAAATTCTTTCACGCCAAATAGAGATGGGCTAGATGATGATTTTTTGGCTTACGGGGAGGGTGTGGTTTCCTTCAAAATGAATATTTATAACAGATGGGGAGAAATTATTTTCACTTCCTTTGATAAAGAGCTTGGTTGGGATGGAAAAGATAGTTTTAATAATCTTATTCCAAATGGCGTTTATTTATACCATATTGCTGTTACTGATTTTAAAGGAAAAGCTTGGGTATATAATGGAGAAGTTAATTTGATGAGATAATAAATTATTTTCTAATTTTAGCCAGATTAAATTTTTGCATGAACTTTAAATCTGGCTTTTTTTTATTATTACTTTTTTCTCTTTCTTGCGGAAGCCCCTTACAAGATGAGAAGTTATCTATTTTCAAATACAATCAGGCTTCCGGAATTGCAACATTAGACCCTGCATTTGCCAAAGATCAAGCTACTATTTGGGTGTGCAATCAGCTTTTTAATGGTTTGGTACAGCTTAATGAAAAACTTGAAGTAGTGCCATCTATTGCTAAAAATTGGGACATCTCTAATGATGGTTTGAGTTATACTTTTTACTTGCGAGATGATGTGTTTTTTCATCATCATGAAATTTTTACTCAAGAGAGAAGGGTGGTGGCTTCTGATTTTTCTTTTAGTTTTAATAGGTTAAAAAGCAAACAATTGGCTTCTCCTGGGGCTTGGGTACTTGCTAATGTGAACAGTTATACAGCAATAAATGATTCTACATTTAATATAATGTTAAAAAACCCTTTTCCTCCCTTTTTAGACTTGCTTTCTATGCCATATTGTTCGGTTATTCCTAAAGAAATTGTAGAAAATACTGATTTTAGAGCTAATCCAATTGGAACGGGCCCTTTTCAGTTTCAATACTGGAAAGAAGGGGTAAAATTGGTTTTTCGTAAAAACCAAAATTATTTTGAGAAAGAGGAAGGCAAGAGCTTACCATATTTGGATGCTGTAGCTATTACATTCATAAAAGATAAGCAAGCTGCATTTCTAGAGTTTTTGAAAGGAGACTTAGATTTTATATCAGGATTAGATGCTTCTTATAAAGATGAAGTGCTTAAAAGAGATGGAGGCTTGCAAGAAAAATACAAGGGAAAAATTAATTTGCAATCCGAACCTTATTTGAATACCGAATACTTAGGATTTTTAATGGAAAATGCTCTTCCGATAGAAATTAGGCAAGCCATTAATTATGGTTTTGATAGAAAAAAAATGCTTAAATACTTACGTAATGATATAGGTACTCCTGCTTTGCAAGGTTTTGTGCCAAAAGGATTACCTTCTTTTTCAGAGGAGTTAAAAGGATATGACTACAATCTAGAGAAAGCTAAACAATTGATTGCTGCAAGTGGTTTTGATGCAAATAAAGAAATTGTTTTATCCACCACATCTTCCTATTTGGATTTGTGTGAATACATACAAAATGCTTTGTTTGAGATTGGACTTAATATTAAAATAGAGGTAAATCCGCCCTCCACCCATAGACAAATGGTAGCTACTTCAAAACTTTCATTTTTCAGAGGGAGTTGGATTGCCGATTATGCTGATGCTGAGAATTATTTGGCGCTTTTTTATAGTGAAAATTTTTGTCCAAATGGGCCTAATTACACTCATTTTGCAAATGAAAAGTTTGATGATTTGTACGAAAGGGCAAGCAAAGAAACCAATGATAGTGTTCGCTTTTTACTCTATAATAAAATGGATGAAATCATCATAAATCAGGCAGCTATTGTCCCTCTTTATTATGATAAGGTATTGCGTTTTTCTCATCTGAATATTTCAGGCTTTAATTCTAATCCTATGAATTTGTTGGATTTGAAAAGGGTGAAAAAACAATAAATAGAGTTACGCTTAATTATTTTGAATACAAAAAGGATTATATCACTTCCAGTACTTTTGAAATCATCTTATCTACAGTCTTTTTATAATCTTTACTTTGGGTTTTAGAAATTCTGTTGCCAATTATAGCACAAATCGTAAGCGCGTGATGCCCTAGTGCTTTTGCTAAAAAATAAAGTGCTGAAGTTTCCATTTCAAAATTTGTAATTCTATTTCCTTTATAGCAGAAAGTATTCATCTTTTGGTGTAAATCTTCTATAGTGGGCGCTATTCTCAATTTTCTGCCCTGTGGAGCATAAAAACCAGAAGCAGTTGCGGTAATACCTTTAGCAAAGCTGTCAAACTTTTTTAACAATTCTTCACTTCCTTTTACAATATAAGGATAAGCTGATTGCTTTGGCCAATTACTATGAGTAGCAAATGCACTACTCATTTTCTCATCTATTATATTTTCAGATTGATAAAAATGCGCTAATCCGTCAAATCCAAGCCCATGAGTAGCCATTAAAAAACTATCTACTTTTACATCTTTTTGTAAAGCGCCAGAGGTTCCCAATCTAATAATATTTAATGATCTTTTCTTTTCTTTTATGGTTCTAGTTTCTAAATCAATATTTACTGCTGCATCCAATTCATTCAAAACTATATCAATGTTGTCAGTGCCAATTCCTGTAGCTACTACAGAAATTCTTTTTCCATTATATGTTCCAGTATGGGTTAAAAACTCTCTGTTTTTAATCTTAATATCAATGTTATCAAAATGTTGAGATACTTGCCTTACCCTTGCTCTATCACCAACAACAATAATAGAATCGGCAATTTCTTTGCCTAAGAGATTAAGATGATACACCTTGTTTTCAGCGGTAAGTATTAATTCAGTATCTTTGATAACTTTCATAATAATGTAGTAAATTTGCAAAATCAAAAATAAGAAATTATGTCAATAGAAAGCAGTGGAATTTTAGTTCCTATCGGATTTTCTAATCAGTCTATGATTGCACTAGGCCAAGCTTTTAATTTGGCTAAAATTAAAAAATCAAAAATCATTTTACTATCGGTAATTGAAGAGCCAAGCAAGATAGAGTCTCTTTTTTTAGACGATAAAACGCATGAGTTACAACAGAAGGTAAATCAAAAACTAGTGGAAGTTGGAAAAGATTATGCGGAAAAATATAATGTTGAGGTAGATACTATGGTAGCTAAGGGAAGGGTTTATGAGCAAATTATTGATGTAGCTGAAATGCTTAGTGTGGATTTAATTGTAATGGGAACAAATGGCACTCCAAAAGAAGTGATGAAAAGAGTAATAGGTTCTAATGCCGAGAGAGTAGTTCGTTTGGCGCATTGTCCTGTAATTACCATAAAAGGAAAGGATCATAAAAATGGATGCAAAAACATTATACTTCCACTTGATTTAGAAAAACAAACCAAAGAGAAGGTTACGTTAGCCATTGAATACGCTAGATATTGGAATGCTACTATTCGTGTGGTTTCAGTCTTATTAAGAGATAAACAAGAGATAAAAGATAAGTTGGTACGAAATCTAAATCAGGTAAAAAAGTTTATTCAAGATGCCAAATTAAATTGTACTGCCGAACTATTAGTAGGCAAGAAGGGAAAGGGTTTAGCTGAATCCATTCTTGATTATGAGGAAAATTTTGAATCAGATTTAATCTTGATTATGACAAGACAAGAAGATATTTTTTCCAATAAGTTAGGTACTGCAGCTAGAGAGATTATCTATCAGTCTGAAATTCCTGTCATGAGTATAAAACCACATGAAAGGGAAGATATACCTTCTCCATTTACTTATTAGATTTTACTTTTATGTCACCAAATGACAATTGGCAAACTTTAGTAAAAGAAATTGCGGCTTTTTTGACTGCTCAAAAAAACACTATATCGGTAGCTGAAAGTTGTACAGCAGGAAACATTGCTACTATGCTTACCTCTTTATCAGGAAGTTCTAATTTTTTTGAAGGTGGAATTATTGCTTATTCCGAAAAAGCAAAAATAAATCAACTTCAAGTAAAAAATCAGGATATAAAAAAATATTCAGCTGTAAGTGAGCAAGTAGCACAGCAAATGGTTGTAGGGGTTAAGAGTCAATTTCAATCAGATTACGCCTTAGCAACCACAGGTTATGCAGGTCCAACAGGCGATAAAGTGGGGCAAGTTTTTATTGCCTTTGCTGCCAAAGAAGAAATCTATGTGTCTTCACATCTTTTTGAGGGAGCAAGAAAAGAGATTGTATGTCAAGCAGCTGTTAAAGCTTTAAGTATTTTATTGTCAGAAATAAAAAAATAAAAAAGTTTTCTAATCAATTGAAAACTAACTATATTTGCAGTCCAAAAATTAATAGAAATGTCAAGAGTTTGTCAAATAACAGGGAAAAAAGTAATGAGTGGAAACAATGTTTCCCATGCAAAAAACAAAACAAAAAGAAAGTTCTATCCGAATCTTCAAGCCAAAAAGTTTTATATCCCAGAAGAAGATAAATGGATTACCCTTAAAGTCTCTGCTAATGCGCTTAGAACTATCAATAGAAAAGGAATTTCAGCTGTGCTAAAAAAAGCAAAAGCTAACGGTAATATAGTTTTATAACTTTTAGTAAATAGACTTTTTCTAAAAGTCGTTATATTTCGTGTTATTTTTTTCATTAATTTAAATATAAAATCATGAAAAATTATACAAGAATCTTAATCATGATGATTCTCTCATCACTATTTATCATCTCTTCGTGTAAAAAAGAGGAGGAAGTGATTGAAGGATGTCCTGATTCAGGTGCCATGAACTATAATTCTAATGCAACGGTTAATGATGGTAGTTGTATTTTTTCTTATGATATTGCGCAAGGATTATGGTTTTTTGATTTTACATGTGATAGTATTAGTGGTGGTATATCAATTGATCTAATTAAGGAGTTTTTACCTAATTCTGTTATTGTTAATGGTGTTGCAAGTGGAGAATTAGTTTTTAATCTAGATACAATTTCAATCAGTGGAACAATTAACAAAAATGGTAATCTTCTAATTCCAGAACAGACTTTATTTTCTTTCGACACACTTCTCTTTGGTGTTCCAATAACTGTGCCGATTAATATAGATGGAGATGGAAATATTTTATCTCAGAATCAAGGAACCTTAAGGCTTAATTATTCAACCATAGATCTGTTTCCTGTTCCTGGATTTCCTTTTACTTGTGAGGCTATATTAAATAGAGAGGAATAATGTGTTTTTATTAACAATTCTTACATGAGATTATTTTGTTTATCTTTAATTATATTATTTTGTTTACCAGGTTATTCTCAAATATTTTCTAGACAAGATTCTTTAAGAGGAAATCTAACCTCTTTAAGGACTTGCTATGATGTTACTTTTTATGATTTATTTTTAATTATTGATATTAATGAAAGGGCTATAGAACGATCACACAACACCATACATTTTACGGCTACTGAGGATTTTAAGAAGATACAAATTGATTTAGCACAAAATATGGAGCTAATGGTTGTTGAGTTTGAAGGAGAGCACCTGAAATTTGAGGAAGAATTTGATGTCCGCTTTATTCATTTCCCAAGGAAAATAAAAAAAGGAGAAAAGTTAAAAATAAAGTTATGGTATGGTGGTTATCCTATAGAAGCAGTAAACCCACCTTGGGATGGCGGTTTTTCATGGGAAAAAGATAAAAACGGAAAAGATTGGATTGGGGTCTCTTGTCAAGGATTGGGCGCAAGTAGTTGGTGGCCTTGTAAAGATCATCAATCGGATGAGCCAGATAGTATGCGTATTGTATGTGCAGCCAAGTATCCAAACAAGATAATTGCAAATGGAAATTTAAGAAAAGATACTACTATATGGAGTGACTATTTGAATTGCTGGCTCAATCAGAGTGAGTGGTTTGTTTCTTATCCTATTAACAACTATGATGTGAGCATAAATATTGGCGATTATGTGCATTTTTCAGATGTTTATGTTAGTGATAAAGACAGTCTTGATTTGAGTTATTATGTGCTTTCCTATAATGAAGAAAAAGCAAGAAAACACTTTTTACAAGTAAAACCGATGATGCAATGTTTTGAAAAATATTTTGGAAAATATCCTTTTTGGGAGGATGGTTTTGCGCTAGTAGAAACGCCTTATCTGGGTATGGAGCATCAATCTGGAATTGCTTATGGAAATAACTATTTGCCAGGATATCATGGTAATACACGCTTTATAGCAGGGCTGGATTTTGACTATATTATTGTTCACGAAAGCGGACACGAATGGTGGGGCAATTCCATCACTACAAACGATATTGCCGATATGTGGGTGCAAGAAGGTTTCTGTACTTATTCAGAGGTGCTTTATGTTGAATGTATGTACGGATATCAAAAGATGTTGGAATATGTAAATAATCAGAAAAGAAGCGTTCGAAACGACAAGGCAATTATTGGTCCTTATCATGTAAATAAAAGAGGAAGTGGAGATATGTACCAGAAAGCATCCCTTATGTTACATACGCTCAGAACGCTCATTGAAGATGATGAATTATGGTTTGAAATACTTTTTGATCTTACCAAAAATTTTGAATATCAAACCATAGATGGGCAGGAAGTGATTGATTATATCAATGAAAGAAGTGGCAAAGATTTTTCTGTTTTCTTCAATCAATTCCTAGAAAATAAAGATTTACCCGAATTTCAATACAAGCTGATGAAACAAGGTAGAGATATAACTTTAATGTATAGATGGGAGGCCATAGCTGAATTTAATATGCCTATTCTAGTTAATGCAGGAAAAGATAGTTTTTGGATTTATCCAAATACGAACTGGAAAGAGCAGAGTTTAGGTAAAATGGATATAGATGATTTCTCGGTTGAAGAGGACTTATTTTTAATTGATATTAAAAAGATAAAATAGTATTTGTTGTTCGGATATTTTACTTATTTTTGCAGCCCAATAAATTTTTTTAGATAATGGCAAAGAAAGGAAACAGAGTTCAAGTAATTTTAGAATGTACCGAACATAAAACAAGCGGTAAACCAGGTACTTCTCGTTACATTACTACAAAAAACAAAAAGAACACACCAGATAGAATGGAGTTGAGAAAATTCAATCCAATCTTGAAGAAAATGACTGTTCATAAAGAAATAAAATAAAAGGAAATGGCAAAGAAAACAGTAGCGTCCCTACAGAAAAAAGGGGCGAAAGCATTTACAAAAGCTGTAAAAATGGTAAAAAATGAAAGAGGTACATATTCTTTTAAATCAGAAATATTACCCAAAGACAAGGTAAACGACTATTTTGCTAAAAAATAGAAATTTTTTAGTTTAATGTAAAAGCTTCTTTCTATTTTTGAAAGGAGCTTTTTTATTTTATAAAGCAAAGAAATTATGGGAATTTTTAAAAATATCAAAAAACTTTTTTCAACTGAAAAGAAAGAAGAAAAACAAAAAGTAGTTTCTACAGAAAAAGAAGCAGTAAAAAAAGAACAGGATTTAGCAGTTGAAAATGAGATTTTTGAAGAGAAAGAAAAAATTGAGCAAAAAGTTGTAGAAGAAAAGGAACAGGAGAAAACTACTGTTGAAGAAGATGAAAAAAATGAATTAGAACAAGAACAAAAAGAGGTTATTGAAGAACTTGCAGCAGAAACTACTAAAGGAATTCAACAAGATATATACGATAATGAAACACAAGATGTAGCTAAACAAGAAGAAACAGAAGCGGATTCTACCTCAATAATAGAGCAGAAGGAAGAAATAATTGTAGCGGAAGACAAAAAACCGATTAAACTAAAAAAAGAAGAATCCACACAACATACAACAGAAAAAGAAAAATTAGAAGCTGGACTTCAAAAAACAAAGGATAGCTTTTTTGGAAAATTAGCCAGAACAGTAGCTGGGAAATCAACTATTGATGAATTGGCGCTTGACGATATTGAGGAAACATTAATCACTTCTGATATTGGAGTGGAAACTTCCTTAAAAATTATTCAAAAGCTAGAGGCGAGAGTGGCAAGATACAAGTACATCAACACCTCAGAATTAAATCAATTCTTGAAAGATGAGATTTCAGTTTTGATGAAAGATTCTTATGTTAAAATTCCTAAAGTTGAAGGTCCTTATGTTATAATGATTGTTGGGGTGAATGGGGTAGGAAAAACTACAACCATAGGTAAGTTGGCTCATAAATTTAAGCAAGAAGGTAAAAAGGTGGTATTGGGAGCAGCCGATACTTTTCGTGCGGCTGCAGTGGATCAGTTAACAATTTGGGCTGAAAGAGTAGGTGTAGATATTGTAAAACAAGACATGGGTTCTGATCCTGCAGCTGTTTGTTTTGACACCATACAATCGGCAAAAGCAAATAATGCTGATGTAGTGATTATTGATACTGCTGGAAGATTACACAACAATGTAAATTTGATGAAGGAATTAGGAAAAATCAGAAATGTAATGGCTAAAGTTATTCCTGAGGCCCCACATGATGTTATGTTAATTCTTGATGCATCAACAGGGCAAAATGCCATTGAGCAGGCCACTCAGTTTACGGCTGCTACTGATGTAGATTCCATTACATTAACAAAATTAGATGGGACAGCTAAAGGCGGAGTTGTTATTGGTATTTCTGATCAATTCCAAATTCCCGTTAGGTATATTGGTGTAGGAGAAGGTCCAGATGATTTGCAAGCATTTAACAAAGTAGATTTTGTCAATTCCTTATTTAATTAATGCGTACAAAACAGCTAAAAAAAAATAAGATTAATGTCATCACATTAGGTTGCTCTAAAAATGTATATGATTCTGAAGTGTTGATGGGGCAGTTAGCAGCTAACGAGATTGATGTAGAGCATGAATCCAAAAAAGATGATGCAAATATTGTAGTGGTCAATACATGTGGTTTTATTGACAATGCAAAAGAGGAATCCATAAATACAATCTTAGAGCAGGCTAGAAAAAAAGAAAAAGGAGCTATTGACAAGCTTTATGTAACGGGTTGTCTTTCTGAGCGCTATAAACCAGATTTGGAAAAAGACATCTCAAATGTAGATCAGTATTTTGGAACTACTGATTTACCAAAATTACTAAAAGTTCTAGGGGCTGATTATAAGCACGAATTGATTGGAGAAAGATTAACCACTACTCCAAACCATTATGCCTATTTGAAAATATCAGAGGGATGTGATAGGCCGTGTTCTTTCTGCGCGATTCCCCTTATGAGAGGAAAACATAAATCTACTCCTATTGAGCAATTGGTAATAGAGGCTAAGAGTTTAGCTAAAGATGGAGTAAAAGAGTTGATTCTCATTGCTCAGGATTTAACTTTTTACGGCTTAGATATTTATAAAAAGAGAAGGTTAGCCGATTTGCTTATCGCTCTTTCAGATGTAAATGGAATTGAGTGGATTCGCATTCATTATGCTTTCCCTACAGGCTTTCCTCAAGATGTTTTAGATGTTATTCGAGACAACAAAAAAGTTTGTAATTATATCGATATTCCTTTACAACACATTAATGACGATATTTTAACCTCTATGAAAAGAGGAACTTCTCATCAAAAAACAGATTTATTATTAAAGAATTTTAGAGCAAAAGTCCCAAATATGACTATCAGAACTACACTTATTGTAGGTTATCCTGGAGAAACGGAAGCCAACTTTCAGGAGTTAAAAAAATGGGTACAAGACACTAAATTTGACAGATTAGGTGTTTTTACTTATTCCCATGAAGAAAACACTACAGCTTTTGATTTGGTTGATGATGTTCCTGAAGAATTAAAGAAAGCAAGAGCGGAAGCAATTATGGATTTACAAAGCCAAATTTCATACAATCTAAATCTGCAAAAAGTTGGTAAAACTTTTAAGGTGTTATTCGACAGAAAAGAAGGAGATTACTTCATTGGCCGAACTGAATTTGATAGCCCTGATGTTGATAATGAGGTGTTGGTAAAGGCAAATAATACATATATTAGATTGGGTGATTTTGCGAATATTAAAATTGAAAAAGCAGATCATTTTGATTTGTATGGTGTAGTGGTATGATGGAAATCACAAAAATTCCATATGATCAAACTAATAGCTTTTCAAAGCACCTGATTGATTATTTGACAAATGATAAGAAATTAAAACCATTTGTCAATCACTTCCCATCCATTGATGCATTTAAGCAACAAATAATAGAAAAGCAAAAGCATACCATAAATAGAAGCGTTCTAGTTAAGGTACTTAAAAAACAAAATGCATCAGTTGAATTATCAGATAAAACAGAAGCAAATATTGATTCATTGCTCTTAGAGGAAACTTTTACAGTTACAACAGGTCATCAACTGTGTTTATTTACTGGCCCACTGTATTTTCTTTACAAAATAATTTCTACTATAAACCTTGCAGAACAATTAAAAGAAAAATACCCTGCTAAAAACATTGTCCCTATCTATTGGATGGCTACTGAAGATCATGATTATGAGGAAGTCAACCATGCATATATTTTTGGTAAAAAGAGAAGTTGGAATAGCGAGCAAAGCGGTGCTGTTGGGCGAATGAAATTGGATAATATTGATAATTTGCTAAATGAGCTCAGATCAATTTTAGGAGAATCAGATGATGCAATGCAACTCATGCAACTTTTTAAGAAAGCATATCTAGAGCATCAAAATCTTGCTGATGCTACCAGATTTTTAGTGAATGATATTTTTGGTCAATACGGTCTTGTCATTATTGATGGAGATGATAAAAAGTTAAAGGAGCAATTTATTCCCCTAATCAAAAAGGATGTTTTAACCAAAGGCTTTGCTGATGCCATCAGAAAATGTACTGAGCAATTAGCGAAAGATTATAAGGCTCAAGCATATGTGCGAGATGTTAATTTCTTTTATCTTTCAAATGGCAGTAGAGGGCTGATAAAAGATGGCGTCTCAGTTGCTGACATTGAAGAAAGTCCTGAAACATTTAGTCCAAATGTATTGATGCGTCCACTTTATCAGGAAAGTGTTCTGCCAAATGTTGCTTACATTGGAGGAGGAGCCGAACTGGCTTATTGGATGCAGTTAAAGACTGCTTTTGAGCAAGAAGAGATGCCATTTCCAATTTTTCTATTAAGGAATTCAGCTTTATTGGTATCAGAGCAACAAACACAAAAATGGGAATCATTAGGTTTTGAGATAACAGATTTATTCTCCTCTCAGGATGAGTTGAAAAAGAAGTATATTTTATCAAAAAAATCTTTCAAACTATCATTACAAACTGAAAAGGAAGAACTGTTAAAAACATATGCTAAAATCCTCAAAAAAACTACTGATGATGGCTTGCAAAAGAGTGTGAGAGCTAATCTTCAAAAACAGCTTAAATCTTTAGAAAAGTTAGAGCAAAAACTATTGCGTTTAGAAAAGAAAAAACACGAATCAACCCTTAATCAAATCGAAAAAATAAAAGCTCAATTGTTTCCAAATAATAGCTTGCAAGAACGACATGATAATTTTATTCCATTTTATTTACAATATGGGGATAACTTTATTGAAATATTAAAAAAGAGTTTAAATCCTCTTGATGCTAATTTTGTAGTTTTGTCCCATTTAATAAAGTAGTAGATGCAACACGAAAAGGTACTTATTTTAGATTTTGGATCTCAATATACTCAGCTAATTGCCAGGAAAGTTAGAGAGTTGAATATTTATTCGGAGATACATCCTTACAACAATATGCCTGTAATTGATGGAAGTTGGAAAGCGGTTATATTATCTGGCTCTCCACATTCAGTTCGTGAAGAAAATGCACCAATTCCTAATTTATCACAAATAAAAGGAAAGCTGCCTTTATTGGGCGTTTGCTATGGTGCTCAGCATTTAGCCCATGAATTTGGAGGAGAGGTGTTGCCTTCCAATACTCGCGAGTATGGTCGCGCAAATTTATCATTTGTTGATGAGAATTCTATTTTAATGCAAAATGTATTTTCCAATTCCCAAGTTTGGATGAGCCATGGAGACACCATTGCAACAATTCCTGAGCATTATAAGGTGTTGGCATCCACTAATGATGTTGAGGTAGCCGCTTATGAAATTAAGGGGGAGCAAACCTATGCTTTACAGTTCCATCCAGAAGTATATCATTCTAAAGATGGAACAATAATTTTAAATAATTTCTTAGTTGATATTTGTGGTTTTTCTCAAGATTGGATGCCTGCTACTTTTGTAGAAGAAACAGTTGAAGGACTAAAAGAAAAATTAGGAAATGACAAAGTAGTTTTAGGACTTTCAGGAGGTGTTGATTCTACTGTTGCTGCAGTTTTGTTACACAAAGCAATAGGAGAAAATTTGTATTGCATTTTTGTTGATAATGGACTGCTAAGAAAAGATGAATTTGATAATGTTTTAGTCCAATACAAAGGTATGGGGCTAAATGTAAAAGGTGTGGATGCAAAGGATAGATTTTATGAGGCATTAGCTGATGTTTCTGATCCTGAAAAGAAACGCAAAGCTATTGGCGCTAAGTTTATTGATGTGTTTGATGATGAGGCTAATCAAATTAAAGATGTAAAATGGTTAGCACAAGGCACTATATATCCTGATGTTATTGAGTCGGTTTCTGTAACTGGTGGACCTTCTCAAACCATCAAGTCGCACCATAATGTTGGGGGGCTGCCTGATTACATGAAACTCAAAATAGTTGAGCCACTAAATGCTTTGTTTAAAGATGAAGTAAGGCGAATAGGTCGTTCCATGCATATTGATGAGAATATTTTAGAAAGGCATCCTTTTCCAGGACCTGGATTGGCCATCAGAATTTTAGGGGATGTTACTGAAGAAAAGGTACGCATTCTGCAGGAAGTTGATGCTATTTTCATTTCTTTATTAAAATTATATGGATTGTACGATAAGGTGTGGCAAGCAGGAGCAATGTTACTTTCTGTGCAATCAGTTGGAGTTATGGGTGATGAAAGAACTTATGAAAATGCAGTAGCATTAAGAGCTGTAGAGTCCACTGATGGCATGACAGCTGATTGGGTGCATTTGCCGTATGACTTTTTAGCCAAAGTATCAAATGATATCATCAATAAAGTAAAAGGTATAAACCGAGTTGTGTATGATATATCTTCAAAACCACCAGCAACAATTGAATGGGAATAATTAAAAAAATAACATTCTTCTTTTTATTCTTTTGCTTTTGTATCCTTTCAGCACAAACCACCACGGATACGCTCATTGTAAAAGGACAAATGTATGTTAAACATATTGTCAAGCCAACAGAAACTTACAAATCGATTGCAGAATATTATAACATAAATATAGGGGAGCTAAAGCGTCATAACAAAAAATCCAAACTATATTACAACCAATCTTTACTTATACCAATCAAATCTACACTAGCAGAACGATTGCTTTTCAAAGACAAAAAATCAAACCAATCATTTCTGTCAAATGGGAAAAGAGCCAATACATTAAAGCAATTTTCGAAAAAGGATACTTTAAATATTGCAGTACTATTGCCTTTTTATTCTACAAAAAACGATTCACTTTTATCTTTCTTGTCACAATCAGATCAGTCCAAAGAGGATATACATAAAGATTCTTATATGGCATTAAATTATCTGGAAGGATTGATGGTTGCTACAGATTCACTAGCAAAAGCAGGAATGAAGATTAATTTGTTTGTATATGACACTGAGAATGATACAACAAAAGTACAGGCAATAGTTGGGTCTGGAAAAATGAAAAATATGGATTTAATTTTTGGACCTGTCTTTACAAAAAACCTGAGGATTGTTACTAAAGTATATGGGAAAAATAAAGATAAAACCATCATTTCCCCACTTTCTAGAAATAGTACTCCCTTGAAAGATGGAGCTAATATTTTTCAAATTATTCCTCCATTTTCATTACAAATGAATAAAATAGCTGCTCATGTTTCAAGAAAATATAAAAAAGAGAAGATCCTTATTCTTGCACAACAAAAGGAAGAAGATTCAGCAAATGATTATAAAAGTTATTTTAGGAATAAAAAAATAAAAGCAAAGTTGTGTTTGTTTGATGGACTGAATACGATCACAAGAGATACGCTTTGTAAGTTCTTAAGCAATCATAGATATGTGGTTTTAATCCCTTCTGCTGATAGGTCATTTGTTTCAAAAGTAATTCCTGTTTTGGGTACTATTGATACTAATATGGTAGTTTTTGGACTGCATAATTGGAGTGCTTATGAAAATTTAGATATTGCTACATTAATGAAGCTTAATGTACATTTTCCTCATCCTTATTTCTTTGACAATACACAAAAAGAGAACCAAAGATTTAATGCGCTTTTCGCTCAAAAATTTAATGCACTTTCTAGTAAATATGCCCAAATTGCATTTGAGCAATGCATGTACTTTTGTACTAATAAGGGAGATTATAAATTCAAAAAGCATTATATTAAAGGCGGTTATGTAAATACTGATTTTCCTATTGTAAAGTATTCAGATTTTGAGATTCAGCAAGTTGATTAATAACTCTTTATGAGAAGTTACTTTTTCATTACCTTTATTTTCTAAATTTGTAGAAAGAGATTTAGTTTCTTATGCGTAACTGTATACAATTATTATCTATCGGTTTTGTTGTGATTATATTTGCTCACACTTCGCTTGCTCAATGTGGTGTTTTTATAGATGCTTCAAGTATTAGTCATACAACATGTGTTGGAAATGCTGATGGTAGTGCAAGTTTATTGTCTTCCTCTACTTTTATTCATTATTCTTGGAATAATGTTACAAATGGCCAAAATTATGGAAATGGTGTTAACGTAACTTCTGTTAATAACTTGGATGCAGGACTTTATGTTGTCACTGGAACAATTCCTTTTGGCTCATGTCCAAGTACAATGTATTCAGATACTTTTGAGATATTAGATAATAGTAGTTTACACATTACGGTTAATCTTACAGATACGATTCAATGTTTTGGAGATTTTGCTACTATAAATGTAGTTTCAAGTGGTGGTCCGGGTTGGTATTTGTATCAATTAAATTATTTGGTTTTGGGTAACTGGCTTCCGTTTAGTCAACAAAATACATATGATACAGCAGTTTTCACAATGCTTCCAGCAAACACCTATCAAATAGATGTTTCTGACACCTCTTTTAGTTGTAATACAACAGCTAACTTAATAATTACTCAGCCTAGTCAATTATTTTTATCAATGTCTTCAAACCAAATAATTTGTAATGGCGGAACGCCTTCTGCATTAAGTGCTAGTAGTGGGGTTTCTGGAACATATATCTGGAGTCCTACTTCTTATCTGTCTAATCCTAATGTTCAAAGTCCATCTTTTAATTCTAGTTTTACAAGTTCAACAACTTATTTTGCAACTTTTACCAATGCAAATGGATGTACTGCAACAGATAGTGTTAGGATAATTGTCAATCCTGTTCCCACAGCAACACTTACAGCTATGCCTTCTCCAGCTTGTGTTGGTGATGATATTATTTTAACAGCAACCCCCTCAATGCCATCAAATTTTTATAGATTTCAGTATAGAACTAGTATTAATTGGATCAATATGACAAATCCACAAATGGGAAGTGCAAATCCTATTGTATTATCAAATATTACTACAACAACCCGATTCAGGGTAAAAGTAAGACAGGCTTTAGGATGTAATACCAGTAGCTGGCAGCCAAATTCTCAAGGGATAACGGTCCCTATTTCCAATGTAGTAACTCAACCTATAAATCATTATTAACTATTTTATTAATCAAAAACATGAGAATCATGAAAACAACAAACAACACATTAAAAGCATTACTTTTTGTAGTATTGTTTTTAGCAGGGGGTCAGATATTGGCTCAAACAACAACAAATCCTGATACAGTATGTGTAGGTGCAACAGGAGAGGCTTATTTGGTAGCTAATACTGCTGGATCCACTTATAACTGGACTATTGCCGGAGGTGGTGGTACGCAAGTAACTGGTGGAACAACTAGCTCTATTACTGTAGATTGGGGTTCAACTCCGGGGATTTATACCAATGCAGTTTCTTTAACTGAAACTGATGCTAACGGTTGTATAGGTGCGCCAATTTATTTGGATGTTCGTATTATTCAAGTAGCACTTTCAGCTTTGGGTCCATTTTGTGCTGGAGATCCTGCACAGGCTTTGAGTCCAACTCCAACAGGTGGGACGCTTGCAGGAACAGGTGTTGTGGCAGGTAATTTTGATCCAACAGTAGCTGGAACGGGAACGCATACCATAACTTATGATTTAGCAGGATGTACAACTACAATAAATGTAGTAGTGAATCCAGGACCAACAACAGGACCTATACAGCACTTCTAGGGATTTATGCTGAAACTCAGGCGCATTTTATTTGTGTGTCTATCGGTATTTTTTAGCAATTCCTACTGCCAAAACAACTTACATTTATGTGAAGGTGTTGGCGTTGAGAATTTTAGGGTTCCTTATTTGCAAGGTTCAATTTACCAATGGCAAATAAATGGTCCGCCAGGGATTGCTAATATAGTAGGCGGAAACGGTACATCACAAATTCTGGTTGATATTCAATCTGCTGGGAATTTTGTGTTATCGGTTGAAGAAACTGATAGTAATGGCTGTAAAGATGCTGATAGTATGCACGTAATTATTCATCCTTTGCCACAAGTTGACTTTCTATTTAGTGGTAATTGTTTGGAGAATCTTACTTTTTTTAATGATAATTCTACCATAATTTCCGATAGTTTAGTAGATTTTATTTGGGAATTTGGTGATGGGGGAGTTAGTGCAGGAAGTAGTACATCTCACTATTATCAGATGCTAGGAAATTATCCAGTAATACTTATGGTGACATCGAGTTTTGGATGCAGGAATTCTGTAATTAAAAATGTGCAAGTTTTACCAAAACCCATTGTTGATTTTTCCTATAATCCACTTTCATCAACCATAATAAATCCGATAATCGATTTTACAAATCAAAGCATTGATGCTCTTCCAACTATTTGGAATTTTGACGATTCTACATTTAGTTTTTTAGAAAATCCAACACATGAATTTAGCTATCCTGGTAGTTTTGATGTCATGCTTGTTGCTGCCGATAGCAATAATTGTGTAGACTCTACTATACATACTATTAATATTTTTTATGAATTTCTACTTTATATGCCCAATTCCTTTACTCCTAATGGAGATGGTGATAATGATGTTTTCTTGCCAAAAGGCTTCAGAATGAACAATTACCAGAGCTATCAATTTATTGTCTACAACAAATGGGGGGAAGCAGTTTTTACTACCAAAAAAATAACAGAAGGATGGGATGGTGCTGATTCCAAATCAGATCTATTTACATGGGTAATCATTATAAAAGATGAAATGGGCACAATTCGTAAAAAAGTAGGGGAGGTGAGTTTGATTAGGTAAAGCCGACAAATGTTATTGTTTGGTGTTATGCTTTTAGAGTAAACGATAGTCACATTATTTTCAAGAATACCTGTTAAGAGAAGATAAATAAATTATTAGTCTTTCTAGACAGAGTGAGCAGAAAAAGATTTTAATTTATTTTTTCTTCTTTAATTTAAATAAAAATAATTAGTTTTACGAAACAAATCACTTTAAGTTGGAAAGGTATTTTATTTTTTTTATTTTTTCTTGCTTATTACCTACATTGTTACTTGCACAAAGCTTTAATGATGGCCCTATTGATGTGCAAGTAAAACTTAGAGAAGTGCAGAGCAATTTTGCAGCAACTGATGAGGCATTGCTTGGCATTGGTTTTGCACCAGATGAACTTTCTTTTAAAATATGGACAAAAGATAATTTGAATACCTATCCTTGGACGGGTGGAGTGTGTAATCAGGATTTGAATTTTACACCAACTGTTGCAGGTACCAATTCTATAGATTTTAATAATACTTTTGCGTCTTTTTCTTTTCAAAGTGGTACTGTTCCACAAAGTTTGGATTTTAAAATAGATGCTTGGGAAGATGATTTACCTTCTGATAATTTATTAGGATTTTGTGCAAGTGGAACAGCCTGTAGTTGGGAAGATATGGAATGTTGTGGGGTGTATTTATTTAACTTATGTGTAGGGGTAGAAACAGGTGATGATTATAGATGTGATGCTGATCCTTTTTATCAAGGTTTAACTTACAGAAGTGGTCCGCCATGCCAGTGGTATTCTCATGGCTATATCAATGGAAGTGGCTGTGTGAATATCAGTTCTCAACCTAATGCTCCAAATACTGATGGCTACTACAAGCCAAGAATTGAAACTTTTTGGTGCTATACAAAAGGCACTTCATTTAACAATGCCATTGATTTAGGGACGCTTACTTCTGGAACGCCTCTTATTCATTTTAATAGCAATGAATGCTATACCGATTATTATACTGCAAGTTCAGGAAATGATGTGATTTATGCATTTAATGTTGCAAATCCAACAGGTGTAAATGTTTCTCTTTGTGGTGCAAATGGAGCGCAATATGATAGCTATCTTTATTTGGTATATGATACTACTGCTATTGCGCTTGCATTTGATGATAATTTTTGCGGATTACAATCTGAGATCACAACCCCTTTATGTGATGTGGGTACCTATTATGTAGTGGTAGATGCGTCCTTACCATCTGAATTGGGTACATTTACATTAACCATTACAGAAGATGTAAATAGTGCATTTTTAAGTAATATATCTACCACATCTGTTTCTTGTAATGGCGTAAATGATGGGGAAATAAATGCCAGCTTAAATGGTGGAGTTAGTCCTTATACTTATAGTTGGTACGACATCAATATGAATCAAATAACTAGTTCCAATACTACAATTAATAATACTGATTCTGTATCAGGATTGTCGGCTGGAAGTTATATTTATCAAATTGCTGATTTTAATAATTGTATCATATCAGACACTGTAATTATTACTCAACCTAATCCGATTGCATTAAATACAACAACTACAGGAGCGTCTTGCTTTGCTGTAGCAGATGGTAGCGCTACTGTAAGTGTTTTAACTGGAGGAACATCACCATTTTCATATAGTTGGAATTCGGTTCCTATTCAAAATAATCCTTCAGCTGTTTTTCTTGCTAATGGTAATTATCAAGTAGTTGTAACCGATTTTAATGGATGTGCTGATAGTGCTATTGTAACAATTCTAGAACCACCCCCAGTTCCTGTTGTAATAAATAATTTTACTTCAACCGTATGCCCTGGAGGGAGCATTAATTTATCAGCAAGTGGGGCAAACACTTATTCTTGGTCGCCAAGCAATTGGTTAAATGCAAATACTGGTGCAAATGTGGTTTCAACTCCTGTTGCTTCTATTAGTTATGTGGTAACAGGAACAGATATAAATGGATGTAGTAATACAGATACTATTGGAATAAATGTGACACAGTCTGTTAATGTTGTTGTAAATCCACCCAATCCAATAGGTTGTCTTGGTGAAGATGTTTATGTCGGTTTGTCTGCTGGTCCTAATGTAAGTTATTCTTGGTTTCCTGCTTCATCTGTAGTTGCTGTACCTACTAATCCTAGTGCTGGATTTTTACTTACTCCACCAAACTCAACCAATTATCAAGTGTTTGTAAATTATGGCACAGGCTGTATAGATACCATTACAGTGCCCCTTACGCTTTTACCTGTTCCATCTGTAAATGTAACAAGCAATCCTTCTATTTGTGAAGGGAGCTCAGTTGCACTAATGGCAACAGGAACCAATAGTTACAATTGGTTTCCAAATACTGGACTTAATAACACAATAGGAACAGTAGTAACCGCAACACCATCAGTGAGCACTACATATAGTGTTGTAGGGCAAGATGCTAATGGTTGTAAAGATACTGTAACTACAACAGTGAGTGTAAATCCAAAACCTACACTTACTACTTTTCCATCAAATTCAAATGTGTGTATGGGAGATACTACTGCGCTATATGTAAGTGGTGCAAATACTTATATTTGGTCGCCAAATACTGCAATTAGCTCCACTAATACAGATACAGTTAGTATTTTTCCAATAGTAAATACTACTTATAATGTTTTAGGAATTGACAGTTTAGGATGCTCTTCTATTGCAAATATTCCAGTGATAGTAAATCCTCCTCCTATTGTCACATCAAGTCCTAATACTTCTATTTGTTTAGGAGAATCAACAATTCTAACAGCAAGTGGAGCTATGCAATACAATTGGTCACCAGCTACTACTTTAAGTAGTGCAACAGGTAGTTCCGTTTCAGCAACTCCAACAACAAATATAACTTATTTAGTAACAGGTATAGATGCAAATGCATGTTCTGCAACTGCAAGTACTATGGTAAATGTATTACCTTTACCAACTTTACAGATTAGCCCAACTTCCGCTGCTATTTGTGATGGAGAAAATATAGCCCTCACTGGAAGTGGTGCATTAACTTATTTATGGTCTCCCGCATTAGGATTAAATACTACTAGTGGAAATACAGTTGTTGCCACACCAAACACATCCACAACTTATACTGTTACAGGAACAGATATAAATAATTGCTCAGATGTTATAGCTGCAAATATTACTGTAAACCCATTGCCAAATGTGAGTGTACAACCTGCTATTGCTTCCATTTGTGAAGGAAGTAGTGTAAATGTCAATGCCTTTGGAGCAAATAATTATTCTTGGAGTCCTGCAATAGGATTAAATACTTCAGTAGGGAACACTGTAGTTGCAAGTCCGCAATCTACCATTGATTATAACGTCAGTGGTACAGATGCCAACAATTGTACAAATACTGCAAATCTGCATGTGGATGTAGGGGTGCTTCCAATTATTACAGTTAATACGCCATTACCAACAATTTGTGAAGGCAGTAGTATTACTCTTTCTGCTTCTGGAGCAGCCAGCTTTAGTTGGGCGCCTTCAACAGGATTGAGCGCTACTGTAGGAAGCACAGTAAATGCAAGCCCTATTACAACTACAACTTATAATATTGTGGGTGCTGATGCCAATAATTGTGCCGATAGTATTAAGCTAACTGTAAATGTCAATCCATTACCAACAGCTACTATTACACCAAATAGTGGAGGAACTATTTGCTCAGAAGATAGTTCGCTTATTATTGTACAGCTTTTTGGAAATCCTCCTTGGGACATTGTATATACTATTAATGGTACAGCTCAATCTAATATCAATACAAACGGTAATCCGCTTTTAATTTACGGCAATACAGACGGAAATTATGATATTGCATCTGTAATAGATGCTAATGGCTGTAGTAATATTGGAAGTGGCAATGCTAATGTACAGTTGCTTTATACGCCTTATGCAAATTTTGATTTTTACCCTCAACCCACTACCATTCTAGAGCCAAGTATTACATTTACAAATAATTCTATGTTGGCTTATAATTGGATGTGGGACTTTGGAGATGGTTTCTCCAATAGTACAGATTTTAGTCCTATTCACGAATATTTTGATGTGGGCACTTATCAGGTTTCATTAGTTGTATTTAATGGTGTTTGTTCCGATACTGCTACTGCACAAATTATTATAGATCCTGTATTTACGCTTTATATTCCAGATGTGTTTTCACCAAATGATGACAGCTTAAATGATGAATTCAGACCAATGGGTGAAGGTGTTGCAACTTATGAGATTTTTATATTTAATAGCTGGGGAGAGCTTATTTTTACTTCCAATAATTTTAATCAATATTGGGATGGTAGTATAAGTGATGGTAAAATAGCGCCCAATGGACAATATTCTTACGTTATAAATGTTTTAGATGATATGAAAGTAGCGCATACTTTTAAAGGAAATTTGCTATTGCAGAAATAAGTCAAATGTGTATCATTGCTTTTTAAATTTTTTAAAACCCAAAAAAATAGATAAAATGAAAAAGTTACTTTACATCTTTTTAGTAGCAGGTATCTTACTTTTCTCTTGTTCCGATGAAGTGGGTGAAGATTCTTTTACGCCTACCTCATCATTCATATGTCAGATTGACGGTGAACAACTTTCAGATGCAGCACCAACTGCAGAAATATTAACAACAAATCCGGCCATAAATGGTGCTTTGGAAATTATTGGTTCTTCAAATCTTCCAAATGGTAGGGTAATGAATACTATTACACTTACGATCTATAATTTTAGTTCAATTTCTGAAAACACAACTATTTATCTTGGTTCTCAGGGCCAAGGAAAGCTGTGGAAAGGTGCTGATGAATTTATCACTATGCAACCTCTGTTTATTGGCTCAATTAGTTTTTCAAAAATAACACCAAATAAAGTATCAGGAACTTTTAGTTTTGAAGCATATAATGCAGATAATAGTACCTCAGTATCCGTAACAGAAGGAACATTTTCAAATATTAGTTATTAGTTAATGGAAAAGACTTTAGTATTAAACAAGAGACAATTAGCACAAAAAATAGATCGTTTGGCTTGGCAAATCTATGAGCAGAATTACAAGGAAAAAGAAATTATTATTGCTGGAATTGCTAATAATGGAGTACTTATTGCAAAAAGAATTGCGGAAAAACTAGCTGAGATTACTAATGTAAAATTAACACTAGCGATTATAAAATTAGATAAGGTCAATCCTTACAATGATATAGAAGTTGATATAAACGAAAAAGATTATAAAGATAAGGTGCTTATTTTGGTAGATGATGTGCTTAACTCAGGAAAAACACTAATGTATGGCGCCAAATATTTTCTCTCAGTTCCCTTAAAGAAACTATCTACTATTGTGCTTGTTGATAGAAATCATAATCGTTTTCCTATAAAAGCTGATTTTGTAGGCCTTTCTTTATCCACAACTTTAAAAGAGCATATTTATGTGGAGTTGGAAGAGAATGTGGGTGTTTATCTTTCTTAAGTTAGCAATTTTAGTACTGATTCAGAACTAATATTTTTCCCTTCAACAATAAAATCTGCTTGATTGTAAAAGTCTTCCCTTTCTAAAAGAGTAGATTTGATAAAATCAAATAATTCTTTTTCAGATTTATTGTTAAGAAGTGGTCTTTGGGTTTGCTTATTTACCAATCTTTCTTTCAATTCCTCTGCTTCCATTTTGAGATAAATGGATCTTCCTTTATCTAGTATAGTTTGCATGTTTTTTAAAAAACAAGGGGTTCCTCCACCAGTTGCAATTACAATATTATTCTTTTTGCAAATTTCCAATAAGGCTATTCCTTCTATCTTTCTGAAAGCAAGTTCTCCTTTTTTTTTAAAAATCTGTTGAATGCTTTTTACTTCTTTCTTTTCGATATACTTGTCTAAATCAATAAAATCAAAGCCCATCTGCTTTGCTAATTCTTTTCCAATTGTGCTCTTTCCACAGCCCATAAAACCTATTAAGAAAACTCTCATTTACAAACGCTTTTCCTTTTTGAAATGATTAAACACCAATCTTTTCGCAATTTTAGGGAAAAAGCGATTGAGCCAAACTGCAATTTTTCCATTTACACTTAACGTTAAATTATCTTTTCTACATTTAATTGCACGTACTATATGGTCTGCAACTTGCTCTGCCGACATCATTTTTTGTTCATTTCTAGGACTCTCATTTTGAGTACTCCCATCTTTTGTAAGTGCTGATTTTCTGATATTACTAGCTGTAAATCCAGGGCATGCAATAAGTACATGCAAATCATTTTCCATATTTTCACTTCTCACAGATTCCAAAAAACCATGCATAGCAAACTTGGAAGCCGAATACGCACTTCTTTCTGGCAAACCAATATGCCCAGCAATAGAGGAAACGCCAACTAATGATCCTTTCGTCTTAAGTAAATAAGGAAGTGCATATTTGGTGCAAAATACCGTTCCCCAAAAGTTGGTGTTTATTACTCGTTCAAGTACTTTTAGATTCGTCTCATTAAAAAGTGAACGCATAGAAATTCCAGCATTATTAATCAAAATATCAATTCTACCATATTCCGACATGCATTTATCAATTAAGTTTTTACATTCTTTCTTAATAGCAACATCAGTTACTACACTCAAAACAGCTATTTTCTTAGCTTTTATCTCCTTTGTTATCGTACTCAGTTTTTGCAAATTTCTTGCAGCAAGCACCAATTTATTATCATTTTTTGCTAGTGAAAAGGCAATTGCTTTTCCAATTCCTGATGAGGCGCCTGTAATAATGATGACTTTATCTTTCATAAATTATGTTAATTTTACGCTACAAATTAAGGAATTTAAATGCAATTAGTTGAAGTAAATAACAAAAGGACTATAAAAAGTTTTCATCAGCTTCCTTTCAGAATATATAAAAATAATAAAGTTTGGATTCCTCATCTCAAGCAAGATGTAGAAGCTGTGTTTGATAAACAAAAGAATAAGCAGCTAAGGCATGGTGAGGCTGTAAGATGGGTTCTGCTAAATGCTAAGGGTAAAATTATTGGTAGGGTTGCTGCCTTCGTAAACCGAAAGATGAAAAGCGGAAAATTAGCTGTTGGTGGAATGGGATTTTTTGAATGTATTGACAATAAAGATGCAGCTTTTACTTTATTTAATGCTTGCAAAAAATGGCTCAACGAAAGAGATTGTAATGCAATGGATGGCCCCATTAATTTTGGTGAAAAAGATAAGTTTTGGGGACTATTGGTTGAAGGATTTGAGAATCAGTCGGTTTATGCCAATAGTTATAATCCATATTATTATCAAAGCTTTTTTGAAAGCTATGGCTTTCAAACTTATTACAATCAGCATGTTACAATTAGGGAAGTAACAGCCCCTTTGCAGGAAAAGTATAGACTTAGAGCTGAGAATATTGCTCAAGATGAGCATTATACTTTTGAACATCTTAAAAAGAAGAATAAATTAAAATATGCAGAAGATTTTCGTATAGTGTATAATAAAGCATGGGGAAATTCTTTTCGCAACTTTCAGGCTATGAAGCCAAAACAGGCGGCAAGTATTATCAATAAAATGAGTCCAATAATGGATGAAAAGGTTATCTGGTTTGCTTATTACAAGAATGAGCCTATTGCCTTCTCAATATTTTTGCCTGAACTAAATGAAGTTTTCCGATATTTAAATGGCAATTTAAATTTATGGGGAAAGCTTATATTTCTCATTAGGTTAAAACTTTTTCCTCCTAAAAATGTGCATGGAGTTGTATTTGGAGTTGCTCCAGAGTTTCAAAAAAAAGGAGTAGAGGGGGCACTTATAAGCTGTGTTTCTAATTATCTTATAGAGAGTAAAAAGTATAAGAATATCATCATGACATGGGTTGGAGATTTTAATCCTAAAATGCTAAAGATTATAAAAGGACTAGGTGCAACTGATTATCAAAAACTTAAAACATACCGTTATTTGTTTGATAGAGATGCAGAATTTAAGAGGTATGCAATACATGAATAAAACTTATGAATAAAAGATTTTTTAATGAGAAATAGTAATATATTTGCAGCCGTTTTGATAAGACCTGATAGCTCAGTTGGTAGAGCATCTCCCTTTTAAGGAGAGGGTCCTGGGTTCGAGCCCCAGTCAGGTCACAAATATCCCGTTTTATGCGGGATTTTTTATTCAATAATGCATCTTGCCCAGGTGCTGAAATTGGTAGACAGGCATGGTTGAGGGCCATGTGCTCTTTATGAGCGTGCGGGTTCGACTCCCGCTCTGGGCACTTTTCTACATTGCCAAGTTACTCTCAATCGCTTTATGATCCGATAGTTTTGCTTTATGTGTTGTAAAAGATTGAATTTTTACATTCGGACTATGCAAAATATAGTCTATTCGCAAAAAAGGTATCTTTCCTAAGAATGTGCTTCCAAAACCACTACCTTTTTGCAAAAAAGAATCATTTAGACCATTAACTATTTTTTGATAAGAGAATGAATTAGGCGTATCGTTAAAATCACCGCAAACTACAATTGGATAAGGAGAATCATTCATATGATTTTTGATTACTTCTACTTGAAATGCACGTTTTTTGAAAGATATCTTTAGTCTTTTAGCTATGCTCAACACACCTTTTTTGATGGCATCTTTGTTTATTTCAGGATTTTCTATAAAAGCCAAATCGCTTTTATCAAACCAATTAGAAGCCAAATGAATATTATAAATCCTAATAGTGTCAGTGGATATTATTAAATCTGAAAAGATACACGTATTGTTCATACGCTCTCCCTTTATACTTACCGTGCCTTTTTTGATTTGTGGAAATTGACTATAAATAGCCATATGCCACTGGCTTTTTTTGTTTTGTAATCCTATATGCTGATAATTAAAATCTATTTTTGGCAATTTCTCAGGAGCATAAAACTCTTGAATACATAAAATATCAACATCTCTTTCTTTGAATAGATCAAATATTTTTCCTTTTATCCCGTCCTCCTTTATCCAATTGTAAGCATTAAAAAGCCGTACATTATAACTCATAATACTGAATGAATTTTCAATATCTTCTAGGGATGTTTTTTCACCATTACCAATTATTTTGCTAATTGAGTTCAGGCCAATAATCAGCACTATCAGATTTGCCCAGAATTGCCGTTTCATTTGTATAAGCCAAAACACCAGAAAAAACAGATTCACAAGAAAGAAAATTGGGAAAAGCAATCCGAAAAATGCAATAGGCCAAAAAACATTTGGGCTTACAAATGGAGCTAAGTACGAAAGTAATTGTCCAATTAGTAGTATTGAATTTATCAAAAAAAGTAATTTGTTTATAAGTGATAATCCTCTCAAAACTTACTTTTTACTTGCTTTAAACAATATGTCTTTTTCTTCTTTTGTCATTCCTTCATATCCAGATTTAGCAATTTTTTCTAACACCTTATCAACTTTTGCTTGTTCTTTTATAATTTTCTGATTAGATTTTGTTCTGCTATATACTTTTTTTAATTTGTTTTTGTACTCAAAAAGCTCTGATAAATAATCCATTATTTTATTAAACCCACTAGAAATATCATTTCCTCTATTTAATTTTTTTACATATAAAAAGCCAAAAAATGCACCTCCTAAATGTGCTAAATGTCCACCGGCGTTCCCTTTAGGGATGCTTAAAATATCAAGTATAATACATGCCAATGCAATGTGCTTTAATTTGATATTTCCAATAAAAAACAATCGGATGGGATAATTAGGAGACTTAGTAGCAATTGCTAAAACAATAGCAAGTACAGATGCAGATGCACCTATGGCGATTGCATACTGTACATTATTCGCAAAGACTGGGAAAATATTAAAAGATAGAACAAATAAAATTCCACCACAAATTCCACCGAGAACATAGGTGCTTATTAATTGCTTGTTGCTGAAAAAAGATAAAAATATTTTACCGCCAAAATATAGCCAAAGCATATTAAAAAGCAGATGCAGGAAACTTTGATGCAAAAACATATAGGTTATAATTGCCCAAGGTTTTTTAGCTAATGTATTTATATCTGCTGGAAGGGCAAAAAAGGAGGGAAAGCGTAAATCAGCTATGCTTAATAAAAAAGAAAACACAATAAGAATTTGAAACAATAAAAATACACCTACATTAATGTAAATGAGTTTTGTTAATGCATTTCCAGTGTTAAAGTTTCTTTTTATGTCTTCAATTACATTACTCATTCTAAAAGAAAGTGTTAGAGTTTTTACGCCAATATTTAATTAAAAAATAGCCAAAAATCATCCCTCCCAAATGAGCAAAATGCGCTACATTGTCAGCAGGATTATTGTTTAAGCCTAAATAAAGCTCCAAAAGGCCATAAAAGATTACAAAGTATTTTGCTTTGATAGGCAAAGCAAAATAAATATACAAAAGTGCATTAGGGAAAAGCATTCCAAATGCAAGTAGTACACCAAATACCGCTCCTGAGGCACCTACAGTTGGTGTGTGAATTAGTAAATTAAGTTTGCTAAGTAAATGATGCGTATAATTTTGTCCTCCAGCCAGAATACTTCTTCCCTCATTGATTATCATATAGTATTCATTTGCACTCATATTGGATTGTAAACTCATAATTTCGTATTGAGTTACTGCCAAATGAATGGCTGCTGCTCCTAAGCCAGTAATCATATAGTAAATAAGAAATCGCTTACCACTCCATACATTTTCCAATACTTTTCCAAACATCCAAAGCGCAAACATATTAAAGAAAAGATGTGTGAAATTTCCATGCATAAAGAGGTGCGTCACCAATTGATGTGGCTTAAAATCAGATGATTGAAACTGATGCAAGCCAAAATATTTATACATATCAAATCCTATCCCATCTAAAGATATGGTGGCTAAAAAAAATAGTACATTTATAATCAAAAGATTTTTAACTACATCAGGCAAATGGGTGAAACTACTAGGGTGATAGTTCATTTTAGAATTGTTTAAGTATACTTGCTAAATCCAAATTCATAATGATTTTATTCCCCTTTGGACAGATTGTTGGGGTTTTGCATTGCATTAAATTTGACAATAATGTTCTCATCTCTTCTTGATCTAATTCTTTACCAGTTTTTATTGCCATGGATTTAGCTAAAACCTTAACCACTCCAATATTACTGCTGTTTTCAATTGTTTCTTCATTTTTTTCTTGCTCTAAGAAATCTTCAAAAAGACCTTGTAAATTTTCTTTTGAAAGCTTATTTGGAATTGCATTTACTTCAATTTCATTTTTTTCTAAAGTTTCAAAATAAAAGCCAAGTGTTTCTAATTTTTGTTTTAATTGTTTAACGATAGTAAAATCAGCAGTTGAGAATGTTAATTTTTCTGCAAAGGCTAATTGTTGAGCATTTATTTGTTGCTTTTGCAAAAAGAACTCAAAAAGGATACGCTCGTGCGCTCTTTGCTGATGAATAATGGAGATCCCATTCTCTCCTTCATATACAATGAATTGGTTAGCAATTTGTGAAAAATTCTTATTGCTTAAATCCTTCTCCCATTTCACTGCTATTTCTTGCTGAGTGAATTCCTGCTGTTTTTCTACAACATCTCCCCAAGAGAAAATTTCTGTTGGCTTTTCTCTTTCAAAGGGATTAAAGTTAGTGTCTACTTTAATTTGAGGTTGAACATATACTTTCCCACTTTCTTTTGATTGTATATCAAAAGAATGTTCCTGATTAAAATCAATACTTGGTGCTACATTATATTTGCCTAAAGAGTGTTTTACAGCCGAACGAATTATCGCATAAATTGCTTTTTCGTCCTCAAACTTAATTTCTGTTTTTGTAGGATGAATATTAATATCTATAAGATGTGGCTCTACTTCTAAATACAAAAAATAAGAAGGAAAATAATTGTCAGGGATTAAGCCTTCAAAAGCTTTCTTAATCGCATGATGAAGGTAATGGCTTTTTATGAATCGTTTGTTCACAAAGAAATATTGTTCTCCTCTTGTGCGTTTGCAAAATTCAGGCTTGCCTACAAAACCACTTAGTTTTACCAAACTTGTTTCCTCTTCAACCGGCACTAATTTCTGATTACTTTTTATACCACTTAGATTTACAATTCTTTGTCTTTTATTTGATTTCTCTAAATGTAAATATTCAGTATCATCCATATACATACTTAAACTTACATCAGGATTGGCCAAAGCTATTCTACTGAATTGTTTAATAATATGTTTTAATTCTACTTTGTCCGATTTCAAGAAATTTCTTCTAGCAGGAACATTATAAAAGAAATTCTTGATTGCAATTGAAGTGCCATTTGCGCAAGCACAACTTTCTTGTTTTTTTACCTGGCTCCCTTCAATTTCTATATGTGAACCGACTTCCTGATCAGTTTGTTTGCTTTTAAGTTGTATGTGAGAAATAGCAGCCATAGATGCCATAGCTTCACCTCTAAATCCCATACTTTTTATAGCAAACAAATCATCTGCACCTTTTATTTTTGAAGTTGCATGCCTTTCAAAACAAATCAAAGCATCTTTTTTACTCATTCCACAACCATTATCTACTACTTGCAAAAGTGTTTTTCCAGCATCTTTCACATAAAGTTTGATGTCATTAGCACCAGCATCCAAAGCATTCTCCAGCATCTCTTTTACTGCTGATGCAGGCCTTTGAATTACCTCGCCAGCTGCTATTTGGTTTGCTACATGTTCAGGAAGAAGTTGAATAATATCCAATCTTGTAATTTTAAGTCAGTAATAAATAGAAGAGCAAAAATAAAGCAATTAAAATAATAAGTAATCGTTTTGACCTGTTTAAATTTCCTGCTTTTGTTTTTCTGTTAAAAAACTTACCCTTTGTTCTCTTTCCTTGTTTTTTTAGTTGTTCTAAAGCTTCTTTTCTTTCATCATAATACCTTGGTTTAAAGTTAAATGATTTAATTCTAGGAGTTTTGAAAAAAGAAGGGATTTTTGGTACATGCATAGCACAAAACTAATGAAATATTCAGTCTGATAAATAGAAAATATTATTTAAATATTGTTCATAATTGATAATTGTGATTATCTGCTGAGAAACATAAATTTTTACTTTTACAACTTATGTTGAAAAAAATAATATTTCTTAGTTTTGCGTTAGTATTTTCATTGTCGGCATTTACACAGAGCCTTTGGAAACCTGTATTCCATAATACAGAAACACAATGGGCGGACAGTATCTTTTCTACCCTTTCAGAGGAGGAAAGAATAGCACAACTTTTTATGGTTGCTGCTTATTCGAACAAAGATGATAAACATAAAGAAGAAATTTCCAATTTAGTTCAAAATTATAAGATTGGAGGATTGATGTTTTTGCAAGGAAGTCCAACTAAGCAGGTGCGACTAATCAACCATTATCAATCTATTGCAAAAACGCCTCTTATGATAGCCTTAGATGCCGAATGGGGTCCTGCAATGCGAATAGATTCTTTAATGCGTTTTCCTTGGCAGATGAGTTTAGGAGCTATACAAGATGAAAAATTAATTTATCAGATGGGTGAGCAAATTGCACATCAATGTAGGTTGTTAGGCATTAATATCAATTTTGCTCCAGTTGCGGATATTAATTCTAATCCTAAAAATCCAATTATAGGTAATCGATCATTCGGAGAAGATAAAGCGCAAGTTTCTAAATTGGCAGCTGCTTATATGAACGGTATGCAAGATAATGGTATTTTGGCCTGTGCTAAGCACTTTCCTGGTCATGGAGATACGGATGCCGATTCACACAAAACTCTGCCTGTTATCAGGCATAGCAAATACCGATTAAATAAAACTGAAATCGTTCCTTTCAAACAGCTAATTACAAAAGGATTAGGAAGTGTTATGGTTGCACATATTCGTATTCCATCTTTAGATGTTACAGAAAACTTGGCAGCTTCCTTATCTGAAAAAGTAGTTACAGATATATTGATAAAAGAGTTGGGTTTTCAAGGGTTGATTTTTACAGATGCCCTGAATATGAAAGGGGTAAGTAAATATTTTAAAGCAGGAGAATTGGATGTGAAAGCGCTTTTAGCTGGAAATGATGTTTTACTTATGTCGGAAGATGTACCAATTGCCATTGAAAAAATAAAAGAGGCAATTACTAAAGGAGAAATAACACAAGCAGAAATTGATAATAGATGTAAAAAGATATTGTTAGTAAAGAAATGGATGAGTTTAGATAAGCTAGAAACAATTCCTATTAAAAATGTAAGACAAAAAATAAATAATTCTTCAGCAGAGCTAACAAATAGAAAGTTAGTTGAAAATTCACTCACTTTATTGCAGAATTATGACAATCTAATTCCTCTTGAAAGCTTAGATACATTAAAAATTGCATCCGTAGCTATAGGAGAAAAAACTACTCATTTTACTGATATGTTGAGTAATTATGCGTCTGTTGAGCATTTTACAATAGTAGAAAATCCTGATTCAGAAAGCAGAAATGAATTATTAGATAAATTGGTTAAGTATAACCTGGTAATAGCAAGCATTCATCAATCAGATGAAAACCCTTGGAAAAAGCATGTGATATCAAGAGATGCAGATTTGTTTTTGCAATCTCTCGCTATCCAGTCCAAACTATTGGTTAGTGTTTTTGCAAACCCATATACACTAAATAACTTTTTATTCACTAATAATTTTGATGGATTAATTTTAGCATATCAAAATAGTAAAACGGCTCAAGAACTTGCTGCACAATCAATTTTTGGTGGTATTGCCTTAAAAGGCAAATTGCCTGTTTCTACTCATCACTATAAATTAAATAGTGGAAAAACTACAATGGCATTTCGTATGAAATACAGTATACCTAAAGAGGTTAATATTGATGAAAGGTTGCTTTACAAAATTGATAGTTTGGCAGAAAATGCAATAAAAGAAAAAGCAACTCCAGGTTGCCAGATTGTAATTGCAAGGGATGGAAAAGTATTTTTTCAAAAATCCTATGGATTCCACACTTATAATAATGTGCATCTAGTCAGAAATACAGATATTTACGATTTAGCATCCATCACAAAAATAGCAGCTACAGTGCCAATGCTCATGAAAATGCAAGAAGAAGGAGGTTTTTCTTTTGGATATAAGTTAGGAAAATTAAACGAAAGATTATATTATACTAATAAGGGTCAAATGCGCGTAAGAGATGTTTTGGCACATCAAGCAGGGTTGCAAGCTTGGATACCCTTTTATAAAAATACAATTGATGATGATAAAACTTTAAGAGATACGCTATATCAAAATATCTTTTCTGCAAAATACCCAATTAAAGTTGCTGAAGATTTGTTTTTACACCACAGTTATTCTGATAGCGTTATGCTAGAAATTGTAGAGTCAGATCTTTTAGAAACCATTGAATATCAATATTCCGATTTAGGCTATTATCTTTTCAAAGAGATCATTGAAGAAAGATATAATAAACCACTAAACATATTAGTTGATGAAGGATTTTATAAGCCACTTGGTTTGGCTACAATGACTTATTTGCCTAAAGAAAAATTTGAAAAAGAAAAAATTGTACCCACAGAAGATGAAAATTATTTCAGGAATCAGTTGTTGGTAGGTGATGTACATGATATGGGTGCAGCTATGTTAGGAGGAGTTGGTGGCCATGCTGGGCTTTTTTCCAATGCAAATGATCTGGCTATTTTAATGCAAATGTATTTGCAAGAAGGAAAATATGCCGAAAGACAGTATTTCAAATCCTCAACTATAATAGAATATACTAAATGTCAGTTTTGTAAGGATGATAATAGAAGGGGTGCAGGTTTTGACAAGCCAGCTTTACCCAATCAAGAGGGAGGCCCTACTTGTCAATGTGTTTCTCTTTCAAGTTTTGGGCATTCAGGTTTTACAGGGACTTTAGCTTGGGCAGATCCTGAAACGGGCATAGTTTTTGTATTTTTATCAAATCGAATTCATCCTACAGCTGAGAATAAAAAATTATTAGATATGGATGTAAGGACAAATATTATGCAAGTCGTTTTTGATGCAATCGAAAAATAAAAAATATAAAATAGGAATTGTTTGTTATCCAACTTATGGAGGTAGTGGGGTAGTGGCAACTGAATTAGGTATGGCACTTGCAAACAAAGGGCATGAGGTGCATTTCATTTCCTATAATCAACCCTTCCGCTTGGATGTTTTTTCTAATAAAATAAACTTTCATGAAGTGAGTGTTCCAGATTATCCACTTTTTGAATTTATACCTTATGAACATAACCTTACCGCAAAATTAGTTGATGTAGCCATTCACGAGAAATTAGATTTTTTGCATGTGCATTATGCAATTCCACATGCTTCTGCTGCTCTTTCAGCAAAACAAATTTTAGCTTCAAAAGGAATGAAGCTACCTATTATCACTACCTTACATGGCACTGATATTACTCTTTTAGGTAAAGATAAATCCTTCAAATCGGTCATTGAGTTTGCAATTAATAATTCAGATGCAGTAACGGCTGTGTCAAAGAGTTTGAGAAAGGACACAATGGACTCTTTTAATATTCAAACAGCAATAAAAGTAATTCCTAATTTTATTGATTCAAATTTATATCATTATGAGCAGGATGATGTTTTAAGAAATAGTTTTGCCTATTCAACTGAGAAAATCATTATTCATATCTCTAATTTTAGAAAAGTAAAAAGGGTGCAAGATGTTTTGAATGTATTTGCTAAAATTAATGAGTCTGTCCCTTCAAAATTATTGCTTATTGGTGATGGGCCAGAACGTTTAAAAATGGAACAATTATGCAGAAATTTAGGGTTATGCGATAGCATTCGATTTATAGGAAAGCTAAAAGTAGTTGAGAAAGTTTTGTCAGTTTCCGATTTGTTTTTGCTGCCTTCAGCTACTGAAAGCTTTGGTTTAGTTGCACTAGAAGCTATGGCTTGTAAGGTAGCTGTAATTTCTTCTAATTCTGGCGGATTGCCAGAAGTAAATATTGATGGAAAAACGGGATTTTTGTTGGATGTAAAAGATGTAGATGGAATGGTAGAAAAAGCTATTTATTTACTGAAAAACCCTTCCATTTTAGAAAACTTTAAACAAAATGCATATAAGCATGCCATGGAATTTGATTTGCCGAATATATTACCTTTGTATGAGCAGATTTATCAGCAATTAAGCAAATGAAAAAAATAGGTCTTACAGGAGGAATTGGTGCTGGAAAAACATTCGTAGCTTCTATTTTCCAAAAAATGGGTATTGATGTTTTTTCAGCTGATATTTATGCAAAAAGGTGTATGCAAGAATCTAAGGAGTTGAAAGATGTAATTGTTCAGTGTTTTGGAGCTGATATTTATAAAAATGGAGGATTGCAAAAACAAAAATTGGCTGAAATTGTTTTCTCAGATTCTGAAAAATTAAATGTGCTAAATAAATTGGTACATCCATTTGTGCAAATAGAATTTGAAAAATGGTGTAAAATCCAAACCTCTAGTTTCTTGCTAAAAGAAGCCGCAATTTTATTTGAGAGTGACTCACATAAAAATCTGGACGCAATAATTTGTGTTAGCGCGCCATTGCAGATACGTATTGAAAGGGTTATGCAAAGAGATAGATGCTCAGAACAAGCTGTTTTGAAACGCATAGCAAATCAGATGCCAGAAGAAGAAAAAGAGCATTTGTCAGATTTTGTAATTGTAAATGATAGTAAGGAAAAGTTATTGCCTCAAATTATAAGTATTAGTAAAAAACTAACTAATTAGCCATTGAATAATAAAATACAGTATGGCTAAATCTAAAAAAAGCAATATTCCGAAAAGAGTAGGGTTAGCATCATGCAACTCTTTTAATTTATTCCAAATATTTTTCATCTTTAATATTAGGAATTCGTTCTTATTCAATTATTATACGTTAAGCCTCTAGTTCTATTGTATGTATAGTCGCTATTGTGAGGTTTATAGAGTAATGTGTCATTTGATGTGCAAGGCGATGATATTTGAGCAGAACTTAAAAAAGGAATTAGAACTAATATTAATAATAGGTTTTTCATAGTTTTTTATTTTAATTCCTCAAACATAATTATATTTTATCTTTTGTCCAAAACAACTATATTTTCTACATGTTGTGTTTGCGGGAACATATCTAATGCTTGTAGCTGAGTTACTTTATACATTCGATCTATTAGCGATAGGTCACGCGCTTGTGTTGCAGAATTACAACTTACATAGACCACTCTTTTCGGTCCAATTTTTAGAATTTGTTCTACTACTTTTTTGTGCATTCCATCTCTAGGAGGGTCGGTAATAATTACATCAGGATTTCCATTTTGTTCAATAAATCCATCTGTAAAAATCTCTTTCATATCTCCAGTGTAGAAACTGCAGTTATTGATATTATTTCTTTCTGCATTTTTATAGGCCGCTTTAATTCCTTCTTCTACAGAATCTATTCCAACTACTTCTTTGGCGGTATTGGCAACATATTGGGCTATAGTTCCAGTTCCAGTATAAAGGTCGTATACTATATCGTCTGAGTTGATATTTGCTAGTTCTTTTGTTTTTCGGTACAGAATTTTAGCTTGCTCTGAATTAGTTTGGAAAAAAGATTTGGCACCAATCTTAAAATAAAGTCCGTCCATTTCTTCCATAATATGATTTTTTCCATGATAACAAATCACTTCTTGGTCGTATATAGTATTATTTGCTTTCTGATTGATAATATAAAGTAAAGAAGTAATTTCAGGAAAAGAAGTTTTAAGATGCGCCATTAAAAGTTGAATATTTTTTTTATCTTTCTCATAAAACTGAACTAAAACCATTAGGTCTTGAGTGGAAGAAGTTCTAATCATTAAGTTTCGTAATAGGCCATTATGATTGCGAATATCAAAATAAGTGAGTCCGTTTTTGTCTGCAAATTGTTTTACGGATAAACGAATTGAGTTAGAAGGTTTTTTTTGTAAGTAACAATTTTGCAAATCAATTACTTTATCAAACATTCCTGGAATATGAAATCCGAGTGCATCTTTATCAGAAATTTCTTCTTTAGACTGGATTTCATCTAGAGTCAACCATCTTTTATTAGAAAAGGTAAATTCCATTTTATTTCTGTAGAAATACTGATTTTTACTACCTAAAATTTCATCATGTCGAGGCAATTCTATTCCTCCAATTCTTTTTAAGTTGTTTAGTACTTCATTTTGTTTAAATTCTAGTTGAGAAGAATATTGCATGTTTTGCCACTTACAACCTCCACAAGTGCCGAAATGCTCGCATTTTGACTCTATTCTTTTCTTTGAATATTTGCGTATTTTTTCTATTTGGCCTTCCCAATATTTTTTTCTTCTTTTAAATACGGTAATATCACAAATATCGCCAGGAACACCTCCTTGTACAAATATGGCTCTTCCTTCATGTTTTGCTACCGATTTTCCTTTACTAGCAGTATTTATTATCTTGATATTTTCAAGAAATATTGGTTTTCTTCTGTTTTGTCTTGTCATTTTTATTAAAAACTTAAAATCAGTTTGGCATTAATTTGCCTTGCAGTAAGGTAATTAGGAACAGCATATTGTCTTCCCGTAACATCCGACACCCAAAGATAAGAAACCGTATTGTTAATTTGCAAAAGATTAAACACTTCAAAGCTTAGCCAAATGGCATTAAAATGCCTAAAAAAGCTACTTTTCTTTTCTCCCTCTTTTATCAGTTCTTTCGAAAATCCAATATCCACTCTTCTGTATGCAGGGATGCGCAATATATCTTGATGTTTTTCCGATTTTGGAGGGCCAAAGGTAAGACCAGTTCCATACACTAAATTCAAATGCATTTTATAGCTAGGGTTTTTAGGTATGTAATCCTGAAAATAAAGCGTAAAATTTACCCTCTGATCGGTAGGGCGGGGGATGTATCCTGCCTCTTGTCTATTGCCATTTTCATCCGTATAATAGTCACCAACTATATCTTCTTCCGTTTTCATAAAAGATAAACTAGCCCATGATTCTATTCCAGGAACAAACTCTCCATTTATCTTCATGTCTATTCCACTTGCATAACCATTTGATGTCTCAAAAGGCAAATACCTTATTCGTACATTATCAACTTTATATGGAATCAAATTTTCCAATTGCTTATAATAAAGTTCACTTACCCACTTAAATGGCCGTCCCCATGCATAAAACAAATAATCTGCTCCAAGAATAAAATGAGTTGATTTTTGCGCTTTTATATCTCTGTTTATCCTACCATCAAAATCTCTTAATTCTTTGTAAAATGCCGACTGATAATAAACGCCACTTGCGCCTTTAAATACTACATCTTTTTCCCAGTTTGGGATATAAGCAAGTGTAAGTCTTGGGCTTAAAATAAATTCTTCATTAAAAGTCCAATAATTTCCTCTTACTCCTGATGTGAGAGAAAAATTTCCAATATCTTTTGTAAACTGCATATAGCCTGAATTTCTATATGAGGATAAGTTAATTTGGGTTTTCAACAAATCATTTACAGATACTACAATTGGAGGCTGCAAGTTAGGGTTTGTATAGCCTACCGAATCAGGCGTATGTGGCAAAGTAAATCCTGAAGAGTCAATTAAATTCCACTCACTTATTTTATCTTCTATTTCTTCCTTTTGCATTCTTAGTCCCCATGCTAATTCAGCGTCTTTTGTATTGTATTTCCCACTATGCTGAAAGTTCATTACGCTAGCATTCAAACTATTCCTAGCATGATTAATATAAGTACCAATTCCTCTGTCAAACTTTACATCACCAAAACTTTCACTCCCCAAACTATTATCTAGCTGATAAAGCCAATATTGCCCCCTTATATCAAAGTTCTCTTGCTCAAAAGTGCTAAAAGCGGAAGCAGTAAATTTTAAATCTAATTTTTCATTTGGATGGTAAGAGCTGCTCAAAGCACCAAAAAAAGTATTGTACTCATCCACTTCCTGCCCATCTAAAAAGATAGTGAGCTTCAAAGCTTCATTCAATGTGCCGAATTCTGTATCTCTTTTTTGTGGTACCATCCTGTAAGTGTTATTGGATATATTTCCCAAAAAGCTAATATCCCAATCTGAGCTTATATCATATTTCACAAAGGTTTGAATATCGGTAAATTTAGGTTTGTATTCCGCTTCTGTATCTAAACTACTAAGTATATACTGTGTGGTTTTTCTTCTAATTCCTGTCATAAAACTGAAACGGTTGTTTTTACTGCTACCTTCAAAATGTGCACTTCCACCTAGCAAACTCATATTTAAGGAAGCGCCAAATTTTTTAGGTTTCTTGTATTTTATATCTAGTACAGAAGACATTTTATCACCATACTTTGCTTCAAATCCTCCTGCCGAAAATAAAATACTTCCTACCATATCAGGATTAATAAAGCTCAATCCTTCTTGTTGCCCTGATCTTACTAAAAAAGGTCTATACACTTCTATTCCATTTACATATACCAAGTTTTCATCAAAATTTCCACCTCTAACTGAATATTGAGAACTCAATTCATTGGCAGAGCTTACTCCAGGTAGTGTTTTTAATAATGCCTCAACTCCTCCAGATGAGTTTGGAATTACTGTAGCATGTTTTGGTTTTATCCTGGTTAGTGTCTTCTTTCTATTTTGTTTGTCTTCAACAATAATTTCATTTTTAATGAAACTTTTGGTAATCAGTTGCTGATTCAATACATATTCCTGCCCTTTTTTTAGCATAGGAATCCTAATTTTTACAGTTTCATAGCCAATAAAAGTAAAGCTTATAAGATACGATCGGTTGGCTTTAAGTTGCAATAAATAAGCTCCCTTTTCATTTGTAGAAGTGCCAATTTGCTTTCCAGTCACCGATACATTTACCGCTTCAATTGGTAAATTTTTCTCATCTGTTACCACTCCTATTAGTGTTTGGGAAAATAAAAGATGAGGAAATAGAAAAAATAATATGAAAAGTCGTTTCAACATTTTGTCGGCAAATTTATCAATCTTTTCTTTTGAAATCCCCATTCTTCCAAGCTTCAATAAAGGCTGCCCAAGCAAAAGGATTCAGAATAGGAATAAAGGTTACTCCACCAGACATGATGTATTGTTGTCTTTCCATATCATTCATAAAACTTTTGAAATTTTCTTTTCCGTCATTGGGCATTTGCGCAATCATAATATCTACAAAAGCATTATCTATATTCTTTTTTGCTCTTTCAATCTCATCATCAGGTATATCAGTAGTTAGAAATGCTTGTTTAAATTGTTCTCTGCTTGGTCAAGGATACACCTTTGTTTCTTTTAGTATTATGGTATCGCTTGCTAATTTTTGAACTACTGTGATAAAATTTTCATCTGTTTTCATTGGAATGATGTATCTAGCCCTTTTGTAGCCTAAGCAAGAAAATATTATAGTATCACCTTTGTTCGCAACCAAAGAGAAATAACCATAGAAATCACTAATTGTTCCTTGCTCTTTGTTTTTAATAAGCACATTGGCAAAAGGAATGGTAAGCAAACTATCAGTTGAAACCAATATACCAGTGAGTTGCACGCTTTTATCCTGAGAAAAAGCATTAAAGCTAAAAGCAATAAATAATATGATGGGTATTTTTCTCATAATAAAAAAACAACCAAAAATAAATTAAATTTTGGCTGCATAAGCTAAAACAACTAAGCTTCTTTTATATTGTAAGAATTCTCCTATTTTTGTTTGTTCAGCTTAAAAGAAATAAAATATGAAAAAAGTATTGATAGTTTGCACAGGTAATTCCTGTCGTTCGCAAATGGCAGAGGGTTGGATTCGTCAATTTGCAAAAGATAAAGTTGAAGTTTATAGTGCAGGAACACATCCAGAGCCTGTAAATTCTGTCGCCATCAAAGTAATGCAAAGCCTTTGTGTAGATATATCGCAACATCAATCTAACCTACTTGATGAGTATTTGAATTTAGATTTTGATTATGTAATAACGGTATGTGATAGCGCAAAAGAGCTTTGTCCTACTTTCCCATCAGCTAGTAAGGTAATTCATAAAAGTTTTCCCGATCCTGCAAAAGCAAAAGGAACAGATGAGGAAGTTTTAGCAGTTTATAAAAAGGTGCGTGATATGCTCAAATCTTTTTGTAAGGAATTTCTGCAAAAGGAATTAGGTATTTAATTCAATGAAAGTATTTTTGTTTCGATTAAAATTCCAGAATAGCATTTCCAAACTTCATAAAAATTTTACGAATCATTGCTCGGAGAATCAATTTATGAATAAGAAATAAATTTTTCTTTACATGGTTTTTTTGGACCAGCAGCTAACGAAAAAATTCAGCCGTATAGTTTTTTTTATTTTTCAGTTTGTCGCTTACTGTTAGTTTAAAGGTGTGCTTTCCAGTCTTAAAATCTTTTGGAATGTCAAATGTCAATAATTTCCTTTTATAATCATATTCCATTAAAATCCATTTACCATCTATTTCCGATCTAAAATTGTCTATACCACTTTCTTTGTCTTCAATAGTGCATTTAATACTTGTTTGTGTATTGATTTTTTTTCCAGGATAAATATTTACCCCTTTGATAATTGGATTGATGGTGTCTGCTATTATACAAAAGTTACCAAATCTTATCACCTTTGCCGAGAGCATGTTATTTCTCCAAATATTACCCATATACGAGAAATTACCCTTCTCATCTACTTTAGCAACATATACTTTTTCCTTTAATTGCTTTGGTATTTCTGCTTTTAATGAAATTACAAAACTTTTATGCACAGGCACATAATCAAAATGACACTGATGTACTGCTCCATAAGTACCTTCAATAGTATCTAGCTGGTCATATTCAAAATTCAAATCCTCATAAAGCGCAAAATTTCCCATATGCAAATGAAAATCCTTGTCCTTGAAAAGGTTAGGTTTCATATAACTGAAATGTTGCGAGAAGGGACTAAAGGTCATGCTATTTTCATTTTCCATTTGCTCAGTTGTACTCTTTACTTTGAAGGATAAGATGCTTTTGTTTTGTGCAAAATCCAACACTTCAAATTGTACTAGATGTGTGGTGTCATCTGTGAATTCAACTATTCCTTGTTTAAGCATTTTCTGATAAACAGATAGTTTGTTGTTAGCTAATCTGTAGCATCTGTGGAATTTGCTTTTGTTTAGACTTTTTTCTTTGTAATCAATATGCGCATTGATGTATCTGCTTTCAGCAAATGAAAACTCATCCATTTGAAAATGATATATCAAATTGCTGTCAATAAATAATTTTATGGCATATACACCATTTTTATTATATGCATTGTTTAGTTTGTCAAAGGTGGAGATGCTAAATGCGATTTTCCCTTTTACAATAGGAACCTCATCTTTGATAGTGTATTGATTCTCATCTTTTTTTAGAATATAACTTTTATCTTGAAATTCTCTATCAATGCTGCCATCTATGGCGTATAACTTTATCTTGCTAATTGTTGGTTTGATATTATCTGCTACATCAAAAAATTGCAAAGGATTGATAGGGTGTTCTGTTTTTGTATTTCTGATCTCAAAATGAAGATGTGCACCAGCACTAGAGCCAGTATTTCCTGAAAAGCCAATCACTTCACCTCTTTTTACAATAAACTTATCCTTTGGTGGGAAAAGTTGAATTTCAAAATTTTCTTTTTTATATTGATTTTCAACTACATAATTGTTTATTGATTCAGAAAATTTTTGCAAATGAGCATAAACAGAAGTTTTGCCATCAGGATGAGTAATGTAAAGCGCTTTCCCATAGCCCCAAGTTGACACTTTAATTCTAGATACATACCCATCGGCAATACTATATACTTTTTGTCCTTCTACTCCTTCTGTTTTTATGTCAATTCCAGCATGAAAATGATTGCCTCTAAGCTCACCAAAAGTGCCTGAAAGCAGGATCTTAAAACCAACAGGAGGATGATAATCTTGAGGAAAAGCTGACAATGTAAGGGTGGCTAAAAAACCAAAAAAAATAAAAAATCTACTAAACATTTTTATCTTAAAAATTACTAATTATATAAAAGTACACAAATATAACAGCAAAAAACTGTAGAAAGTATAAAGAAAAAATTAAATTTGTAACAATAATTTTAAACAATAAATGAAAGTAATTGTTGACAGCTTGGAAGTCAAGATTAAGCAGTTAATATCTTTGTACAGCAAAACGAAACAAGAAAAGCATCAAGCCATAAATGAGGCAGAAGATCTTAAAAATTCATTAGCCGAAAAGCAAGAAGTTATTAATAGTTTGGAAGAAAAAATAAAGCTTATAAAGATGTCTAAAGTTGTTTCTTCATCAAATGAAGATAACAAAAAGACAAAACAAAAGATAAATGAATATGTGCGGGAGATTGATAAATGTATTGCATTGTTAAATAAATAGAGTAGTAGTTTTTTGATGAGTAAGTTATCGATAAAGATAAATATTGCGGGTAGAATTTATCCTATGAAAATTGAGAAAAAAAACGAAGAGGGGATAAGAAAGTCAGTTAATATAATAGAGCAGAGGTTAAAGTTTTATCAGCAAAATTATGCAATTAAGGACAAGCAAGATTTACTAGCAATGTGCCTTGTTGAGTTTGCAGCAAAATACGAAACTGTTAAAGATAAAAAGGTTTTAGAGGATGATGGTATTGAAGAAAAATTAATGATACTAGACTCCCTTTTAGCAAACAATATTTAAGTTCTTTTACATAAAAAATAAATTACCCGCATTAATTAAAACTGTTAAACTCAACAGATAAAATATTAGAGTTTGACTTGTTTGGTTCAGAATAGGCCTCAGCCAATTTTGGTTTCTCAATTTTCGAGAACAGTGGACATTCGATACCAAGTGGCTGCTCTACCCATGCTTAAATGGAGTTTAACAAAATAGTTAGTGTGGGTTTTTTATTAACTAAAAATGAATTAAAATGGAAATAATAATAACTATTGTAGCACTCATTATAGGAGCTGGTGTTTCTTATTTTGTTTTTAACAATTTGGCAAAAACAAAAGCAAGCACTTTTATAAATGAAGCAAAAAAAGAGGCAGAGCAAATTAAAAAGGAAAAACTCTTGCAAGCAAAGGAAAAGTTCTTAGAGTTAAAATCTGATCATGAGAAGATGATAAACAATAAGAGCAATGAGCTTTCAAAGGCGGAAAATAGAGTAAAAGATAAGGAAAATTCTTTATCAAAAAAGTTGGCAGAGAACAATAAAAAAGAAAAGCAATTAGAAGAGCAGAAAAACAATCTCAACCAGCAAAAAGAAGTATTACAAAAGCGCCAAGATGAGTTGACTAAATCGCACAAAAAGCAAGTAGAGCAATTAGAAACCATATCCAAACTTTCAGCAGAAGAAGCTAAGGAGCAGTTGGTAGAAGCTCTAAAAGATGAAGCTAAAACCAAAGCTTTGGAAATTGTGCAGGCAACCATTGAAGAAGCAAAACTAACGGCTAATCAGGAGGCTAAAAAGGTGGTGATTCAAACCATTCAAAGAACAGCTACTGAGCAAGCTATTGAAAATGCGGTCTCAATCTTCAACATTGAAAGTGATGATATAAAAGGTAGAATTATTGGTAGAGAAGGAAGAAACATCCGCGCCATTGAAGCAGCCACAGGAGTTGATGTAGTAGTGGACGATACGCCAGAGGCCATCATCATTTCTTGTTTTGATCCTGTAAGAAGAGAAATTGCGCGTCTTTCCCTTCATAAATTGGTGACTGATGGCAGGATTCATCCTGCCAGAATTGAGGAGGTAGTAAAGAAAACAAAAAAAGAAATTTCTCAAGAGATTATTGAGATTGGCAAAAAAACTACTATCGATTTGGGCATTCATGGATTGCATCCAGAGCTCATCAGAATGGTTGGAAGAATGCGCTATCGTTCTTCTTATGGGCAGAATTTGCTGCAACATTCAAGGGAAACAGCTAACTTATGCGCTACTATGGCTGCTGAGTTGGGTTTAAATATTAAACTAGCAAAAAGGGCTGGTCTTTTGCATGATATTGGTAAAGTGCCAGAAGATAATGCAGAAATACCTCATGCTATTTTGGGAATGCAATTGGCAGAGAAATATGGAGAAAAGCCAGAAGTCTGCAACGCTATTGGTGCGCACCATGATGAAATAGAAATGACTGCTCTTATTTCGCCTATTATTCAAGTATGTGATGCGGTGTCAGGGGCAAGACCAGGAGCAAGAAGACAGCAATTGGACTCTTATATTAGCAGAATTAAGGAATTAGAAGATACTGCACTTACCTATCCTGGGGTGCTAAAATCTTATGCCATACAAGCCGGTAGGGAATTAAGAGTGGTTGTCGAAAGTGAGAAAGTATCGGATATTGATGCAAATAAATTGTCATTTGAAATTTCAGAGAAAATTCAAAACGAAATGACTTATCCTGGGCAAGTAAAAGTTACAGTGATTAGAGAAACTAGGGCTATTTCTTATGCTAAATAGTTGATAACGAATAATATAAACATCTTTTGTTTAGTAGCTTTTATATTGTTAAATATTTCAGACTTTAATTCTAATTCTATGAATTTGTTGGATCTCAAAAGGATAAACAAAAATTAGCCACCAACTCTCTTATATCCATATCCTTCTTTTTCTAAAATCTCCATTACTTTCTCTCTTACATTTCCTTGAATAATAATTTCTCCATTTTTAACACTACCGCCAACCCCACATTTTTGTTTGAGTAGTTTTCCTAAAATTTTTAAATCATCATTTTCGCCTTTAAAACCTTTAATGATTACAGCAGTTTTCCCTGCTCTGTGTTTATCAATGCTCACTTTTAGATCTTGCTCTAAAGGAGGTAGAGTTTGCTGAGTAGATTTTTCATATTCATACTCAAAATCAGGATTAGTGGAATACAAAATTCCTTTTCTATTTTTCTTATTCTTTTTCATTAGGCGCAAATATTTTTAATGATTCACGATGATTTTTAAGTGTTATTGTTTTGCTCAAAGTTATGGGTTCTCCATCTAAATGTACTAAAGAATTGGTAGTCTTAATGCGCATTTCTTTTGTTTTGATAATTTCCACATATTTTGACAAATGAATTTTTCCGCTAATTATTTGTAATAAAAATAATGGAATTTTCCATTTAGCAAACTTTTTTACAATCACAAAATCAATTAAACCATCATTGAGTTTTGCATTTGGTGAAATCCTGAAATCATTTCCATATTGACTAGCATTAGCAAAAGCAATTAAATAAGCTTTAGTTTCCATTACTTTACCCTCAAATTGTAATTTGTACTTAGTCGATTCATAAGCAAAAACCTCTTTCGTAATCAGTTTGATATAATTGAAGAGTCCTCTTTTTTTTAAGTTAGAAAACAAATTAGAAATATGAGCATCAAAACCAATTCCAGAAACATTAACAAAAACATTTTCATTAGCAGTGCAGCTATCAATGGTTGAGATAGTACAATTATTGAGCTGAATTATAGCATCTGCAATCTTTTTTTTCATTCCTATATGGAAGGCAAAACCATTTCCAGATCCAGAAGGGATAACTCCTAATGCAGTATTGCTATTTACTAAGGTTTTTGCACATTCATTTACTGTACCATCACCACCTACTGCAATTACTACATCAATTTTTTCATCTATAGCAGCTTCCTTAGCTAATAAAGTAGCATCTCCAGCTTTTCTAGTGTAAAAAACATCATAAGAAAAGCTAATATCTTTTTCAATTAGCTTTTCAATTTCTTTTTGCTTTCCTGTTCCAGCAATAGGGTTAATGATAAATCTAATTTTCATACAACAATTTATTGTTTATCATTCTTTGGTTATAGCTTTGTTTGATTGCTTTTAGTTTTTTCAAATCTTTTTTATTGACTTCTTTCTCTTGAGTAAATTCCCAATCAGAATACATTTTGTAATGTTCAGCTTTATTGGAGAGAATTCCATTTTTTGTAATAAAGGTATATTCGTTTTCTAAAAAACTTATTGCCCAACTTTCTTCAGATAACATGGATTTTCCAAATGCAAAAAAAGGCTTGTTATATCCCAATAACTCCAAAATAGTGGGCATTATATCAATTTGCTGTACTATATTTTCTCTTTTGTCTTGTAAGCTGCTATCTCCTTTAAATATAAGAAGAGGGATGGCATATCTACCGATCTTGTTCTTGTATTTTTCCTCATAATGTGTACTGTAGGTATGATCGCTAGTAATTACAAAAATGGTGTTATTGAACCAATTTTTCGTTTTTGCTTTATTAAAAAAAGTTTGCAAAGCAAAATCAGCATAAGCAACTGTTTGATGCACTTTCTTTTCTTTTGTAAATATATCCTTGTATTTTTCAGGAATAACAAGTGGAGTATGAAGTGTTGCTGAAAAAAAGGTGCTGAAGAATGGTTCTTGTTCAGTTTTTAAATAATCATAATAATAATCAAAGAATTCTTCATCATAAATACCCCAAGTTCCATCATAATCTTCCATCTTTCTATATTTCTCCCATCGACCGAAGAAATATTCCTCCAATCCATAATATTCTTGAAACCCTACCTTTTTACAAAAACTGTCAAAACTCATAGTCCCATTAAATACCCCATGAAAAAATGAGCTTTTATAGCCCTCTTCATTAAGTAGAGAAGCTAAACTCTCAAAATTATTTTGTGCATAATTAGAAGTGATTAAAGGATTATCCATAAATGTAGGCATAGAAGCGGTTATTGACGGGATAGCTTCTATAGATTTTAATCCAGATGAAAACGCATTTTTAAAAACCAAACTATTTTGCATTAAACTATCTAAAAATGGAGTGTGTCCTTTACCTTGATTCAAGGCGCCAACATATTCACTTGAAAGACTTTCCATGATAATTATAATAATATTCTTTTTCTGAAAATCCAGCTCTTTATAATGATGAAAAGGAGTGTAAATTTTTGCTAATTTTTCTTCTGAAAAATAGTAAATAGGTGCTAAGTTGTGGGTGTGGATTGAATGCAAAGTACAAAAAGGTGTATTCAAAATTAAACTACTATTTTTTGATTTGCTCAGCTCCCCTGCATTTATAGGTTTTATGGGCTTTAGTTGCAATCCACCTCTTGCACCTATAATAAAAATACCAGCAGCCAATAGTAAAACCAAAATACTTGTAGAGATTGATTTTACATTTATAACTAATCTTGAGGTAGGAATATGTTTGATTTTTAACAATAGCCAGACTTGAACAAAAGTAAATAGCGTTATTGGCCAATAATCTTTCAGGTATTGTGGTATGATATTTTTAGCATCATTTCCTAATTGCAACAGCTGAAAAAAGTCAATTGTACTTCTTTTTTGTGTAAATCGGAAATATTCAATATCCACATTATTAAGCATAATAAATGGAATATTTACTGCATAAAACAAGATGTTGGTTAATTTCTGGAAACTTTTCTTTGTTCTAAAATTTGTAGGGAAAAGTAGTAGAATTAATAAGGGGATATTTATATAAAGTAGGGCTGAAAGATCAAAACGAAAACCTTCAAAAAATTCCCATAAAGTAGGATTAGGAAAACTATCTAAATTATTTAAAAGAAGGTAAAATCGGCTAAGCGAATACAGACCAATTAAAAGAAAAATTCGCTTTAAGAAATTTTTTAGATAGTTGAAAGAACTCATTTAATCACATCCACAATTTCTGCTACCACAATTATCGGTTTTTTTTTCCAACTTTTTGTCAAATAATAAATTGCGAATCCTAATAGTAAAATTGCCCCTATTTCTTGCCAATGCATAATTGTTAAATTTTTTACAAAGTAAATAATTATTATGGTAATTTTGTGGTCAATTCATTTACTAATGCAATTTAACAGAAAAAGTATTTCGAATGATGAGCTAATATCTCTTTTTAAAGGCTTATTACTGCCTAGAATGATTGAAGAAAAGATGCTTATTCTTTTGCGTCAGGGTAAAATTTCAAAATGGTTCTCTGGCATAGGGCAAGAAGCTATATCAGTTGGAGTAGCTGCTGCCTTAGACTTAGATGAGTACATCCTTCCTATGCATAGGAATTTAGGTGTTTTTACTACTAAAAATATACCATTAAATCGTTTGTTTTCTCAATTTCAAGGAAAAGCTAACGGTTTTACAAAAGGCCGCGATCGCTCTTTTCATTTTGGTACAAAAGATCATCATATAGTAGGTATGATTTCTCATTTAGGTCCTCAGTTAGGAGTTGCTGATGGTATTGCATTGGCCAACAAACTAAAGGAAAATAATAAAACAACAGCTGTTTTTACTGGTGATGGAGGTGCTAGTGAAGGTGATTTTCATGAAGCTTTAAATGTAGCAGCAGTTTGGGATTTGCCAGTTATTTTTGTTATTGAAAATAATGGCTATGGTTTATCAACACCAAGCTCTGAGCAATTTAGGTGTAAGCAATTTGCAGATAAGGGAATTGGATATGGAATGGATGCATATACTATTGATGGAAATAATATTTTAGAAGTTTATGCTGCTGTGAAAGATATTAAAAAGCAAATTGTAAAGAAACCAAAACCAGTTATTCTAGAATGCATGAGTTTTAGGATGAGAGGGCATGAAGAAGCTTCAGGCACAAAATATGTTCCAGATGAGCTAATGAAAATGTGGGCAAAAAAAGATCCAGTCGAAAACTATGAAGCATTTTTATTAAAAGAAGGTCTGATTAACAATCAGCAGATAGAGGCTATTAGAAATCATATAAAAGCCGAGATTAATGCTGCTTGGGCTAAAGCGGATAGTGAGCATAGAACTACATCTACAAAAGAGCAAGAACTTGCTGATGTCTATGCTCCATATAAAGCTGAAATTATACCGCCATCTGCTAACAAAAAAGAAAAACGATTTGTTGATGCTATTTCTGATGGTTTGCGCGAGTCCATGCAAAAACATGATAATTTAATTATTATGGGACAAGATATTGCTGACTATGGTGGTGTGTTCAAAATAACAGATGGCTTTGTAGATGAGTTTGGAAAAGAAAGGGTAAGAAATACTCCTATTTGTGAATCTGCCATAATAAGTGCGGCTTTAGGACTTTCTATTAATGACTATAAGGCAGTTATGGAGATGCAATTTGCCGATTTTGTGAGTTCAGGATTTAACCCAATTGTAAATAATTTGGCTAAAACCCATTACAGATGGGGCCAAAAAGCAGATGTTGTTGTTAGAATGCCAACAGGTGCTGGAGTTGGAGCTGGCCCTTTTCATTCTCAATCTAATGAGGCATGGTTTACACATACTCCTGGGTTAAAGGTAGTTTACCCTGCTTTTCCAGAGGATGCTAAAGGGTTATTGAATGCTGCAATAAACGACCCTAATCCAGTGATGTATTTCGAGCATAAGGCATTGTACAGGAGTTTTAATGAAGCTGTTTCAGAGGATTATTTTACTGCCGAAATTGGAAAAGCAAAATATATAAAAGAAGGTAATGATGTAAGTATTATTACTTATGGTATGGGTGTACATTGGGCATTAGAAGTTTTAGTAGATAATCATGAGATTGCTGCAGATTTGATTGATTTACGTACTTTAGTTCCTTTAGATATAAACACAATTCTTTCATCAGTTAAGAAAACTGGGAAGGTTATTGTATTACATGAAGATTGCATGATTGGCGGTTTTGGTGCTGATTTAGTTGCTTTAATTGCAGATGAGTGTTTTGAATATTTGGATGCTCCTATAAAGCGTTCAGCATCATTAGATACTCCAGTTCCTTTTGCTTTTGAATTAGAAGATGAGTTTTTGGCAAAGGCAAGGTTTGAGTCTCAGCTAAAAGCCCTTTTAGCCTATTAATTCATTAGATTTTTAATTTTTTCTACTGCTTTAAGGTAATTGCTTTTTTGGTCATATAATAACAGCTGAGTTAGAAAGAAATAAAACAATCTTTTCATGAATTTCTATCTTATATGGTCTTCAAACTTATACTAAAACAAGAAGGTAATGCTAGTTATCGTATAAAGATTTTTATCTAAGGATAAAAATACCGATATTTGCGTTCCTAAAAAAAAAGAAGCAGAATGCGAATAACTATTATTGGTTCAGGATATGTTGGCTTGGTTACAGGAGCTTGTTTTGCAGAAATGGGCAATAAGGTTATCTGTGTAGATAAGGATAGCAAAAAAGTAAAAGGTCTAAAAAAAGGTGTGATTCCAATTTTTGAACCAGGCTTAAAGCCTATGGTAATTGAAAGTTATGAGAAAGGTGTATTGTCTTTTACTACTTCTATACAAGAGGCTATAAATGCATCTGAAATTGTTTTTATTGCGGTA
>NHFY01000013.1 GCA_002170165.1 Flavobacteriales bacterium TMED123
AATGTCACTGACAGATAAACCAGTAATAGCTGGTGCTGAACAACCAACAGGGGCATATGTACATGTACTATTATCAGCACAAGTAGCTGATGCATTATAGTTAGTTGCTGTTACGTCCATACAACCATATACTGTATTACAAGAACCATCATCTATAGTTGCGTGGGTTGTAATTAATGTTTGTACTGTCCGTACACCCATATGTTTGTGCTTTTACTGAAGTGATACAGAATATAAGTATAAGTGGAAATAACAGTTTTCTCATGTTGTCGTAATAGATAAGTTGCTAAGTTACGAAAAAAGTCGGGATGAGAGGATTCGAACCTCCGATCTCTGGTCCCCCAGACCAGCACTTTAACCGGGCTAAGCTACATCCCGAATTTTACTTACAAAAGACAATAATCCTTTTCAGTAATATTTTACATTTGCAAAATTATTATTCTTTGGTAATTATAACCTAATATGAAAAAAACTTTTGTTAGCTTATTTTTCTTGCTTATTTACTCTTCATTGTTCGCTCAAAATACATACACAATTAGCGGCTATGTACAAGAAGAAGCAACAGGAGAGACATTAATAGGAGTTAATATTTTTGATCAAGCAACATTAACAGGTACTATCTCTAATGAATATGGATTTTATTCAATAACACTTGATGAAGGTGATTATAATATCATTTACTCTTTTATCGGATTAGAAACAAATATTCAGAAGGTTAACTTGAATAAAAATATTCGACTAAATGTTTCCTTAAATACAAAAACAATCTTAACAAATGAAGTAGTAATAACTTCTGAGAAAGAAGATAAAAATATTCAAAGTTCAAGTATGGGTGAAACAAAACTTCAGGTCAAAAATATAAAACAAATACCCGTTATTCTTGGCGAAATTGATATAATTAAATCAGCACAACTATTACCTGGCATACAATCTGGAGGCGAAGGTAATTCAGGCCTATATGTAAGAGGTGGTGGCCCTGATCAGAATTTAATATTACTAGATGAAGCAATAGTCTATAATGCATCACATCTTTTTGGATTCTTTTCAGTCTTTAATGCGGATGCAATTAAAGATATAAATGTAATAAAAGGAGGTATGCCTGCTGAATATGGAGGGAGATTGTCATCTGTGTTAGATATAAGCATGAAAGATGGAAATAACAAAAAATATGAAGCAGATGGTGGAATCGGACTACTTTCATCTAGATTAACCCTACAAGGTCCAATTAAAAAGAATAAAAGTTCATTTATTGTTTCTGCAAGAAGAACATATGTGGATGTTTTATCTAGACCATTTATGAACGATGATAATGCCTTTAGTGGTTCTGGATATTATTTCTATGATCTAACCACAAAAGTAAATTATAGAATTTCTGACAAAGATAGATTATACCTAAGTGGTTACTTTGGAAGAGATGTATTTAGCTTTAACAACACTAACAGGGGTATTGGCATTGAAATACCATGGGGAAATGCAACAACATCACTAAGGTGGAATCATTTATTTAATGACAAATTATTCTTAAATACCTCAATTATCTTCTCTGATTATAGATTTGAATTTAATATTGAACAAAGTGAGTTTGAACTTAAAATATTTTCTGGAATTAATGATTGGAATACAAAAATAGATTTCTTATATCAGCCAAATCAAAGACATACTGTTAAATTTGGATCCAACTATACATATCATGAATTTACTCCTGGAAATGCATCAGGAAGATCTGGTGAAGTAGCTTTTGAACCAGATGAGATATTTAAACAGTATTCAAATGAAGGTGCTATATATATATCTGATGATTTTGAGTTAAATGATGATCTAAAAATACATGCAGGCCTTAGATATTCTTCATTTCAACATAGTGGATATATAAGTTTTAGAGATTATATAAAAAATGAAATAAAGCTAAATAATGATAATTATAGGCACATAGAGCCTAGATTATCATTGAGATATAAATTAAATAGCACAAGTTCATTAAAAGGGGCATATACACAAAACTACCAATATATACATTTAGCATCTACATCTAGCGTAAGCTTACCTACAGATTTATGGGTTCCAAGTTCGAATGATATTAAACCAAAATTTGCTGATCAATATGCAATAGGATACTTTAAGAATATTAAAGATAATATATATGAAACTTCTATTGAAGCTTACTTTAAGGAGATGACAAATCTTATTGAATACAAAGAAGGTGTTTTACCAGAGGACAACACTAATTCAAGTAGTGATGATGCATTTGTATTTGGAGATGGAAACTCTTATGGTGTAGAGTTATTAATAAGAAAAAATAAAGGAAAAACTACTGGCTGGATTGGTTATACTTTATCAAAAACAACTAGAAATTTTGATGATATAAATAATGGTGTTGCATTTCCTGCTAAATATGACAGAAGACATGATTTATCAATTACCACTACTCATAAATTATCTGAAAAATGGACACTTAGTAGCGTATTTGTATATGCTACAGGAAATGCTATAACTTTACCTACTGAAAGGTATATGATTAGTGGTAATATCTTTACTGAACACACATCAAGAAATGGCTTCAGGATGGACCCATATCATAGACTTGATATTGGAGCTACTTATAGACCCAAAAAAAATAAACGATTTGAATCGTCCTGGAATTTTTCTATCTATAATGTGTATAATAGAAAAAATCCTTATTTTATTTACTTTAACTTAGAAGATCCAGAAAGTCAAGATGGAAGTATACAAGATGGCAACTTGACACCAAAAGCATATGAAGTTTCAATATTTCCAATATTGCCATCTGTTACATGGAATTTTAATTTTTAGATTATGAGAAAAAGCTTTATATTAATATGTGTAATCTTTTTTGGCTGTGAAAAAGAAATTACTCTTGACATGCCACAAGTCGAAAGTAAGATAGTGGTAGAAGGAAGTATTGAACCTGATTTCCCTCCATATGTAATACTAACCAAAAGTCAGGCTTATTTTGAACCTATTAATGGAGAAACATATGATAATTTATTTGTTAAAGATGCATCTGTATTAGTATGGACATACAATGAAGATGGTACAAAAGATTCTGTCACTCTTACGCAGTTACCTCCACCATATGATTCAATTCCTATTTACACGGACTCTAATGTATTTTATAACCCTGGTACAGAGTTTCTAGGAGAATCAGGAAAAACATATTTTCTTGAAATTAAATGGGAAAATAAGGTGGTCACTTCTGAAACAAAAATACCAGAACCAACTCCATTAGATTGCCTATGGGTTGAAAAAAACGAAACCGCAAATAAAGATTACAAATATGATATACGTGCAATATATTCTGATCCAGGAAATATTCAAAATCAAATATTAGTTAAAAGCAAGCGTAAAGAACATTGGCAAAGAGACTCAATTAATGGTTCCTCACCAAAAAATAAAGCAGATCCAAGATTAATTCTTGTTGATGCAGGATCGGATATCTTGGTTAATGGTGAATCATTTGAAACCTTTTTCCCAAAACCAAAAGATGATGGGGCTGGTTTTCCTTCTGGATCATATAATGCAAAACACATCAAATATTATATTAATAGTTACGGGATTGAAGATAGCGTAGAACTTCCAAATGATATAGTGCTTATTAAATTTTGTCAAATAGACGAAGCTTCATTAAAGTTTTGGAGGGGAGTTTCACGTGAATCTACAAATACTAATAATCCATTTGCTGAACCACTAAATCTTGTGAGTAACATAAATAATGGTCTAGGAATATGGAGTGGTTATGGAGCAAGTTACTATCAAGTACCTATAATTAAAGATACTGTTATAAAAAAAGAATATTCTGAATTGACAATTTGGGATATATTTTAATTTTACCAAAAAATATAAATAAACTATGGAACAAATAAAGTGTTTAATTATTGGCTCTGGACCTGCTGGCTATACAGCAGCAATCTATGCTGCAAGAGCTGATATGAATCCAGTAGTAATTCAAGGATTGCAACCTGGGGGACAACTCACAACCACGACTGATGTTGATAATTATCCTGGATATAAAGATGGTGTTATGGGTCCTGAAATGATGGAAGACTTTAAAGCGCAAGCCGAACGATTTGGAACTGACACAAGATGGGGAATGGTGACTAAAGTAGATTTTTCTGAACGTCCTTTCAAAGTAGAAATTGATGAAAAAACAAGTGTATTGGCCGAAACAGTGATTATTGCAACTGGGGCTTCTGCTAAATGGTTAGGTATGGAAGATGAACAAAGGTTAAGCGGATTTGGTGTTTCAGCTTGTGCTACTTGTGATGGTTTCTTTTATAAGGGCGAAGATGTTGTAGTTATTGGAGCTGGTGATACAGCTGCTGAGGAAGCTACTTATTTAGCTAAAATGTGTTCAAAAGTGACTATGCTTGTAAGAAGAAATGAAATGCGCGCATCAAAAGCCATGCAAAAAAGGGTATTTAATACCCAAAACTTGGAAGTACTTTTTAACCATGAAACGAGAAGTATAAATGGAGAAAAAACAGTAGAAAGTGTAACAGCTTACAATAACCAAACTGGTGATGAAACCACTATTCCTGTAAGTGGATTTTTTGTTGCTATAGGACACAAACCAAATACAGATTTATTTAAAGGCCAATTGGACATGGACGAGAATGGATATTTGTTTGTCCAGCCAGGAACATCTAAAACAAAAATCCCGGGAGTATTTGCTGCTGGTGATGTTGCTGATCATGTTTACAGGCAGGCGGTTACTTCTGCAGGTACAGGTTGTATGGCCGCATTGGATGCCGAACGATTCTTAGCTGCTCAAGAATAATCTTTTAATTTTTTATATATTTGGAAAAAAAATTAATATGGATTTACCAAAAATTGCTCAGAAATTTCCTTTTGTAATTAATGAAGTTATTGGAAAGAAAGCTTTTTGCACTTGCGGACTAAGCTTAAAACAACCCTATTGTGATGGATTGCACAAAGGCACTGGATTTGCTCCTGAAATAGTTGAATTTAGCGAGAATAAAAAAGTCGCTTGGTGCGGCTGTAAAAAATCCGGAAAAGGTGCATTTTGTGATGGATCACACAAAAACCTTTAATTTAATTTGTAATCTGATAAACTTAATTTGAATTCAGCTCTTTCTGGTTTAAAAAAAGGTACATTCCAATAACCTTTGTAATAAATCTCGGTTGGGATTTGCTTATTATTAAAGTAATCCATATCTACTATGATATGCATATCCAAATCTACTACCCAGTGATTGTAAACAAATTTATACTCTCTAAAAATAACATTAAAGTTGTCTTTATCGAAATAGGAAACAATCTTTCGTACCAGCGCTTCTTCCATTTGCTTGTCAGATAAATCTTTTTTGACTTCTACAATAAAACTATAACAGGATTTTCCTTTATAACTACATGTGTCAATTTTATAGTCGTAATACTTTTGCATACTGATATCAAAAACCGATAGTTTAACGGACAACCCTCCTTTTTTCTGTTCAGTATCATCATCACCAACAGAAAAGCCGACTGTTTTTGCATCTCGCATATTTTGACTTTCATTTTTGTTTTTCTTATCTGATATTTTTAATGATACACCAATGGTGTCAGTAGGAAAAAATACCTCATCAAATGCCACTGGTGTATAATACCTGTATTTATCTTTAACAGAATTGATTTGCGCAAAAACAGATGAGGATGTATCTGTATTCTTCCTAAGTAGTCGCAATACTTTTTTAGTAAAAACCTTACCTTCATCATAAATAGAATCATCTACTACCCAAGCATGTTTCCCATCAGAGAAATGAGTACCCCATCTTTTAAGTTCACCAACCTTCTTTTTTTTCTTATTGAAGATATTCAGTTCACTTTTATAATTATGGCTGTAAAAACGCAAATGCTTAAAAGCCATATAAAAGGTAGTGTCAGTTTTTACATAATGAATAAACTCATCTATATCAAAGCCTTCTTTTACACCAGTAATTGTTACGCTATCAAGCAAAACTGATTTTACAATTTGCTCTTGTGCTAATGCATAATGGGTGAAGAAAAGGAATAACAAGAGTAGTTTTTTCATAAAAGCAAATATAAAAAAAGCAAGGCAGTAAAAACTGCCTTGCCTACAATTACACATAAGCCGGATTCTGTTCTCAAACGAGTGCTATCATTTATCTAGGATTAAAGTTACCTTTAACCTCAAACTGCCTACCCCTCAAGATTGGACGAGCAATCCAAAAATCCTGATATACATGGCATTGCACCACATAGAGTTTGCCTGATTTCACTACAGCCGAACTGTACTTGCTTTCTGTTGCACTTGTCCTCACCTTGCGGTGGACGGATGTTATCCGCTATGCTGCTCTATAGTGTCCGGACTTTCCTCTTAAAAAAAGCGATAGCATCAGTAATTATGTGAGCAAAAGTAGTTATTCCTATTAAAAATTATAAATTTACACACATGAAAAAAATCATCTCCACTACTAATGCGCCAAAAGCAATAGGACCTTATAGCCAAGCCATTTTAGTAGATGGTACGCTTTACAGCTCAGGTCAAATTGCAATAAACCCTAAGAATGGAACGATTGAAACGGAAGATATTAAAAGTGAAACTGAAAGAGTAATGCAAAATTTACAGGCAATTCTAAAAGCAGCTCAGATGAATTTTGACAATGTAGTGAAATGCAGTATCTTTTTAAAAGCAATGAGTCAATATGCTGAGATCAATGAAGTATATGCAGCTTATTTTGGAGAAAACCCTCCTGCTCGTGAGACGATAGAAGTATCAGCTTTACCAAAAGATGTAAATGTAGAAATCTCATTAATAGCAAGAAAATAAAAAAATACAGCTGAAATCATGCGAGAGATTTAATAATTTATGTGATGAATTATTATATTTGCGTAACTAAAAAATTATGAAAAAATGAAAGCAATTGTAAGTATTATTATGGGAAGCACATCTGATATGCCAGTAATGAAAAAAGCTGCAGCATTTTTAGATGAAATGGAAATTCCTTTTGAGATTAATGCTCTTTCGGCACATAGAACACCACAGTTAGTAGAGGATTTTGCATCTAATGCACATACCAATGGTATAAAAGTAATTATTGCAGGTGCGGGTGGAGCAGCACATTTACCTGGAGTGGTGGCAGCATTTACAACAGTTCCAGTAATTGGCGTTCCTTGCCGTTCATCAATATCGATAGATGGATGGGACTCTATTCTTTCAATTTTGCAAATGCCTCCAGGAATACCGGTAGCAACAGTAGGATTGGATGGCGCACAAAATGCAGGTATATTAGCTGCTCAAATTTTGGCAACTGACAATGAAGATATTCACGCAAAAGTAAAAACTTATAAAGAAAACTTAAAAAGCAAAATCGTAAAAGCCAATAACGATTTGGCAAATCATGAATATTCTTTTAGAGTTCAATAAATTTAATATTTTAGGGCCTCATATGAAGCCCTATTTTTTTATCATATTATTTTCTTTTTGCATAGTCGATGTTTTTGCTCAAGAAATTGATGCTAGATGCAATGCTTTAGAGGGCTGTGGTTTAACACAAAATACGATTTGGAGTAATTTCATTAATCAAGCAGGGCTGGTAAAAAAAATCTTTTAGCTATAATAAATACCTTTGCCGAATGAAAAATGAGAATTTCTACATGCTTGCCAAAACCATGTATGGTTTAGAAGATATTCTGGCAGAAGAACTGAAAGATTTAGGTGCGCAACAAATAAAAGTGTTGAATAGAGCAGTAAGTTTTAAAGGGGATAAAGGCTTTATGTACAAAGCGAATTTGAACCTCAGAACCGCCTTAAGAATTCTAAAACCTATTGCTCATTTTCAAGCACATGATGAAAAAGAGTTGTATCAGCAACTTTGTAAAGTAGATTGGATAAAATATTTTGACTTAGGAAATACCTTTTCCACTCATGCTACAACTCATTCTGAAATTTTTACTCATAGTAAGTACGCCTCTTTGGTAATGAAGGATTCTATAGCGGATACTTTCAGAAAAAAGACAGGAAATCGCCCAAATGTAGATCCTGAGCATCCTGACGTGACTATCAACTTGCACATTGCTAAACATACTTGTACAGTTTCTTTGGATAGCTCTGGGAATTCTCTGCATAAAAGAGGATATAAGACGGATACTGTAACAGCTCCTATGAATGAAGTGTTAGCAGCAGGTTTAATTTTATTGAGTCGATGGGATAAAATAACAGACTTTCACGACCCTATGTGTGGGAGTGGAACTACCCTGATTGAAGCAGCATTAATTGCGCATAACATTCCTGCTAATATATTTCGTGAACGATTTGGTTTTGAAGGATGGAAAGATTTTGATAAAAATCTTTGGAAAAAAATAAAAGAGATCTCATTGGATAAAGAAAGAAATTATACAGGGACAATAAGTGGTGCTGATAATTTCCAAAAGGCGGTACGCATCAGTAGAGCAAATATTGAAAATGCACTTTTATATGATAATATTAAAGTTAAAAAAGAAGATTTCTTTGAATCAAATATAAAAGAAGGAACTTTTGTGCTTTTCAACCCTCCTTATGGAGAACGTATACCAGTAGAGCTTGATGAATTTTACGAGCAAGTTGGTAATACGCTAAAACATCACTATGAGGGCTGTACCATTTGGCTCATATCTTCAGATATTGAAAATCTTAAATTCATAGGCTTAAGCCCAAGCAAAAAACTGAAAGTAATGAACGGAAAATTGGAATGTAGCTTTCGAAAATTTGAAGTTTATGAGGGCAGCAAGAAAAGCAAGAAGCAATAAAAAAGCCAGCTAATTGCTGGCTTTTATTTTCCACTATCTTTTATTTTATTCAGAAAGCGCTTTTGCTTTCTCAATAGTAATCTGTTTGCCATCTAATAGCGCTTTTACAAATGCGTCTTCAAAACCTGCTAACTTTACCTCTGCTAGTCTTGTATTTGCAGCTGAAAAGTCTGAATAAGTACCAGCATTATACCTGAATAATTTGGAACCATTTACATTCTCTTTCTCTACATTTCCAATCTTAGTCATTTTAGCCAATATATTAGCTTGTAGATTTTCTTTGTAAACACCAATCTGTACTACAAATTCCAAATCAGATTTTACTACTTCCTCTTTTTCTACTTTTTTCACAGATTTTGTTCTAGTGCTTCTAGCTACCTTACCGTTTGTAGCTCTTATAGCTGCATACAAACCTATGTTTTTTCCATCCTTAAAAGCAACCACAAAAGAGCCTTCAAAACCTCTTAGTAGCATATCATTCTGATGCTTAACTGCTTCTGCATAAGAAGAGAAAGAACCTGTGAAATACCTTGTAAAACCATCATTAGCAGTAAAGGAAACAACATTTGGAATACCTTTAAAAATATCTTTAGAAAGCGTTACTTTATAGGCTCCAATTTGCACACGGAAAGTAATTTTACCAACAGTACTTTTCACTTGCTTTTTAGGCTTTGGTTTTTCTTCCTCTTGCTGAGGTACTTCAATATTTTCTTTTTCTAATTCCTCTTGTCTTTGCTCTTCTTTTATCTGCTCTTTTTCCACAGCTTTAGGTGTAGATGGTACAGGTGGATTTGGAACACTAGGAGTAACTACTCCATTTTCTATATTTACAATTACGGTATTTTCCATACCCTCATTTATCTCTAACTGTGCTTGTCTATTTAGCGCATCATCAAAAGTAGTATAAGAACCTACAGAATAAACAACCATTCCATCATTTTGCATTATACTTTCTAAGTCGTCAAAACTCAAATACTTATTAATCAGATTTGCCGGTACATCATCTAAGTATTTGCCAAGCATAAGAGCAAATCGTTTTCCTTGCACTTGAGTATCAATTGACGGAATATCATTCACTATATTAAAAGCATTCGCTTTTGCAATTAAATAATCATTAAGGGATTTGAAATCATCTTTAGAAATTTCATTTTCATTGTAATAAGCTGCATATTCTCTGCTTGCGGCATTATACTTGCTGTACATGCTTTTGGATTGCTCATCAGAAAGTTGCACACCCTTAGCATTAACGATAGACCCTCTTGGCGTATTAGCCTCTTCATCAATATAATTTGGGATACCATCTTTATCGTCATCAATTGGGCAGCCATTTGCATCTACTTTTACACCCTCAGGTGTTTCAGGGCAATAGTCATCAATATCTGCAATTAAGTCGCCATCAGAATCCTCAATATCCAATGCCTTAAAATTAACCTCAGCATAAAAACTTTGATCGGAATATGGCCTTGCTTTTCTTGGCTTTGGTGTAAACAAATCGTAATGAACTGTAAATGCAGTTACTAAGAAATTATCAGAAGCACCTTCCTCTACTCCATCAATCATATCAGTAAGGGTGTAATGATAACGAATTCCCATATCCAGACCAATCCTTTCAGAAACATCTAGCATTATTCCAACTCCCATTGGAAAAGCAATTGCAGTCTCTGTCTTTTGCTGAACTGTTTTAAAACTTAAAATCTCGCCCCCAAATGAGATAAAAGGGGTGAGTTTTGAGTTTTGAGATATTGAATTGAAATTATATCTTAATCCTAATCCTGCAGTTTTCACTTCCGAATTAAATGAAGTAGTATCGATATCATTTGTTTCATTTAAGCTACCATTTCCAAGTAAAAAAGTTAAATCTAAATTGTTTGTCAAATTCATTTTTACTCCAAAATGATAACCTTGATTACCCATCAAAAAATTCTTTTTCGGACCTTTTAGATCACCCTTGAAAAGATAAGAACCCGTTCCAAATGAAAGCATTGGTTGAAAAGGCGTTTTTGGCTCATCATCATCATATCCATCCTGAGCAGAAGCATTTATACTGCAAAGTAAAAGAGTGGCCGTAAACAGTCTTAATAGTAATTTCGTCATTATTCAGTTTTTTTACAGCCGTAAAAATACTAAAAAAAACAAAAGGAAGTAGATATCTTAAAAATTAGGTTTTAAAGTGTACTTGTTGTAGAATTTATCAATTATCTCAACAGCCTCTTTTGGCTTGTCAACAATTTTAAATAAATTCAGATCCTTTTTGCTGATATTCTGTTCTTTTTCAAGCATGGTTACTTTAATCCAATCGATCAAGCCTTCCCAGTATTTCTTACCTAATAGCACAATAGGAAATCTCCCAATCTTTTCAGTTTGTATTAATGTGATGGCTTCAAAAAGTTCATCCAAAGTGCCTACTCCTCCTGGAAGTACAATAAATCCTTGAGCATATTTCACAAACATCACTTTTCGCACAAAGAAATAATCAAAATTGATGAGTTTATCTTCATCTATAAATGCATTTGCAGATTGCTCAAAAGGAAGCACAATATTTAGCCCTACTGATTTTCCTGCACCTTTTTTAGCTCCCTTATTAGCCGCTTCCATAATGCCAGGTCCTCCCCCAGTTATTACACCATAGCCCTTTTTGGTCAATAAATATGCCATTTCTTCTGCTTTTTTATAGTATTTATTTTCCGGCTTTGTTCTAGCAGAACCAAATATAGATACACATGGGCCTATTTTACCCATTTTCTCAAAACCTTCTACAAATTCGGAGACAATCTTAAACAGTTGCCAAGTATCTTCTGTTTTTATTTGATTCCAGTTTTTTGCTTTTAACGCTCTTCTTATTTTCTTGTCTTCTTTATTCATGTTGTTATTACAACTCCTTTTTTAAATATTTTGCGGTATAACTTTTCTTGCATTTTACGATTTTCTCTGGAGTTCCGTTACATAAAATTTTTCCTCCTTTAGCGCCTCCTTCAGGACCAATATCTATGATGTAATCAGCAACTTTTATCACATCCATATTATGTTCTATAATTAAGACGGTATTTCCTTTATCTACTAATTTTTGCACAACCTCTAAAAATATTCTGACATCATGAAAATGTAAACCAGTAGTAGGCTCATCTAAAATATAGAATGTTTTTCCTGTATTTTTTTTGGAAAGTTCAGCTGCTAATTTTATTCTTTGCGCTTCTCCTCCAGAAAGTGTAGTGGAGGATTGTCCTAAGGAAATATAGCCCAATCCAACATCTTGCAAGGTTTTAATTTTTCTATAAATAGCTGGAATAGATTTGAAAAAGACAACCGCTTGATTAATGGTCATATTTAAAACATCTGCTATAGACTTTCCTTTATACCTCACCTCTAATGTTGCTCTATTATAGCGTTTTCCATTACAAACTTCACATTGCACCAATACATCAGGCAAAAAGTTCATTTCTATGGTTTTAAGCCCGGCCCCTTCACAATTCTCACACCTGCCTCCCTTTACATTAAAGGAATAACGCCCCACTTTATAACCTCTTATATTGGATTCAGGAAGATTAGCATACAAACTCCTTATGTGAGAAAAGACACCTGTATAAGTTGCTGGGTTCGACCTTGGTGTTCTTCCAATAGGAGATTGATCTACTTCAATTACTTTGTCTATATATTCTACTCCTTTTATCTCTTTATAAGGCAAAGGCTTTTTTACTCCTCTATAAAAGTATTTATTAAGTATAGGGTAAAGTGTTTCATTAATTAATGTAGATTTTCCACTTCCCGAAACACCTGTAACACATGCAAATACACCCAATGGAATTTTTAAATCAACTGATTTTAAATTGTGCCCTTTTGCGCCTAAGAGTTCCAGATATTTCCCATTTGTTTTTCTTCTTTTTGGAATATCAACTTGTAATTGCTTATTGAGGTATTTAGCCGTCAGATTTCTGTTTTTCAGAATTTGCGAGAAACTTCCTTTAGCCACGACTTCTCCACCATGAATTCCAGCTTTAGGACCCAAATCCACAATAAAATCGGAAGACTCAATCATATCCTTATCGTGCTCTACAACAATTACGGAATTACCAATATCACGCAAATTTTTCAGGGAATTGATTAGTTTCTGATTGTCCTTTTGATGCAAACCAATACTAGGTTCGTCTAAAATATAGAGGACATTTGTAAGTCGGGTACCAATTTGAGTAGCTAAACGGATTCTTTGCGCCTCTCCACCAGATAGTGATTTTGATGTTCTATCTAAACTAAGATATGAAAGACCAACATCTAAGATAAATTGCACTCTTTTTTTCAATTCCTTAATGATGTGTTTTGCAATCAATTTCTGATCTTTATTCAATTGTTTTTCAATAGTATGCAGCCATTTATCAAATTTTGCAATATCCATTGTTGTAAGTTGATTAATCTGTTTGTCACCTACCTTGAAGTGCAAAGATTCTTTATTTAACCTGCTACCTTCACATTTAGGACAATTACGTTCTGACATATAATTAGAGGCCCATCTTTCAATGGTTTTCATATGCGAGATTTTGGCTTGTTCTTTTATAAAATTGACAATTCCATCAAAATGCAATTTGTAATTTTTTGAAATACCAACACTTTTTAATTTCACATTAAAGCTACCAGACTCTCCATAGAAAATGGCATTAACGCCTGCTTTACTGATTTTTAAAATTGGCGTATTAAAATTAAAATTATGCTTTCTCCCAAGCATTTCCAACTGCTTGATTATCCAGTCCGATTTTCTGTTAGCAATTGGTGCTATTGCTCCTTGATTTATACTTTTAGTTTTATCAGGAATAATCTTATCCTCATCAACTTCTTTTAAAGTGCCTATCCCATTACAATGTTTACAGCTGCCTTTTGGAGAGTTAAAAGAAAAAGAATTGGGCTCAGGGTTTTTATAAGCAATGCCTGTAGTTGGGCACATTAAAGCTCTTGAAAAATACCTAGGTTTGTTTTTATCTTTTTCCAAAACCATCATTACACCATCTCCATCTTTTAATGCTTGTTGTAATGAATTAAGCATTCTTTTTTCATTCTCTTTATTTACTTTTATTCTGTCAATGAGAATCTCAACGTCATGTGTTTTGTATCGGTCTAACTTTAAACCAGGTGTGATTTCCATTATTTGCTCATCAACCCTTACGCTAACAAATCCTTTGCGTACAATTTGAGCAAACAGTTCTTTATAATGTCCTTTTCTTGCTTTTACAATTGGGGCTAAAATATTAATGGATTTCCCACTAAATTCTTTTTTGATTAATGTTAAAATCTGCTTATCGGTATATTTTACCATTTGCTCTCCAGTATTGTACGAATAAGCCAAACCTACTCTCGCAAAAAGCAAACGCAAATAATCGTAAATCTCAGTTATGGTTCCTACTGTCGATCTTGGGTTTTTTGAAGTAGTTTTTTGCTCAATGGAAACAACTGGGCTTAATCCAGTGATTTTATCTACTTCAGGGCGTTCCATATTGCCCAAAAATTGCCTAGCATAAGCATTAAAAGTTTCTAAATACCTCCTTTGCCCTTCTGCATGAATAGTGTCAAAAGCAAGAGAGGATTTTCCACTTCCACTTAAACCAGTAAAGACTACTAATTTGTTTCTTGGAATTTCTAAATCAATGTTTTTCAAATTATGGACTCTTGCGCCATAAATATTGATTGTATCTTGCTTTGCCATTATTTATTCTTCCAAATTTGGTGTTTCAAAATCATCAAATACCAAAATAGATGGATCAGTTGGAATTTTAAGTATGTATTTTCTTCTAGATTTGTCTGGCATTGAGGTTGTTCTTAACCATGGATTGAGCTGCTTGAGAATTTTGTAGTTTATGCCTTGTTTTTTAGCAAATCTGGCCAAATTGGAAATGGTTGTATCTACTTGAATCTCTTTATATTTTGGCATAACATACAAATCTTTTTGACGATAGACAAAACCATATTTTTTTGGATTCTCTAAAATCTCCTTAACTGCAATAATTCTAAAAACATATCTAGAAGTTTCAGAATTTAAATACAAATTGTAGTAATTATTCGTGCCTTGATTTTCAATCAATCTTGAAATCCCATTTTGCCCTTTGTTGTATGAAGCAGCTGCCATAGTCCAACTGCCAAATTTCAAATAAGCCTTATTTAGATAATCGCATGCCACTTTGGTTGCCTTTTCTAAATTATATCGCTCATCTATTGATTTGTTCACCTCTAATCCATAGTCTCTTGCCGTGCTTGGCAGAATTTGCCAAAATCCAGCTGCATTAGATGGGGAAACTACATTTTCTAACCCACTTTCAATTAGCGCTAAATACTTAAAATCATTTGGAATATTATTGGCTTTCAATATTGGCTCAATTATAGGAAAAAACTTATATGCTCTTTTTATGTAGAGCATAGTATTAGATTGCCAATAAATATTTTTCAGCAATTCTTTATCCATTCTTTCCCAAATATCGTCTGACTTTATTGAAAGTGCTTCACTACAAAAATTAAGGTTTTCTGGCTTGTTTATTGCAAAAATACTGTACTTTTCATTAAACTTTTTCTCATGTAACTTGTCTTCTGGAAGTTTTTTGGTTGGATATGAAAAAATAAGAAAGAAAAAAGAAAGGACTGTTAAAAAGGAAAGAAAAGAGACTTTATTTTGTTTCATCAAAATTCAGATCTTAAGATGGAAAATGTTGGTGAAACAGCATCTTTTTCTGAGATGATAGGGTTTTGCATCCCCCAATCAATATTTAAATCTTTATCGTTCCAAAAAATTGAACCTTCCGATTCTTTATTGTAAACAGCTGTACATTTATAAGTAAAGATAGTATCATCTTCTAAAGTAACAAATCCATGAGCAAAACCTGGTGGAATCCAAATTGATGTTTTGTTCTTACCACTCAATTTAATAGAAAAGTATTCTCCGTAAGTAGGGGAATTTTTTCTAATATCAACCGCAACATCCATTACTGCCCCTTGAATCACCCTTACCAATTTTCCTTGTGCGTATGGTGGATTTTGAAAATGCAAACCTCTTAAAACACCTTTAGATGAAAGCGATTGATTATCTTGCACAAAATCTAGCTTTAAGCCTTGCTTTTCAAATATTTTCTTGTTCCAACTTACAAAAAAATGCCCTCTATCATCTTCAAAAACTTTTGGCTCAATTACTAGAAGTTCTTTTAAGGGTGTTTGTATTATATTCATGTTGTTTTTAGAAAGTGGGCTAATATACAAATTAAGCAATTGTAAAACATTTTGCAAAATGTAAAAGTTTATATTTGCCGCAAAAAAATTATGAAAAAATTAAACCTTACTTTTATTATAGCAGCAATTGCTCTTTACGCTTGTAATCCAAATGAAAAAAAGTCGCTAAAATTAGAAACCCAAATAGATAGTGTAAGTTATAGTTTGGGAACCTTTAACGCCTTACAACTTCAAGGACAAGGACTTGATGATATAAATGCAGATGCAGTTGGTATGGGTATCGAGCATGTTTTTAACAATGACTCTGCATTGATTTCACAAGAAATAGCTCAAAAGATTTTGGAGAATTATTTCAAAACTCTACAACAAAAAAAAGAGGCTGAAAGATTGAAAAAACAAGATTCATTAGCTGCAGTAGCAAAAGCTTGGATAGAGGAAAAGGTAGTGAATGAACAGATTCAAACCACTGCAAGCGGATTACAATATGAAATACTTGTAAATGGTGAAGGAGAAACAAATCCTACTGCAGAAAATGAAGTAACTGTATATTATCATGGTACTTTAGTAGATGGCACAGTTTTTGATAGTTCTATTGAAAGAGGCGAACCTGTTTCTTTCCAAGTAAATGGTGTGATTCCTGGGTGGGTAGAAGCATTGCAATTAATGCAAGTAGGCGATAAATGGAAACTGACTATTCCAGGCAATTTGGCTTATGGTGATAAAGGTATTCCTCAAGCTGGTATTCCGCCAAATGCTACATTAGTCTTTATTGTTGAATTATTAAGCATTCAATAAGTGTTTTTTTATTAGTAAAACATTAAACTTGTAATTGCTTTATTAGTTTCATTTTTTAATTTTGTATGCTGTACCTAGAAAAAAGAATCCCCAACTGGTTCAAGAATAAAACCTGAAATGGACACGATTAAAAAAACATTCATGAAGAAACTACTTGTTTTTATTTTTTGCTTTCCTTTTTTTGCACAGGCTCAAAGTTGGAAAGACTTAAAAAAGGCGGCTGAAAAAGTCAATAAAGAACTTATTAACCAGAGCCCTTTCTCTGAAAAAGAAGCAGCGAATGCGCTAAAAGAAACCCTAAACAAAGGAACAGAAAAAGGCGTGAATCTATTATCACAAAATGATGGCTATTTTGCTAATCCGAAAGTAAAGATTCCATTTCCAGAAAAAGCAGAAATAGTTGCTGAGAAACTCAAGCAATTAGGTATGCAAAAAAAGGTTAATGAAGTAGTATTGAGCATCAATAGAGCAGCAGAGGACGCCGTGATATCCGCAAAGCCTATATTTATTGATGCAATAAAAAAGATGACCATAAAAGATGCGATTGGTATTGTAAAAGGAACGAAAACTGCTGGTACTGATTACTTAAAAAATACCACCAATAAAGCATTAATTACTGCATTCAAACCTATTACAAAAACCTCATTGGACAAAGTAGATGCTACTAAACATTGGAAAAGTGTGATTAGCACTTACAATAAAATTCCATTTGTTGAAAAGGTAGACCCTGAACTAGAAACATATGTTACCCAAAAAGCGATTGATGGTTTGTTTTTTATGCTAGCTCAGCAAGAAATTTCCATTAGAGAGAATCCAAAAGAAAGAACCTCTGCCCTACTTAAAAAAGTTTTTGGCAACTAATTATTTTCAAGTATTGGACAAGCTTTTTAGTCGCCTTACCTCTATGGCTAATTGCTCCTTTTTCTTTTTTTGACATTTCAGCAAAAGTTTTCTCAAAACCATCTGGTTTGAAAACAGGATCGTATCCAAAACCTTGTTTGCCATTTTTAGCCAAAGTTATCTTGCCGCTACAAACGCCTTCAAAATAATTTTCTTGCCCATCAATAATGAGCGCAATAATAGTTTTGAAATTAGCAAACCTGTTGTTTTCTGCATGTAATTGCTGCAAAACCTTTTTTATATTGTCATCAGCACTACAATGCAGTCCTGCGTATCTAGCAGAATACACCCCTGGCTGATTATTTAGCGCTTCTATTTCCAAACCAGTATCATCAGCAAAGCAATTGTACCCATAATTTTGATATACAAATGACGCCTTCTGCATTGCATTTCCTTCTAAGGTATTTTGTGTCTCGGGCAATTCTTCATGACAATTGATATCAGACAAACTCAAAAGCTCAATCTCTTTTGGAAGCATAGTCTTTAACTCTGACAATTTATGCGGATTATTGGTGGCAAAAACTAATTTCATATTGTAATAATTGTATGCCGAAATTAAAATTTTATTCTTTTTCTTTATAAATAAAGCCTTAAATTTGCATTTGAATGAAAAAATTAGCTTTTACTCTCTTTTTACTTTCAAGTATTTTTGCATTTTCTCAAGAAAAAAGGAAATGCGGAACAAATAATCGTAATGATTATTTGAACAAACTAAATCCAGAAAACATAGAAAAACAGAATGCTTTTGAACAAAAAATTCAAAAATGGATAAAAGATAATTCAAGCGCCAAAACTTCTTCAATTACCATTCCTGTTGTTGTGCATATCATTTATAAGAACAATACCGAAAATATTTCAGATGCCCAAATTCAATCTCAAATTGATGTTTTGAATGAAGATTTTAGAAGATTGAATCAAGATGCAAGCAATACGCCACTTGATTTTATGCCCTATGCTGCAGATATGCAAATTGAATTTTGTTTGGCGAAAAGATATTTAGGAGTTCCTACTAATGGAATTGTACGAAAGCAAACTAGTCTTGCTGAATTTCCACTTTATTCTGATAGTGTATTTTTCACCAATTATGGAGGAAGTAGTGCATGGAACACCAACAGATATTTGAATATTTGGGTTTGTGATATAGCAGGTCCTATAATGGGTTGGGCACAGTTTCCAGCTAGTGCAAATCCTCAAACAGATGGTATTGTAGTCGATTATGAAAGATTTGGAACAATAGGAACAGTAAGTCATCCCTATCACAAAGGAAGAACAACAACCCATGAAATAGGCCATTGGTTAAGCTTGTTTCATCTGTGGGGAGATAACCCTTGTGGAGATGATTTTGTTGCTGACACTCCTCAGCAAGAAGAAGCTAATTTTAGTTGCAATTTACACCCTAAACCCTCTTGTGGAAACAACGGAGATATGTTTATGAACTTTATGGACTACTCTGATGATTACTGCATGAATCTTTTCACTGAAGGTCAGAAGCAAAGAGCAATGGCTACTATGAATACCTATCGATCTGGGCTTATCTCTTCTGATGGCTGCCAAGCAATAACAATGTCAACTGCAGATGCTGGAATAGTAGCAATTATCAACCCTAATACACAAAATGTAGAATGCGCAAGCCCTGTTTATCCAAAAGTGGTTTTGAAAAATTTTGGGACAGACAGCCTATTTGTGACAACAATACAATATGCTGTAGATGGTGGAAACCCTAATTTTCAAGTGTGGAGTGGTATACTTTCACAATATCAGACGGATACCATTTTATTAGCAGGAATCCCTGCAAATGGCACTGCCCATACACTTACTGTTTCTAGCATTAACCCGAATAATTCAACTGACATAAACCCTCAGAATGATGAGCAAAATATTAGTTTTTCTACTCAATATGGCAATAAAATATTATTGAATTTAGTTACAGATAATTACGGTATGGAAACTTCTTGGAAATTATATGATGATAATTTCAATATTATTGATGAGGATGACTCTTTATCTAGCAACATGCTTTATAAGCAGGAGTATTGTTTAGAAGACGGATGTTATAAATTTGTAATTTTTGATGATTTTGGAGATGGTTTTTGTTGTAATTATGGAAATGGTTTTTTCAACATAAAAAAAGAGATTAATGCTAGTATATTAGCAAGCAGCTCGCCTTTTACTTTTGCTGATACTGCTTACTTTTGTATCAATGCGTTAAGCATAAATCAAATTAAAAAAGATGAGATACAATTATTTCCAAACCCTTCTACTGGAAAATTTTATGTGAAATACCCTCATTACTCCAAAAATATTTCTAATTATATAAAAATTTTTCATCCCCTTGGGCAATTGGTTCTAGAAATGGTATTATCTGAAACAACAGAAATTGATTTAAGCAAAGAGAAAAATGGTTTGTATTATTTGAATATAACTGCCAATAATAAGCGTATAATTAAAAAACTAATAATTCAAAAGTAAGATGAAAAAATTAATATTTATAGCATTTTTTCTAATGACAATTTTAGTAAATGCACAGCAAAGAAATCAAAAAAAATGCATGACTACTCCGCTTATGGAAAATGAAATGAGAACAAATCCAGAATATAAAACTATAGTAGAAAATTATTATAATAACTTAGAAGAATGGCTTATAAAAAATCCAAACTCTAAGAATTCTATTATTACTATTCCTGTCGTAGTGCATGTCGTACATAGACAAACACATAATCTAGGAATAGGTACCAACATTCCCCAAAATCAGATAGAGGATGCAATAAGAATTTTAAATGAAGATTATAGAAAAACAAATCCAGAATTTCCAAATCCACCAAGAAACACATTCTTGAGTTATGCAGGCGACACAGAATTAGAATTCTGCTTGGCTACTACTGATGAGAATGGAAATGCAACAACAGGGGTTACAAGAACAGCAACATCAAAAGCTTCTTTTAATGCAGATGATAATACGGATTCTAATGCCATGAAAAGAACCGCAACAGACGGAAAAGATGGATGGAATCCATTAAAATATTTGAATATTTGGGTTTGTAATTTAAGCAATGCAGGAGGTGGGCAAACACTAGGGTATGCCTACTTGCCAGGCAATCAGTCTGTAAGTTGGAACGCCTGGAAAGATGGTTTAGTAATAGATTATGCTTATTTTGGAACAATAGGAAATGCAGCAGGCTCTGGTCAAAATGATGGTAGAACAGCAACACATGAAATAGGCCATTACTTAGGGTTAAATCATACTTTTTCTGAAAGTAATTGGCCATCTAATAATTGTTTAGATAGTCAGGGAAATACAATATGTTGCGATAGAGATGGGTTAAATGTAGATGATACACCTGCTACCGACGGAATATATTGGGGTAGCGTGAATTCAACTACTAACAACAACACTTGCAATGACAACCAATATTCAAATTCTTTTACCTCTGATGTTTTAGATATGGATGAAAATTATATGTCTTATTCTACAACAACTTGGATGTTTACACATGGACAAATCAATGTCATGGATTACACTATGAATACTCCTACTTCACAAGGAGGAAGAGCAGCTCTAAAAACATCTAATGGCTGTTTACTCTCTGGAATAAATGAAAAGCTTCACGATAATTTAATTAGCGTGTATCCGAACCCTACAAATGGGAATGTGAATTTCAAAGTTGCCATGAATATTAATGTGAGGAAAATTAGTATTCAGAATGTGCTTGGAGAGGAGATTTTATCTGCATCTAAAATTCAAGATGATATCTTTACATTAAATTTATCCAATTATCCTCAAGGTATTTACTTTGCAATAATTGACACTGATAAAGGTAGAAGTGTAGAAAAAATAATATTCTCAAAATAATGGATACAGCTTCAGTTTCAGTAGATTATTTACCTAAAGAGTTGGTAAATATTTCCAAGAAAATTAAAAATAAAGAAAGAGTCAGTGATGATGAAGCACTTTTTCTATTGGAAAATGCATCACTTGCATTGCTTGGTAGTTTAGCAAATCAAATAAGAGAATGCTTGCATGGCGACAAAACTTATTTCAATAAAAACATTCATATTGAACCTACTAATATTTGTGTGTTTGATTGTAAATTCTGTTCCTATTCCAGATTATTAAGAGAGAAAGAACAGGGCTGGGAACATTCTGAAAAGGAAATGCTCGATATGCTAAATAATGCCCCAAAAGATATTACTGAAGTACATATTGTTGGTGGAGTACATCCAAAAATGGGATTAGACTTTTTTGCAAATCTCATCAAAAAAATCAAAAAACTAAGACCTCAGATTCATGTTAAGGCTTTCACAGCTGTGGAATTAGAATACATTTGCCGTAAAGCAAAAGTAAGCTACAAAGAAGGGTTACAAATTTTGAAAGATGCAGGACAAGACTCTTTGCCTGGAGGAGGAGCTGAAATTTTTGATCAGAAGGTAAGAAGAGAAATTTGTAAAGATAAATGCTCATCAGCTCAATGGCTTGAAATTCATAAAGCGGCACATACTTTAGGCATGCCTTCTAATGCAACTATGCTATATGGGCATATTGAAAAGCCTAAACATATTATCGATCACATGAGTAGATTAAGGAATTTGCAAGATAATACTGGAGGATTTAATACTTTTATTCCGCTTAAATTCAGAAACAAAAACAACCAAATGTCGCATATAAATGAAACATCAGTGATTGAGGATATGCGGATCTTTGCAATTGCCAGAATTTATTTAGATAATTTCAAGCACTTAAAAGCGTATTGGCCTATGATTGGAAAACAGAGCGCGCAAACCCTACTTGCCTTTGGCGTGAATGATATTGACGGAACGATTGACGATACTACAAAAATCTATTCCATGGCGGGAGCTGAAGATCAAAACCCTAAAATGACTACTGAAGATATTGTGGACTTAATAAAGAAGGTAAAACGCCAGCCTATAGAAAGAGATACGCTTTACAATACGATTAAAGATTTTAATTAATCTTCTTTCTGATGCTTTGCATAAGCCTTCCACTTTTCAATTAATTGAATCATATCTGCTGGAATCTCAGAATCAAACTGCATATTATCTCCACTAATTGGGTGGAAAAAGGTAAGCGATTTTGCATGAAGGGCTTGCCTTGAGCATATTTTAAAGCAATTTTGAACAAATTGCTTGTATTTGGTAAATGTAGTTCCTTTTAGTATTTGATTTCCACCATATTCTTCATCATTAAATAGGGGATGTCCAATATGTTTGAAATGCGCCCTTATTTGATGTGTTCTCCCTGTTTCTAGTTTGCATTCTACTAATGTAGTATAACCAAAGCGTTCCAATACTTTATAATGCGTAAGCGCATGCTTCCCATGCGCTCCATCTTCAAATACACTCATCACTTTTCTGTTTTTTAGGCTTCTACCAATATGTCCAGTAATTGAACCCTTATCCTCTTTTAAATCTCCCCAAACCAAAGCAATATATCTTCTGTTTAATGCTCTGTCAGCAAATTTTTTCGCTAAAACACTCATGCTTTGATCGGTTTTAGCAATCACTAAAATACCAGAGGTGTTTTTATCAATTCTATGCACAAGTCCTGGCCTATCTTCTTCCCCCATGTTGGGTAAATTCTTAAAATGGAAAGCCAATGCATTAACAAGTGTACCAGAATAGTTTCCAAATCCAGGATGAACAACCATACCAGGTTTTTTATTTACAATAAGTAAATCATCATCCTCATACACAATATTTAATGGAATATCTTCTGGAATAAGCTGAAATTCTTTTTTAGGAGAGCTATATTCTACTGTAACGGTATCACCAGATTTTACTTTATAATTGGATTTTACCTCATTACCATTTACCTTAATATTTCCATCTTGTGCTGCTTTTTGAATTTTAGTTCGAGTGGCATGTTCAATAAAGTTCATCAAGTATTTATCTACTCTCAGAGGAGATTGCCCTTTGTCGGCTACAAATTTATAATGCTCAAATAATTCTTGATTTTCCTCCATTTATTGGATAACAATTTTCTTTCTGAAGATGCCTTTATTATTCTGAATCCGCAAGAAATAAACTCCCGCTTTTAAGTTGTTTTTCGTAAGCTGAAAACGATTTTTTTGCATTTCAAAATTGCGTAATAATCTACCACTAACATCAAAAAGCTGAACTTTGTTATTTAATATTTCATTCAACTCAATGATTGTGTAATCATCAAAAGGATTCGGATAAATCTGAATGTCAAACTTTTGGTTTAATTCAAATGTTGCAGAAATAATAGGAGTCGATCTTAGTACCGGACGAATCATCCAAGCACCAGGAAATTGGGAGTAATTCCATCCAGCACCAACATCATAAAACATATAATTGTTTGAAGGAGAATTTCTATCTAAACCCACATTTAACATATCGTTTGTCGTTTGCTGAATCCCAACATAAAATATACCATCTAGTGCAATAGGTTCAGTCAAATAATAATTATGAAAATTGAGTTTATATTCATAAACAGGATAAGTAGTTTCAGTATGCAAAACATTTCCAGGCTCACCACTGTTATCATCCCAAACTACCAGATGAAAAGGAATATTACTTACATTATTTTGCATTGGTGCAAAATAAATCTGAATCATGCGTAAACTATCTGCTTTGTTCAGCTCAAACTGATATGCCATTTTCGCTCCTTGCACATTAATGCCATAAGCAAATTCTGCTATACCATCATCATAAGCATAATGAGAATTGAAAATTTGAAAATGATCAAGCGTATCGTTCTGATTATAATCTGTAAGTGAACCGGGTTCTATAAGGTTTCTAAATAAAAATGTAGCACTATCCGTACTATTTGATTTAAATATCGTATCACTTAAATAAACTGGGGGTTGAACAAAGTTAAAATTACCTATAGAATCATAGTCTCCGACTAACACAGTTCTTGTATTACCAATATAAGGATAATGCTCAACAAGATTATTATTTTCATAAACATCATAACGATATGGAATGCTAAAACCCCCATCATTATTTCTTAAAACAATGTCAAGGGTGTCCCTTAAATCCCCAACTGTATTTTCCAAATATTGTACCCATGGCATCTCCCTATATCTTTTAAGTAACTGAGGATTTTCATAGACAAATGCCACATCATTTATTGGAGGGATTTGCCCTGCAGTGTATTCGTCTAGCTTCACATAATCAATATGCCAATGATCATAATTTCCTGAAAGAGTTGCTTTGTTTCTAAAACGAAATTGAAAAGCTGAATGTAAATAATTACTTTCCTTAATTTTAATTGTAACTTTTTGAAATTCTTGAGTAGTTTGTCCTGCAACACTCCAAACATCTTGCCAAACAGGAAGCCCTAAAGTATCAATACCTGAAAGAAACTCAAGTATTAAGGAATCTTGTGTTTGTGGATTATCTCCCAAACCCTGAGCTTGATAATAAAACAGTAAATAAGCAGAATCTACTACTGATAAGTCAATTGGTCTGGAAGTAAGAGAGTCTGCCCTTTTTCCTTGCGTGGATGCTGAAATATCATAGGCCATTCCACTAGCATCCAGCCCATCAAAAGTAGCCACACCTATTGTTACTGGATTTATTGGATAAGAACGATTCACAAAGACCGAACTATCTTCCCAAAACAGATAATTTGGAAAATAAGAATTATAAGAAAAATCATCTAAAAAAGGCAAGGTAATTGCTGAAGCAGTTCGCATCTTTTGATCTTGCTGATTAGGTTTAATTTGCAACAATGGATTGCTTTCTAAAATAGAAATTACCTCCTGTGCTCCCAGGAATGTAAAGGAGAGAAAACAGGAAAAGAATAAACTTAATTTTTTCATTGCAAATAAATATCTATAGAAGTTCCTAATCGTACTTTTCTTTTCTCATCTGCTTTTGGGCTTTGTTTGTAAACTACAGCAGCTGAAGAATCAATAATAGCTTCATCAAAAATTACAACACCTATATTTAGAGATGCGACCTTAATTTCTGTTTGAGCTTTAACAAGCGACAGCCCCATCAAATTAGGAATATTTGTAGTTTTATCACTCAGTCCGCTTCCAATTACCAAATCGATTTTAGTACCTGCAAAAAGTTCTTGTCCAGCTTCTATTTTAATTCCATTCACTTTCTGACTCAGCACAACATTTCTTGCCAAATCTGGTTTGTATTCCAATTCACCTACAACCAAGCCCAAATTTTCTAATCGCCTAACGGCTTGCCTTAAAGATAAATCTGTAATATTTGGAAAATTCACAATCTTGTTTTGGAGAGCATTAATAGTAAAATACACTCTTCTATGCTTTTTAACTTTTGTTCCTGCAATAGGATCTTGTTGTAGTATCGTTCCTTTTTCTACTTTTTTATGAAATGCTGAATCAATTACAATGTATCTCAAATTAAGTGCTTGCATGACTGAATCTAAATCATGAACATGAACACCGTAAAAATCAGGAAGAACGATATGTCTATCGTGTAATGTGTAAATGTCAATATATTTTAGCCAGAGAAAAAAACAGAGCATCATAGCCAATAAAGCAAAAGAAATCTGCTTAATAAGATGGTGTTTACTTAAAAAAGAAACTGGGAAAAACTTGTTTTTATTGTCTTGTTCCAAAAGCTTAGGTTTTTTGCTTAACGAATTACAAATATAAAAATTATGAAGCCTTTAAGAGTTTTTATTTAATACAATAAATGTTTTACATTTGTTGTTTAAAGCATCTAATGAAAAATATAGCCATTATAACGGGAGGAAATTCAGCAGAATATGAAATTTCATTGCAAAGTGCTAAAGTTGTAAAAGCAAATCTTTGTAAAGAAAAATACAATGGTATAATCGTTCATATTAAAGACGATAAATGGGAAGCATTAATTGAAAAAGAAAGTATTGAAATAAATAAGTTTGATTTTTCTTTTTCTAAAGGAGAAAAAAAAATTTGTTTTGACCTAGTATTTATGGCATTACATGGCGCTCCAGCTGAAAATGGAGAATTACAAATAAAATTAGATGCGATAGGCATTCCTTATAGTTGTTGTGGAGCAATAGAATCCGCAATTACTTTCAATAAATTCAAATGCAATGAGTATGCAAAAAAGTTAGGCTTTCAATGTGCCGAATCTTATTTTTACAGAAAAGGAGAAAAAATAATTACAGAAAAAATATTGCAAAAAGTTGGTTTACCTTGTTTTGTAAAACCAAATGCAGCTGGTTCTAGTTTTGGTATCTCTAAAGTTGAAAAAAAAGAAGAATTAAAAAATGCCATTCATATTGCATTGGAACATGACAATGAGGTGCTTATTGAGCAATTTATTAAAGGAACTGAGGTGAGTTGTGGTATTTTTACGCATAGTAAAGTAGAGGTTTTTGCACCAACGGAAATTGTTAGTTATAATAATTTTTTTGATTTTGAAGCAAAATACAAAGGGCTTTCTGATGAAATTACTCCTGCAAGAATACCAGAAATAGAAAGCAGAAAAGTACAAGAAATAACTAAAAATATATATCAAAAAATGGGACTTAAAGGGATTGTTCGGATTGACTTTATAATCATGAAAACAATACCTTATCTTATTGAAATCAATACCATCCCTGGATTATCTACTGAAAGCATTATCCCTAAACAAGCAAAACAGGCTGGATATAAACTCTCAGAACTTTTTGAACTTACTATTGAAAACACAATGAATTAATAATATATTTACAAGCTCAAAAAAAGACACAAAATGGAAAACTATGATAATGAACAAAGGTTAAGAATTTTACAAGAAAGATTAGGGCAAATCAAAAGCAAACAAGAGGGAGAAAGAGAACAACCAAAAGTTGAAAATACTCCTCCTTACCCTACTTACAATCCTAAAGCCACACAAAGTTCGGATGAAGATGTTGTGCCAGAACAAATAGAAACTGAGAAAAAATCTTCTTCATCTGCTTGGAAAAAAATTATTACCCTCTTTCTTATTGGAGGTTTAGCATATAGCGGGTATTACTTTTACGAAAATTTTGACTTTTCCTCATTAACTTTAGAAACTACTAATACTAAAGAGCCAGTAGTTGAAGAAAATATTGTAGCAGCTCTACAGTATACTCTTGATTTTGGAGAAGCTAAACACCTTATTCTTTTATCATCATTTGACAATGAAGATGCAGCAAGAATGTTTGCAGATGAAAAAGCCAATTCAGGTTATGATGCTAGTTATTTCTTTTTGCCTGCAGTGTCAAATTCCAATAAAACCACTTATCAAGTATATCTAGGCCCCTATTTCTCCGAATCTGAAGCAAAGCAGTGGGCAAACACATTAGAGATTGAATCTGAAATTCTGAACTTATAGTATCAGTAAAACTAGCCTATAAGAATTCAATAATAAAAAAGCCCACCAATTTGTGGGCTTTTTATTTTTCAACCAGTTACTAGCAACTATATATGTATCACTTCATCATAAGCATCAGCCACAGCTTCCATTACAGCTTCACTCATAGTTGGGTGAGGGTGAACTGCTTTTAATATTTCGTGCCCTGTAGTTTCTAATTTACGTGCAACAACAGCTTCAGCAATCATTTCTGTTACATTATACCCTATCATATGACAGCCTAACCATTCGCCATATTTAGCGTCAAATACCACTTTTACAAAACCATCTTTGTGCCCTGCGGCAGAAGCTTTTCCAGAAGCACTAAAAGGAAACTTCCCTACTTTCACTTCATAACCCGCCTGTTTAGCAGCTTCTTCTGTCATACCAACTGAAGCAATCTCAGGAGCGCAATAGGTACATCCCGGAATGTTTCCGTAATCAATAGGTTCAGGATCGTGACCTGCTATTTTTTCCACACAAATAATACCTTCAGCAGAAGCGACATGGGCAAGTGCTTGTGTTGGCAATACATCTCCAATGGCATGTACTCCAGGTATATTAGTGCGATAAAAATCATCAACTATAATTTTACCGCTATCGGTTTTAATACCTACTTCCTCCAATCCTATATTCTCAATATTCGCCTGAATACCTACAGCGGAAAGCACCATATCACATTCAATCGTTTCTACTCCTTTTTTAGTTTTAACAAGTACCTTGCAGCCACTTCCTTTGGTGTCCACACTTTCTACAGAAGCATTTGTCATCACTTTAATACCTGATTTTTTGAAAGATCTTTGTAATTGCTTAGATACATCTGCATCTTCAACAGGAACAATGTTAGGCATATATTCCACAACCGTTACTTCTACTCCCATGGCATTATAAAAGTATGCAAACTCTACTCCTATTGCTCCAGAGCCAACAATCACCATTTTCTTAGGTGCAACTCCTAGAGAAAGTGCCGCTCTATAACCAATTACTTTTTTACCATCTTGTGGAAGATTTGGCAATTCTCTACTTCTTGCTCCTGTTGCGATAATGGTATGTTTTGCAACATATTCTGTAGTTTTTCCATCTTCTGTTACGGCTACTTTCCCCCCTTTCACTACTTTCCCACAACCATTTATTACCTCAATCTTATTCTTTTTCATTAGATAAGCAATTCCATTACTCATTCCATTTGCTACATCTCTACTCCTTTCAATAATAGCTGAAAAATCTGCATTGGCATCTTTTATACTAATTCCAAAATCTGAAGCGTGATTGATATAATCGAATACTTGAGCAGATTTTAAAAGTGCTTTGGTTGGGATACAACCCCAATTCAGACAAACACCTCCTAAACTTTCTTTTTCCACTATAGCTGTTTTTAGCCCCAATTGGGATGCTCGGATAGCCGTTACATATCCTCCAGGACCGCTACCGATTACAATTAAATCATAGTTCATATTAACTCTTTTTTAGGTTCTTGTTTAGTTGTGCAATATTACTCAAAACATCTTGTACTGATATGTCGTACATGCAACTTTTTTCTCTTTTGCAGCTATTCCCAAAATAACAATCGCAACCACTAGTAGGTTCTATAATTAGACCTCTACCATACAATTCAAATTCATATACATTAAAAATATTATGAAAAAGCATTAACTGCTTTTTGAGCGCTAAAGCAATATGCATCATCATACTAACAGGGGTAATGATAATGTCTGTGCTATTTGCAAGCGCAATAAACTGTTCTAAAGGAAAAGTTCCTAGATAAGTTGCATTGGTTTCTGATTGATAATAGCTGTTCATTTCATCTTCATCAGGCCCTCCCATAAGTAAGCAGAAATAGCCTGACTTTTCTAATTCAATTATTAACGATATCCAATATTCTCGAGGCCAAAGACGCGTTTTCCACCTCAATCCGCAACCGGTATTAAGCCCTATTATGGTTTTTCCATTTGCTAAGGCTTTTATTTTTTCATACCACTGCTTACTTAAATCCTCATTTAAATTGATTTGGTATTCTTCCAAATTAAAATCAAAATGACAGATTTCAAAGATTTCTTCTAAATAATTTTTGGTGTTCTTTTTTGAAATATGATCAAAAAAACCAGTAATTAATTTGTGTTCTGCCTTTGCTGTAGCAATGTTGATATGCCCATCTTTCCAATTGAAACCAAATTTTTTATTGGCATTAACTGTTGAAAGCAAGATACAAGCTTCTTTGTCTTTGTCAAGGTTAATGGCAATATCAAATTGCTGATTTGAAATATAAGCCACAGAAGATGCATCCCATTTAAAAATTAAATCCACATCATTTTTTGGGACAACTTGAGGGCTCAGTGTCACCCAAGTAAAATGACAATCTCCATATTGCTTCCTAAACTTCTCGAGTAGTGGAGTTGTTCGGATAACATCACCAATGGCGCCTAATTTAATAAATAGGATTTTTATTTTTTCCGTTTGTATATTAGCATTTTCTTTATGAGCAGCGGTTTCCTGTGAAAAATCACATATCTTATAAATCGCATCCAAGCAGGATTGTTTACTGTCCAAATGAATAATAGCATCAGCATCATATTCATAATGCGAACAATTATCGCATTGTACATCATGCAATTTATTAGGCTTGCAAGGAATATGACCCTGAAAATGACTACAGTCGTATTTTACTTCTTCTTTTCTCATCTTCACTTTTAGGTTAGTCGCAAATGTAAAAAATTTATACCATCCAAATTTTGAAACTAACTACTTAAAAATAAGTGTATTTTTGTTTTTTTATTTATTAGCATGATTCGGTATAATATTTCATATAAAAATCCACACAGACACTATGTTGATTTTCAATTAACAACAAGTACAAATGGCAAGGATAAAATGCAGTTCCAACTTTCTGCTTGGAGGCCTGGCAGGTACGAGTTAGCGAATTTTTCTCAGAACATTCAGAAGTGGGGAGCTTTTGACGAAAACAATAATCCACTTTCTTTTAAAAAAATTACCAAAGATTTATGGGAAGTAGATACAGAAGGAATTGAGGAAATTACTATTGTGTATAATTTTTATGCCAATCAGCTAGATGCGGGAGCTTGTTATTTAGATGAACAACAACTCTATTTAAATCCTGTACATTGTATGTTCTACATTGCAGGTAGAATGGAAGAAGATTATATTCTAGATTTAGATCTCCCTAAAAGTTATAAGATTGCTACTTCCATGAAAAAAGAAGGAAAAACTTTAAAGGTAAAAGGCTATGAGTTACTAGCGGAATCTCCAATAATTTGTTCGGATAGTTTACAACATGATAGTTATTATGTGGATGGAATACCCTTTCATTTATGGTTTCAAGGACCGTGTAAGCCAGATTGGGAAAAATTAAAAAAAGATTTTACATCTTTTACCAAAAGTCAGATACAACATTTTGGAGACTTTCCCGTAGATGAATATCACTTTTTGTTTCAGATTACCCCTTACAGAAGTTATCATGGAGTGGAACATACTAAAAATACAGTATTGCTTTTAGGTCCTGGAGAGGAGATAATGAACAAAAGGTATGAGGATTTATTGGGAGTTTGCTCACATGAATTGTACCATACTTGGAATATAAAAGCAATTCGTCCAGAAGAAATGTATCCTTATGATTATACAAAGGAAAATTATTTTAGAACAGGATTTGTAGCGGAAGGAGTTACAACGTATATGGGAGATTTGATGTTGTATAATTCTGGTGTTTTTAATTGGAAAGAATTTTCTAAAACACAAAATCAGAATTTAGAAAGACATCTTACCAACTATGGAAGATATAATTTATCGGTAGCTGATAGTGGTTTTGATAATTGGCTGGATGGTTATAAATTAGGTGCTCCAGATAGGAAAACATCTATTTATCCAGATGGAGCACTTTGTATGCTTATGATAGATTTAGAAATTATCCAAAACACTAATGGTAAAGAGAGTCTACATTCGGTAATGAAAGAGCTATATGATGATTTTGCTTTAAAAAGGAAAGGATATTCAGAAGATGATTTCAGAAATACTTGTGTTAAGTTTGGGGGATTGAAAGTTGCCGAAATATTTGAAAACCATATTTATGGAACAGAGGATTACATTCCTACATTAAAATCTGCTATGAAAACTGTGGGAATTGAGTTAAAAGAAAAGAAAAATCCAAATCTTTCAGCTCAGTATTTTGGATTTGTGGCTGTGAAAGAAAACGGGAAAGTTATCATTAAAAAAGTAGAGCCAAATTCTGAAACGGATAGAAATGGAATTGCTCCAGAGGACGAGATAACAAAAGTAAATGGAAAAGAAATAGAAGGAAAATTATCGGATATTTTAAAATCGTGTAATGATGAGGTTACATTTACCATCAAAAAGAAATTTTCTGAAAAAGAGGAGATCTTAAAGATCAAGAATTATTATTCATTATTAGAATTAGAAAAGAAAGATAATGCTACAGATGATCAATTAACTTTAAGAAAAGTTTGGTGTAATAATTAAATGAAGACAATTGTATTAGAAAAGGATAAGAAGTATAGTATTTGCACTTGTGGATTAAGCAAAGCACTTCCTTTTTGCGATAATACACACAGATCGTTTAACGAAAAATACAGAACCAACTACAAATCGGTAAAAATTATACCTAATGAAAAAATTGAGTTAGAAATTTCTTCTTCTACTTGGAAAAAATGAATGAGATAACTTTACATAATAAAACATTTGAGATTTTTATTTCCGATCAAGAAATAAAAAAGATTTTAGATGATATCGCATCAAAAATAAATACTTCAGAAATTAAGAATCCACTGTTTATTGCTGTATTAAATGGTTCTTTTTTGTTTGCTGCTGATCTGATGAGAAAGATAACAATTCCTAATTCTGAAATCTCTTTTATTAAACTTGCCTCTTATGAAGGTACAGAAAGTACAGGAAAAGTAAATGAGTTAATTGGTCTTAATCAAGATGTAAAAGGGAGAAATCTTATCATAATAGAAGATATTGTAGATACAGGAAATACATTAGAAAAAATAGTAGAACTTTTTAATGAGGAAGGGGTTCAATCGTTAAAAATAGCCACCTTATTGTATAAAGAAGAAGCCTACACAAAGAATATCGTCATAGATTTTATTGGTAAAAATATTCCAAATAAATTTGTAGTAGGATATGGATTGGATTATGACGAAATTGGCCGTAATTTGCCGAATATTTATAAATTAAAAAACTAAATAAACATGTTAAACTTAGTATTATTTGGCCCTCCAGGTGCCGGAAAAGGAACTCAATCCAACTTATTAATTAACAAATATAATTTAGTGCATCTTTCAACAGGAGATATTTTAAGGAGTGAGATTGCAGTAGGAACTGCTTTAGGATTAGAAGCAAAAACACTTATGGATAGAGGAGATTTAGTGCCTGATGAAGTAGTGATTTGTATGATTTCTTCTAAATTAGATAACAACGCTGATGCAAATGGTTTTGTTTTTGATGGCTTTCCCAGAACAACTGCACAAGCAGAAGCTTTAGATGCGCTTTTAGTAGACAAAGGCACCTCTATTTCTGCAATGCTTTCTTTAAAGGTAGAAGATAAAGAATTAATCAAACGATTATTAGAAAGAGGAAAGGATTCTGGAAGAGCAGACGACCAAAATGAAAGGATTATTTCCAACAGAATAAACGAATACAATAATAAAACTGCACCACTTAAGGCTTATTATCATGCGCAAAATAAGTTAAGCGAAATTGAAGGTGTAGGTTCTATTACGGAAATTGCTAAAAAATTAAATACAGTTATTGACACACTCTAAATGAAAGTAAAAAACTCCAACTTTGTAGATTATGTAAAAATCTTTTGCCGATCTGGAAAAGGAGGACCTGGATCTGCCCATTTTTTAAGAGATAGAACAACCGCTAAAGGCGGCCCTGATGGTGGAGATGGTGGAACTGGCGGACACATCATACTGAAAGGTAATGAGCAAATGTGGACTTTGCTTCACCTAAAGTATCAAAAGCACATTTTTGCAGAGCATGGTGGTGGTGGAAGTGGAAATCATAAACACGGAAAAGATGGTTTAAGCCAGATAATAGAAGTGCCACTTGGGACTGTTGTAAAAGATGCAGAAACAGGAAAGCTGCTTTTTGAAATCACAACTCATGATGAAGAATTTGTAATGGTGCAAGGCGGTATGGGCGGTAGAGGAAACTCGCATTTCAAATCCTCAACCAATCAGGCACCAAGATACGCTCAGCCAGGTATTGACAGCAAAGAAGGCTGGTATATTTTGGAGTTAAAGGTACTGGCAGATGTAGGTTTGGTAGGATTTCCAAATGCAGGAAAATCCACTTTGCTTTCGGTAGTTTCGGCAGCTAAACCAGAAATTGCCAATTATCCTTTTACCACATTAGTACCGAATTTGGGCATTGTTTCTTATCATAACCATAAATCATTTATCATGGCAGATATTCCCGGAATTATAGAGGGAGCTGCAGAAGGGAAAGGTTTGGGATTAAGATTTTTAAGACATATTGAAAGAAATTCCACCTTGCTTTTTATGGTTCCTGCAGATGCAACTGATATTAAGAAGGAATACGAAATTCTACTTGGAGAATTGAAAAAATACAATCCAGAATTGTTGGATAAAGACAGGATTTTAGGAATTTCAAAATCTGACATGTTAGATGAAGAGTTAAAAACTGAAATTGCTAAAGAGTTGCCAGAAGATTTACCTTGCCTTTTTATTTCTTCTGTAGCTCAACAAGGTCTTACAGAATTGAAAGATTTAATCTGGACAAAACTAAATAAGTAATGGGTGATCATAACTGCTTTGATGCTATAAATATTTTTACTTTCCATTTGATAAATGGCATGGGCTTTGATGCTGTCGATCCTGTTATGCTTCTTATTAGCAACAAATTTGTTTGGATCCCTTTGTATCTGTACATACTTTATTTGCTTTATAAAAAAGAGAAACAGCAATTTGCATGGACACTTTTAGCCATTGTTCTGCTTATCTTTTTTTCTGATTCTGGAAGTGTTCATTTATTCAAAAACCAATTTGAAGTGTTGCGTCCTTGCCACACACCCATTATCATGCAAGAAATGCGTTTTGTTACCGATTGTGGTGGGCGGTACGGATTCATTTCCTCTCATGCTGCTAACAGCTTTGCTATTGCCTTTTTTGTTGCTTTGTTTCTAAGGAGCAGAAAAGTGCTTTTTTGGCTGTTTAATTGGGCAGCACTTATAGCATTTAGTCGTATTTATTTGGGAGTACACTTCCCTTATGATGTTATTGGCGGGATGTTTTGGGGGCTTTTTGTAAGTTTGCTTGCCTATAAATTGTATAGGCTAAAAGTAAAATGAAACAATTTGATAGCATTTGGATTCTGTGGCTGATTGCCGTTTGTATTTGGAATTTTGGATGGCCAGAAGCACCTCCAGTTGCAGATGTGTTGGTTGCTGTAATCCTCTCTATTATAGCGTATCAAATAAAAAATTATAAAAAGTGAGGAAAATATTAGTAATTCTAAGCCTTCTTATTGGGTTGCAATCTTATTCCCAAAAAAAGCCAAAACTAGTTGTTAGTATAGTAGTAGACCAAATGCGTTACGATTATATCTATCGTTTCTGGGAAGATCTTGGAGAGAATGGTTTTAAAAAATTAATTAATGAAGGTCATTTCTTCCGTAATTGCCAATTTGGATATGTTCCAACTTATACTGGCCCTGGTCATGCTTCTATTTTTACAGGAACAACTCCTGCAGTTCATGGAATTATTGCAAACGATTGGCACGACAAAAATTCTGGGAAATATATTTATTGTGTTGGAGACAACGAAATGAATATTATTGGTTTTTCACTTAAAAATACCGAAATTTCTGAAGATGGAAAAATGTCACCACACAACATGCTTACTACAACATTTGGAGATGAATTAAAACTTTTCAATGAACAAAGTAAAGTTATTGGAGTTTCTTTAAAAGACAGAGGGGCTATCTTATCAGCCGGCCATACAGCTAATGCAGCATACTGGTTAGGAAATAATGGAAAATGGATTAGTTCATCTTATTACATGCAAGACCTTCCTGATTATATTAAAAAAATTAATACAAATTCTATTTCAAAATATTTACAAGGGAAATGGGAGGTGAATGGCCTGTTTTCTCATAATTTAGATTCACTACTATTTACAAATGGAGAAAGTGTTATTAAAAAAACACCTTTTGGCAATAGTATTGTTAAAGATCTCTCCATTGAAATCTTAAAAAAAGAAAAATTAGGCCAAAGCAATACTACAGATATTTTAACATTAAGTTTTTCCTCTACTGACTATATAGGTCATCAATTTGGACCACATTCGCATGAAATAAAAGACACATATTTACGATTAGATAAAGATATAGCAAGCCTTCTTAAATATATTGACAGTAAGATAGGATTTCAAAATACTTTAATATTTATCACTTCAGATCATGGTGTAGTTTCTGAGCCTAATCAGTTAATGAAGAGAAAAATACCTGCTGGATATTTTGATAAAAATATAATGACTAGTGAACTTAAAGAACATCTAATGAAAAAATACAATTGGCCTAGTAATAAAGAGGGGTCTAATCAATATATTTCAAACTTTTCAAATAATAATCTATACTTAAATCATCAATTTATTTTAGATAATTTAAATGTAGGTATTGAAGAAATTCAAAAAGAATGCGCAAACTTTTTATTACAGTATAAATGGGTAAAGAACACCTATACAGCAACCCAATTACATGAAAACGAATATTCTAACTCTTTTCATTCTTTAATTCAAAAAGGATTCAATCAAAAAAAATCTGGAGATGTAATAGTTAGTTTACAAAGTGGTTGGCTTTCTGTTAATTGGCGGAACGGAGGCACTACACATGGTTCATGTTATTCATATGACACACATGTACCTTTAATATTTTGGGGTGGAAAAATCCCAAAAGGCATAACGGATAGAAAAGTATACATAAGAGATATTGCTCCAACTATTTCTACAATTTTGGGTATTTCGTATCCTAATGGATGCACAGGAAATCCTTTACCAGAAGTAACTCAGTGAAAGAAATAGTTTCATCTGGTTATTCTGTTTGGATAGGGGACAGCTCTCTTTCTAAATTAGACCTTTCATCTTATTCCAAAATTGCAATTTTAGTAGATCAAAATACTAAAAGAGATTGTTTATGTAAACTTCCAAAAATTGATAACTCTGTTATTATTGAAGTAAAATCAGGTGAAGACAAAAAAACTATTTCAACTTGTAATTTTATTTGGAAGAAACTTACAGAATACCAATTCGATAGAAATTCATTGTTAATTAATTTAGGAGGAGGAGTTATTGGAGATATGGGAGGTTTTTGTGCCTCTACTTATAAAAGAGGCATTAATTTCATTCAGATTCCAACTACCTTACTGGCAATGGTAGACGCTTCTATAGGCGGAAAATTGGGTGTGGATTTTAAAGATTTGAAAAATCAGATTGGAGTATTCAATAATCCTAAATCTATTTTTATATATCCTGAATTTTTAGAAACACTTCCTGAAAATGAATTGAAATCTGGCTTTGCAGAAGTAGTAAAACATGCACTTATTGCAGATAAAGCTTTGTGGAGCAAGATAACTTCTTTGCCATTTGAGAACCTAGATTGGAAAGAGATAATTACCACATCTATAGATATAAAGAACAATATTGTGATATCCGATCCTTTAGAAAAAGGTGAAAGAAAAAAACTCAACTTCGGACACACTTATGGACATGCAATAGAGAGTTTCTATTTAAAAAAAGGAACTCCTATTTTACATGGTGAAGCCGTTTTTATAGGGTTAATACTAGAAACAGAACTTTCCAATCTTTCTTTAGATGATAAGTTAGAGATTAAAAATTATATTTTATCTAATTTTTCTTTACCTCATCCTCCAAAAAAGTCAGAATTACTTCCTTTTTTAGCTAACGATAAAAAGAATAAGGATGGAAAAATTAGTTTCTCTCTATTAAATCAAATTGGTGAGTGCTCGGCAGATCATTTATTTTCATCAGATGAATTATAAAATTTCTCATCTTACAAATGAGGTCAATTGTGAAATTGATTTGCCATCCTCTAAAAGTATCTCCAACCGATTAATAATTATTCAGGCACTTTGTAAAGATAAATTTCAAATTAAAAATCTCTCAGAATCTGACGATACTATTAGCTTACAAAAAGCATTAAACTCAAACAACAATACAATAGATGTAGGTGCTGCAGGAACTTCCTTTCGATTCTTAACAGCTTTTCTTTCTACTTTAGAAAGAGAAGAATATATACTTACAGGAAGTGAAAGAATGAAGGAAAGACCCATAAAACAATTGGTAGATTCTTTAAGAAAATTAGGGGCGAAAATAAAATATATTGAGGAAGAAAACTTCCCGCCACTTAGAATTGTAGGAGAGGATCTATCTGGTGGAAAAATACAAATTGATGGAAGTGTTAGTTCTCAATTTATTAGTGCATTATTATTAATTGCTCCAACCTTAGAAAAAGGTTTAAAACTTGAGATTATTGGGAAACTAGTTTCCAAACCTTATATTTCAATGACACTAAATTTGATGAAACAATTCGGAGTTCATCACTTATGGGAGGATAATATCATATCAATTAAGAATCAAAAATATATTGGTAAAGATTATGAAGTAGAATCAGATTGGTCATCTGCTTCTTTTTGGTTTGAAATTGCGGCTTTATCAAATTATTGTAAGATAAAACTTAATGGTCTAACCCAAAATTCCATACAAGGAGATAAAAGAGTAATGGAATTATTTGAAAGTTTTGGAGTTCATTCTGAATTTGTGAAGGGTATTTTAACTTTAACTAAAAACAAAACAAAAAATATTCCTAATGCGATAGATTTACTTAAAAATCCAGATTTGTATCAACCTGTAAAATGTACGCTTTTTGGATTGGGAGAAGAATCAGATTTAACTGGACTTTCTACTTTAAAAGACAAGGAAACGGATAGAATAGAATCAGTTAAGAGGGGATTGCAAGAATTAAATAAGAATAAAGAAGTTGAGACCTGTAAAGATCATAGAATGGCTATGAGCTTTTCACCTCTTTGTTTAATATTTGGAGAAGTACAAATAAATGATATTAAAGTAGTACAAAAATCTTACCCTGATTTTTGGAAGGATCTTGAGAAAGGAGGATTTAAAATAACCCCTTTAAATCAGATAGACAACTAATCTCATATTTAGGATTTTCTTGATGTTCAATTTTTTTAGGATTAAAATAAACACCATCTATTCCACAGTTTTGACATCCTAAAACATCTACCTCTAGATCATCTCCAATATAAACACTTTCTTCTACACTAGCATTTACTTTAGAAAGTGAAAATTCAAATATTTTAGGATTTGGTTTCTTTACTCCAACTTTCTCTGAAGTAATAATTTGATGGAAATAAGGGGTTAAATTAGAATGTTCTAATTTAATATGTTGCGTTTTGTGAAAGCCGTTTGTAATAATATGTAATTGATATTTGGATTGCAAATAATCCAAAACCTCTATTGTATAAGGAAATAACTTTGTTTTTCTAGGGCAAATATCAATATAATCTTCTCCTATTTTTTCTGAAAGTTGAAAGTCTGTAATTTGATATTGTGATAAAGTTTGTTGAAACCTATCTCTTCTTAAATCTTTTTGAGTAATCTTATTATCTCGATATAAATCCCAGAGTTTTTCATTTATATCTTTGTATTTTTTAATAAAATCAGCATAATTATTTATTCCAAGATTGGTTAAATTGTATTTTTCACAAATCTCTAAAAGGGTTTCGTGAGAGTTTGTTTCAAAGTCCCAGAGCGTTCTATCTAAATCAAAAAATATATGTTTTTTCATCTGCTAATAATCAATCTTATGTATTCAATCTTTTTGTCCAAATGATAAATCACCAGCATCACCTAAGCCTGGTACAATATAGGATTGAGCAGTCATTTCAGTATCTTCAGTACCAATCCAAAGTGTACAATTTTTTATAGGAATATTTTCTTTTACATAATTAACACCTGCTGTAGAAGATATAACAGAAACAATATGTATATGCTTTGGGGTTCCTCTAGTAAGGATTGCTTCCATAGCCAATACCATAGAAGATCCAGTGGCTAACATAGGATCGCAAAGTATTAGTGTTTTGCCTTCCAGATTAGGAGATGCCATGTATTCAATCTTGATTTCGAATTTACCTCCCGTACTGTGTTTTCTGTAAGCAGAAATAAAGGCATTATCTGAGCTGTCAAAATAATTTAACATTCCTTGATGTAATGGCAGTCCAGCCCTTAGAATAGTGGCAAGTACCGGCTTTTCTGTCATCAACCTTTCGGTAGTAATGCCAAGTGGAGTTGTTATTTCTTGATTTTGATACTCCAATTTTTTACTGATTTCATAAGCAAAAATCTCTCCTATTCTCTCTATATTTCTTCTAAAACGCATGGCGTCATTTTGAATATTCACATCCCTAATTTCACTGATGAAATGGTTAAATATGGTGTTTACTTTTCCTAAATTGATTATTTCCATACTTTTCTCTTTATAATATAATATGGTTTTTTTGCTGCACCAAATGAAGCATAAAATCTTGCTAATGAAGGAATCATTGATCCTTCAAAGTCCAAAATTAAAGAATCTTGCTTATATTTTTCAATATAAGTGTCAATTAGTAAATGATTTGCCCCCACTTTTTTTGCATAAGTATTTGATGCTGCAAAAAGATAAATTGATCGTTTGAAACAATTACTAAAAAAAGCGGCACTAATCAATTCATCATCTTTGAAAATTCCATAACAATTTCCTTTTTGCTTTTCTTTAACCTTTTCTAGTAAATTACTCAGAACAGAATAACTCTTCTCATTCATCTCCTTAACCTCCTTCCCTTTATTTGCTTTAAAAAGTTGAATCAATGACTGAGTTGAACAAGTTTTGATTATCAGCTGCTTTTTTCTTGCTTTCTTTATGTTCCTTTTGGTATTTTGAGAATATTTTTCTCGAATATTTTCAATAACAGCCGAAATATCTAGTTCAAAATTGTCTTTTGTTTTAGCATAGTTTGAATTGTTATGTGCTTGCAAACTTCTTAACCATATTTTTTTTGGGATTCGTGACAGAAAATCTTCAAATTTTACACTATTATCAGATGAGAAAAGACCTAATTGTTGAGTGAATAATGGTTGTGAAATATAGGAAATAGCCAATATCTTTTTAATTGGTAATGGAAAAACTGCTTTATAATTATCCTGAATTAAGGCTTTCCAATTTGGCGCAACAATATCTAAATACCAAGAATAAGCATAAATCTTAGCACACTTAGATTGCTCCAAACAATTGTTCCACTTTTGTTTGTCAATCTCTTTATTTTCAAATAGCTTGATCACTACTTTGCCACTTTTATCAATTCCTCATAAACGGTTTGCCAACCTTTCCATTGTTTGAAATTACTAAAAGTATCATTATGCCAAAGAGAAATGAAAGTGCCATTTACAGCTTTCACCTCATTTACCAACTGCTTGATTTTACTTAAAGATACTTGAGGATTTAAATTCAAATAGTATAAAAGTGTAGCGTCCATCACTGCAAAAGGATGCACCATTAATGGCAGAACACTTTCTGTGTCTAGATTGTAAAAGGTAAAAGAGGAACAAATACTTGCCCGAAATCCAACTGCAGAAGCATAACCCATAGTATAATCATCTTTTATACCTAAATCCGCTAGATGATTATATGTTTCCGGCAATGTAAGTTTCAAGAAATGTTGTCTGCTTTTTGTGATCTCTCTTTTAGTTATTCCCTCTAGCCTGCCAATTTCTTTAGGGAGTTTCTTATAATCTGAATTTGAACCATAAGAAGGGTGAACGCCTATACATGCAAAATCTGCCAATCGTTTTATGAGAAGTTGAAATTTGCGTTTAGTAAAGGAGGTATTCTTATCATTTAAGCCATAATCTCCCAAAAGAATGAAATAAATTACTTCTAAATTATTTGCTTTTTGCAATTGCAGTTGTATATCATAAGTGTCATAGGGATCTTTTTCTTTGCCTAATAATACAGTCATTCTTTGTTTTACACCAGTAAAATCCAAACTAAAAATAGATTTCAAAAATCCAGCAAGCGAACGCACAAATCCTTTTTCTAAATAAAAATACGCATTGTCAATATCTATAGTAGATATAAAATTGTATTCAGGAGAAATAATTGGCAATTTTGGATATTGTTGTTTGATTTTTTCAATTAACATTTTTACCCAAATATTAACCACTGGTTTTTGCAAGAAATCATGCTTATAGGCCAAAGCATTTTCAGCTTGAAATCGTTGATGAGCATCCTTTACAAAAGGAAGGTATTCTTCATATCTGCTTACTAAATAAAATGAAGTAGAAAAAACGTCAAATGACATTGTAGCATCTGATTGTGCTTGAAAAAAAACAGGGAGATCATACTCAAATATCACATTTATGTCTTGCTGATTAATACCTTTTTCTTCAATTAACCCATAGCTCTCAATAAAAATCTCATCTGCAAATTGCTTGTTTGAATAATTTAGTTTAGCCCCTTTAAACTCTTGAAAGTTTCCTACATCATTTGTAATCTGAAAATGAACTTTATAAATTTCATTAAAAAAAAGATTAAATATATACTTATGCCTAGCTGTAATTTGAGGTGTATAGATAAGCAACATTTCCTTTTCTTTTTTTAATCTTGCGAATATAAGTAATAAAAAAAGGCCTGCACAAAGGCAGACCTATTTATTCGATTACCGAAAAACTTTTATTTCAAAGCATTAATATGTTTTGCTAATTTCGATTTTAAATTAGAAGCTTTATTTTTGTGAATAATATTTCTCTTAGCCAATTTATCCAACATAGCTACTACATTAGGAAAAAATGCTGTAGCTTCCTTTTTGGAACTTAATGCTTTTAACTTTCTCACTGCATTTCTTGCAGTTTTATGAAAGTATTTATTAAAAAATCTTCTTTTTTCAGATTGTCTTATTCGTTTTATTGCAGATTTATGATTTGCCATAATTAATAAATTTTAGTAGCCCGTAGGGGATTCGAACCCCTGTTACCAGGATGAAAACCTGGCGTCCTGACCTGACTAGACGAACGGGCCATTATTTCAAAAAAACAGATTGCAAAACTATACTATTTTTCATTTTCAGCAAATAGTTAGATGTCTTTATTTTTCAAAAGAAAATTTGTAGCCCAATCGCTTGGCAGTTCTTATTTTTTGATTGGAATTCATTTCCAGTATTTGATAAACAGAAACTACATTAACATCACTTATATTAGGGGTTTGTAAATCAAAATTCAAAGCATAAATCATGGCTGAGTTAATAATCTTATCTAGCGTATCCTTATTAATTTGCTGATTAACAAAATCCTTAAACAAAAATCCTAATTGCTTGTCGCCTTCAACAAAGAAATGGGCATCTTTATTGATAAAAATTCTGGCGATTAAATAACCTTCATCATTCATTCGATTATACTTTAACGAATCGGACAAAAAATTATAAATATGTATAACGCCACAGAAACTTCTTAGCTTATCTTCTTTTACATATTTGGTTTTATGAATCGAATGTCCTTCTGGAAAATCGAAAACATTGGAGTGCATATGAAAAACAAGCGTATCTCCAGAAAATTTTAATTGAGCCTCAAATTTACCTTTTGAAGAATAAAGCACTTTTATACATTTATCTTCTTTGCTAATTTGTTTGGATAAACGTTCAGCTTTTGATTTTAATAATTTTTGTAAACTGGTGAAAACTACTTGTGTTTTCCGGCACACATCTTGCTTAGTGCATGATTTTTGCTTTAAAAGATCTAAAATCTCCTTTTCCATTTTAGTATGATTTTGCAAATAACACCCTCTGATTAGATGCTTTTCCACTTAAAACACATTTGCCTAATTCTGCCTCTTTCTCAATAGGAATACATCTAATTGTGGCTTTGGTTTGTTGTTTTATTTTCTCTTCTGTTTCACTTGTACCATCCCAATGAGCCCAAACAAATCCGCCTGTTTCAATGAGTGATTTAAATTCCTCAAAAGAATCTGCTTTATATGTTTTTTCTTCTTTTCGTGTAAGTGCCTTTCTGTACAAATTATCCTGAATTTGCTGCAAAAGATGTTCAACCTTATTTTCAATATCAGTAAGCTGATAAGTTTCTTTCTCCAATGTATCTCTTCTAGCAACTTCAATGGTTCCGTTTTCTAAATCTCTTTGTCCAATAGCAAGACGAATTGGCACTCCTTTTAATTCATACTCTGCAAATTTCCATCCTGGCTTATGCGTATCTCTATCATCATATTTTACCGTGATGCCTTTGGCTTGTAATGCTTTTTGGACGATTTCAACCTTTTTACTGATTTGTTTCAGATGCTCTTCGCCTTTATAAATTGGCACAATCACTACTTGAAAAGGGGCTAATTTTGGCGGTAATACCAAACCATTATCATCTGAATGCGTCATGATTAACGCCCCCATCAGACGGGTAGAAACCCCCCAAGAAGTTGCCCAGACAAAGTCTTTTTTTCCCTCCTTTGTAGCAAATTTTACATCAAAAGCTTTGGCAAAATTTTGACCTAAAAAATGAGAAGTTCCTACTTGCAGCGCTTTTCCATCTTGCATTAATGCTTCTATACAATAAGTTTCAATGGCTCCAGCAAATCGTTCTGCTTCAGTTTTTGTACCTTTTTCAACTGGCATAGCCATAAAGTTTTCTGCAAAATCAGCATAAACATCCAAAATTTGCTTTGTCTCCTCAATGGCTTCTTGCTCAGTTGCATGAGCAGTATGCCCTTCTTGCCAAAGAAATTCAGCTGTTCTTAAAAACAAACGCGTACGCATTTCCCATCTTACAACATTAGCCCACTGATTGCATAAAATAGGTAAATCTCTGTAAGATTGAATCCACTTGCGATAAGTGTCCCAAATAATGGTTTCAGATGTAGGGCGGACAATAAGCTCTTCCTCTAATCTTGCTGTTGGATCAACTTCCACTCCACTACCATCCTCAGCATTTTTAAGCCTATAGTGTGTAACGACAGCACATTCCTTTGCAAAACCATCAACATGGCTTGCTTCTTTACTAAAATAAGATTTAGGAATAAAAATTGGAAAATAGGCATTCTGATGTCCTGTTTGTTTAAACATTTTATCTAAGACAGATTGCATTTTCTCCCAAATTGCATATCCATACGGTTTTATTACCATGCAACCTCTCACTCCTGAGTTTTCTGCCAAATCTGCTTGCTGTACTATATCATTATACCATTTGGAATAATCACTATCTCTTGCTGTCAGGTTTTTTACCATTTATACTAAAAATTGTAATTTTACTAATGATTTTTCGTTATCAAATTTAAAAAGCCAAATTTAATGAAATTAAACTATCTTTGTTTCTTTTAGTTAAATTAAAAAAATAACACCATGAAAACAATAACATTTCTTTCAATTTTATTCGCAATTTTATTGAGCTCTTGCACAACAGTGTATTATACAAAAAGTTATGAAGATGCTAATTATTTAACACACGATGAGTTTGCTCAGTTTGAGGATTATACAACTGAAGATTTGGAAAATGAGAAAAATACAGTTGTTTCCGATACTTCTGAAGACGGCACAGTAATAAATAATTATTATGGTGATTATTATGAGGCAGATGATTATTATGATTTTTCCTATTCTGCTAGAATAAGACGTTTCCACCGGCCTGTTTGGAGTATGGGTTATTATGGCGGCTTATATACCGATTATTATTGGTATTCCTACAATCCTTATCATTGTGGATTGAGCATTTATTATGGTTATAATTACGACCCTTATTATTCTCCATATTATAGTTGGGGATATTCTGGTTATTATTCAAAATACTATAGTTATTACAACAATCATCACTATGGTCATCACTATCATCATGGACACCATTATCATGAGAATGACACATACAGCTATCACAATAGCTATGACAATAATTCTGTGTATTACGGACCAAGAGGCTCTGTATCGTCAAAATCAAACAGCAATAGATCGGTTAAAACTGGGGCAAGTAGTCTAAATAACAAGAATACTACATATTATAAATTTAATAAAGCTGTAGACAAAAAAATAACACAAAGACAAATAAAAACTACCTCAAATAAAGGGGTAAAAACTAGTGTAAATAGAGCAACAACTAAATCAAAAACATCAAAATCAACTATCAATAGAAGTGTAAAAACCAACACTTACAAAGGCAATCGATCCCAAACTACTAAAAACAATACTTACAAAAGTAATTCCAAAAGTAACAGGACATATACCAATCCAAAATCAAATTCCAATAGAAGCTATAATAATTCTAGAGGAAGTACTACAAAAAGTAGTGGAAATAGTAATAGAAGTTCTGGATCATCCCGATCTGGCAACAGAAGTGTAAAACCAAGAAAATGACAAAATGCAAAAATTACTTTTTAGCTTATTAAGCGTTTCTCTTTTTTATTATTCCAATGCACAAACTGAAATTGATGCCCTTAGGTATTCTAAAACAGATATTATGGGTACAGCAAGATTCTCAGCTATGGCCGGTGCTTATGGCGGATTAGGAGCTGATTTTACTGCACTGAGTTACAATCCTGCAGGAATTGGATTTTATCAATTTAGCGAGCTGACTGTTACACCCTCAATTTTTAACAATACTGCTACTTCCTATTTTGCTGGCGAAAAAAATACGGATGAAAGTATGCGGTTTAATTTTTCTAATTTTGGTTATCTGGTTGCCTCTCAAAAAAATGACAAACAGTGGAAAAGAATAAATATGGCTTTCGGCTACAACAGGCTAGCCAACTATAAAAATAGGACTTATATTAATGGCTATAATAGTAATAGCTCTTTGATTGATCATTTTGTTGCAAATGCAAACACACAAGGAGTGATTAATAATTTGAACAGCTTTGCTGAACTGCTGGCCTGGAACAGCTATCTGTTTAATCCAATAGACACCATTGATAATGGGAATTATATTTCCAATTTAAACTCTAGCTTGAGTAAAAGGCAAGAAAAAATCATAGAATCAAATGGAAATAGCGGAGAATATGTTTTTACTATAGGGACATCATTTGAAGATAAGATTTATTTAGGAGCTACTATTGGTATGCCAAATATTGATTATCGTGAGAAATCAACTTATACAGAAAGTGAATTTGCCGATACTGCTACTCATTTGCAAAGCTTTGAATACCATGAAGAATTTTCTACATCTGGAAATGGTTTTAATTTGAAGGTTGGTGCAATTGCAAGATTAAATGATTGGATAAAGGTTGGAGGAGCACTTCACTCGCCTACTTTTTATGAGATGGAAGATGAATATAGCACAGCCATCAGAGCAAATTTTAACGACACATTAGACGTAAAGTATGAAGCTTCACCATTTGGCTATTTTAATTATGAATTAAAGACGCCATGGAAGACTATGGGAAGTATTGCAATAAACATTAGAAAGCAAGGGTTGATAACAGCTGATATTGAAATGATAGATTACGCCTCAGCCAAATTCAATTCTGATACAGAGAAATTTACAGAAGTAAATAAGCTGATAAACACCACTTATCAAAAAGCAACAAATATTCGAATAGGTGGAGAGTTGAAGTACAAGCCCTTTAGAATAAGGGCAGGCTACGCGCTTTATGGTAGCCCTTATAAAGAAAATACCGAATTAGAAACAAAGAGCTATACTTTTGGATTAGGAATTGATAGAGGGTATTTTATTTTGGACTTTGCTTATATCCAATCTGAAAGAAGTGATGAGCATTTTATGTATAGCGCTAAATTGATAGCACCTGCAACTGTGGTTTCAACTACACATCAATTTTTATTTACTTTAGGCTTAAGGTACTAATTAGCAATACGATTTAAACCTGCTTTTGCTTTTTGGTGAATCCCCCTTTCATAATCAAAACCTTTCATGCTTAAACATTGATTATAAAACAATTTTGCCCTTTCATAATCTCCATTTTTTTCATGTTCAATACCAATTTGTAAGGCTGACATTGGTGCAAAATAAGCAGTAGACTGCCCTGATTTTTCCAAAGTTTTTACAAAAAAAGAAATTATTTCATCAGTTGGTTTTGCTAATTTTTGAGACACCCTTCCCTTTCTATACCAATATTCAATTGTGTTTTCTGTGTTTGAAAAGTATAAAGGATTCTCAATAATTTCTAACTCATACATTGCCTTATAGTAATAGCCTCCATCATAAAACAAGCGACATTTAAGCAGGTTAGGATGCGAAAACCTGCCTTTCTCAGCCTGTTTTAGCGCTTGTTTATCTTCATCCAAATTTGCTTCCCCAACAATTTTTACTTGCTCTAGATTTAAATTTAGTGTTTTAATATCGTGCTCTAAATAAGCGATCCAAGCTAATTTATGATAAGTAGACTTGATGTAATTCTCACCCTTAAAATTACGTAAAAAGAGTGCAAATTTTTGCTTTGCATTATCATAATCTAATTGATATAAATAGGACATTCCCATCAGATAATCCAAATAAGCAAAATGATATTTTCCATCTAGCTGTGGGCGATTATTTAGTATCTTAATTATCAATTCATTTTTCCCTAAGGAAGCCGATAGCCGAGCTGCCGCAAAAGCAAGTAGAATATGCTGAGTGTATTTCTCACCAATTGCTGTTAATGATTTTTGAAAACGATTCTTATCTATAGTTAAATTCATCTCTAGAAAAGAAATCATAAAAAGTAGCTCTGTATTATAGCAGTTATAATCCTCATCCTCAGTAAAAAGTAAAAGTACTTCATCTAATTCCGCTAAGCCTTTCATGATACCACCATCTAACCCAATGCCATTTACAATCCATTGATAATTTTCTGGAATTGCGCCAATAAGACAATGTAAAAGCCCTATACCTTTTTTATTCAAGTGAAAACTAGGAAATCGCTCTTGATTTTTTTGTAATAGAAAATAAGCTTTCTGAATTTCGTAAGCTGCTAAAAAATACTCTTGAAATTTCAAGCGAGCAAAAGCCCATTGCAAATTAATTTCTGCTTTTGTATATAAATAATATGGAGAACTTTTATCGCACTTTTCAATTGCAGCAAGCCGCCTGTTTTTATTTGCTGAAATCTTTTTGAAAAACTCTCGGTCTTCACCAATAATTAAAGTGAGAAAATCTACATAATTTTCATTCAGCAGTATAATTCCATTTTGAGGATTTTGTTTTTTTTCTAAATCAATGAAGGATTGCCCTTTTTCAAGTTGCAAATCAATGATAGCAAGGTATGCATTCTGCATATTCTCATTCATGTCAAATGCCGACAGCAAATGAGTATTATATGCAAAAAGTAGAAAAACTAGAATTCTTTTCATGACATAAAAAAAGGGATCTCAAATATATGAAACCCCTATTAAAAGATAAATGATTTATTAAATCTTATTTTTCGAACATATTGGCATCTATAAGCATTCTACCACAATGTTCGCAAACAATTACTTTCTTATGCATTCTAATATCCAATTGTCTTTGTGCTGGAATAATATTCTGACAACCTCCACAAGCATCTCTATCTACAGAGACTACTGCTAAACCATTTCTCACATTTGTTCTGATTCTATTGTAAGCAGTCAATAACCTTTCTTCAATCACATCTTTTGCCTTAGCTGATTTTCTCATCAAGCTTTTTTCTTCTTTCTCAGTTTCTTTAGTGATTTCGTCAAGCTCAGAATTTTTAATTTTTAGTTCCTTTTTTCTTTCCTTTAAACTCTCTTTTGTTCCAGCAATCACCTCGTCTTTTAATAGTTTCTTTGCCTTTATTTCTTTTTCTTTTTTCTCGCAAAGATCTATTTCCAGATTTTGAAACTCAATTTCTTTAGAAAGCGATTCGTACTCTCTATTGTTTTTGATGTTAGTAATTTGCGTATCGTATTTTTTAATAAGTGCTTTTGCATCTTTTTTCTTTAATCTTGATGCCGATAAGGTTTCTTCTAAAGATTCTAATTCATCTTTATGCTTATCAACTCTAGTATTCAGCCCTGTAATATCATCTTCCAAGTCTTGAATTTCCAAAGGAAGCTCTCCTCTTACTACTCTAATCCTGTCAATAGCAGAATCAATACATTGAAGTTCGTATAAGGCTTTTAATTTATCCTCTATTGTTGCTCTTGTAGCTTTTTTGCTTGTTTTTTTTGCGGTTTTTACCATCTTTTTAAAAGTACTTTATTGGATTTGTATTTACTTTTGATAATTGGACAGCAAATTTACTAAATTTTTTGATAAGCAAATCATAAATTAAGTCCTTTGTAAATTGCTCACTTTCATAGTGTCCTATATCGGCAATAATGATATCATCATCAGCATCAAAAAACTCATGATACTTAAAATCTGCTGTTATGAGAATATCAGCTTTTGCGCTTTTTGCATTGGAGAGTAAAAAACTTCCACTTCCTCCACAAATTGCTACTGTTTCTATCTTATTTTTTACCAATTTACTATAACGCACACAATCGGTTTTCATAGTGCTTTTTAGCAACTCTAAGAATGCTGCTGAAGCCATTGATTTTGACAATTTTCCAACAACTCCTGAGCCAATATTCTCATAAACATTATCCAATATGTAAATTTGATAAGCGATCTCCTCATAAGGATGAGCATCTTTTATGGCCGTAATGATAGCTTGTTCTTTATGTTTTGGAAAAATGACTTCTATTCTTTCTTCCTTTTCTTGATGGCGCTCTCCAATCTCTCCTAAATGTGGATTACATCCTTCATTTGCCTTAAAAGTACCTTCTCCAACAGAGGTAAAACTACACTCATCATAATTACCTATATCTCCAGCTCCTACTTTAAAAAGTTTATTCCTTACTTTTTCCGCATCTGAACTAGGGCAATAAACGGCCAGTTGCCTTAACAAATCTTTTTTAGGTGAAAGTATTTTACAATTCTCGACTCCTAACTTCTCCGCAATTTTTGCACTTACGCCATTTCCTACATTATCCAAATTGGTATGAATGGCATAAATTGCGATATCATTTTTAATTGCTTGGATAATAGTGCGCTCAACATAATTATTACCAGCAAGCTTTTTAAGCCCTGAAAAAATAATAGGATGATGTGCAATAATTAAATTACACCCCAATGCTATAGCTTCTTGAACTACTTCCTCAGTACAATCAAGTGTGATTAAAGCCGCATCTACTATTGAATTTTCATTACCAACCAGCAAACCTGAATTATCATAATCTTCTTGAAAATGCAAGGGAGCAATACTTTCTAAATAATTGGTGATTTCTTTTATCTTCATTTTCCAAAAATACAAAACTCAAAAAAAACATAGATGGGATTTGTATCACTTTTGATTTATTCTCCAAAACTTTTTCAGTAAGATGAATTAAGTTGAATGAATAGTTTTGATAGCTATAAATTAGTGATTGTAATCTGAAGATTAACAAAAAAATAAAAAAGTGAGATAAGAACCTCACTTTTTCAAAATTATGCTATATATTCAGTTTATCCGCCAAAGTCGTCAAACCTTACATTTTCATCTGGTATTCCCCAATCATCAGCCAATTTAAGTACAGCCTGATTCATAAGAGGGGGCCCACAGAAATACAATTCTATATCTTCAGGTGTTTCATGATTAGTCAAGAATTTATCTATAACTACTTGATGTACAAAGCCAACAAATCCATCTCCATCTGAATCATCTAGACCTTTCTTTTCTATCCAATTGTCTTCTGGCAAAGCATCGGATAGAACTAAATGAAATTTAAAATTTGGAAAATCTTTTTCTAAATCCCTAAAATAATGAATATAAAAAAGCTCTGCCCTAGATCTCCCTCCGTAAAAATAAGTCACTTTTCTACCTGTCTTTAATGTTTTAAAAAGTTCATATAAATGAGAACGCATTGGCGCCATTCCTGCTCCTCCTCCTATATATAACATCTCTGCATCACTATCATTAATAAAGAATTCTCCATAAGGCCCAGAAATAGTAACCTTATCTCCCTCTTTCAATCCAAATATATATGAAGAAGCGATTCCTGGATTAACATCCATGAAATTATTTTTATCTCTGTCCCAAGGAGGTGTTGCAACCCTAACATTTAACATAATCTTTCTGCCTTCAGCTGGATATGAAGCCATAGAATATGCTCTAACTACTTCTTCATCATTTTTCATCACCAATTCTCTCATAGTTCCCTTTGACCAGTCAGACTCAAATTTATTAGGCTCCCCTGGATGATCTTGTGGATGAGCTGAAACATTCATATCAGAATACTTAACTTCTCCTTCAGGTATTTTAATTTGAATATATCCTCCAGCAAGATACCCCATATCTTCTGGAATTTCAACAATAAATTCTTTAATATATGTAGCAACATTATAATTCGACACAACTGTAGCCTCCCACTCTTTTACTCCAAAAACTTCTTCTGGAATTTCTATTTCCATATCTTCTTTAACTTTAACTTGACATCCAAGTCTAAAATTATCTGCAATCTGTTTTCTTGTAAAATGTGGTTTTTCAGTTGGTAAAATCCCTCCACCTCCTTTATGCACTTGGCATGTACATTGCACACAAGTTCCACCACCACCACAAGCTGAAGGTAAGAAAATACCAGCATCACTCAAAGTAGTAAGGACAGTATTTCCTCCATCAACTTCTAATTCTTTCTCGCCATTAATAATTAATTTAATCTTTCCTGCAGGACTAAGTTTTGATTTTGTGAAAAGTAAAACACTAACTAATGTAATAATCACAGTTAGAAAAATGACTACACTACTTATTATTGTTATTGCACTTAGTAATATCATAAAAATTATAACTTGATTCCCATAAAACTCATAAATGCAATACCCATCAAGCCAGTAATTATATATGTAATACCCAAGCCTCTTAAAGGGCCAGGAACATTTGAATATCTAATTTTCTCTCGAATTGCAGCAAGTCCAACAATGGCTAAGAAGAATCCAGAACCTGAACCCAAACCAAATACAGTTGCTTCTGTAATATTTACATAAGCACGTTCTTGCATAAATAATGAAGAGCCTAATATTGCACAATTCACAGCAATTAATGGTAAAAACAAACCTAATGAACCATAAAGAGCAGGAGAAAACTTCTCTATAATCATCTCTACAAGCTGAACCATAGAAGCAATAACTGCAATAAACATAATAAAAGAAAGAAAGCTTAAATCAACATCATTAAAGTTTTCACCGAGCCATGATAATGCCCCTTCTTGTAAAACATAAGTCTCTAATAAAAAGTTTAAAGGAACGGTTATTCCTAAAACAAAAACTACTGCTCCCCCCATACCGACAGATGTTTCTACCGTTTTTGATATAGCAAGGTAAGAACACATGCCTAAGAAATAAGCAAAAACCATATTTTCTATGAATACTGCTTTAATAAATATATTTACTAATTCTTCCATGTTTAATTAGACTCTATTAGTTTTCTATTTTTCATTCTTTGTATCCATATAAGAATGCCAACTGTAATAAGTGCCATTGGAGGTAAGATCATCATTCCATTATTCGCATAAAAACCTCCATTCTCAATATACCATTCTAAAGGAATAACTTGTGTTCCAAATAATGTTCCTGACCCTAACAATTCTCTAAAAAATGCCACAACAATTAAAATAAATCCATACCCAAATGCATTACCTAAACCATCCAAAAATGCTTTGCCTGGAGTATTCCCTAATGCAAATGCTTCAAGCCTTCCCATGATAATACAATTTGTAATAATTAATCCAACAAAAACTGACAGTTCTTTACTAACATCATAAACAAAAGCTTTCAAAACCTCATCAACTAATATAACTAAAGTAGCTATAACTACCAGTTGTACAATTATTCTTATCCTAGACGGAATAAGATTACGTAATAAAGAAACTATAACATTAGCCACGGAAAGCACAAAAAATACTGAAAGAGCCATTACTACAGCAGGCTCTAATTGAACTGTAATTGCAAGAGCAGAACAAATACCCAATACCTGAACCGTAATAGGATTATTATCATCCAATGGGTCTGTTAGTAGCTTCCTGTTTTTCTTTGAAAATAAAGATTCTTTACTCATAATTAATTGTTGAATCGACTATACTAGAAACCGTATCCATTTCCGACATAACTGATTTCACCTCATTGTCTAGTTTCATTCTTTGCAGATAAGGAGAATACAAACTCAATCTCTCAGCAAGCATATTAGTAACCCCATCTGATGTTATTGTCCCCCCAGAAATCCCATCTACAGCATGCATATCTGCAGGATCGGCACCTCCCTTAACAACAATAATTGAAACCAATTTATCTGCTTCAAAAATACTCTTGCCTGCAAACTGATCTTCAAAAAAAGATCTATTAATCTCCGCTCCTAATCCAGGAGTCTCTGCCTTATGATCAAAAACAGCACCATAAACGGTATTAAAATCTTCTTCTAGAGCAATAAATCCCCATATTGGACCCCATAACCCTTTACCTAGTAAGGGAATAATATATTTTTTCTCTTGATCTACCTCACTAATAAATAACGGAAGTTGTTGATTGTCTTTATCCTTTTTTAATTCTTTTTTTAAATCAACATCAAAAGCCGATCCATCTAATATTTCTCCTGTAGAATTAATAATAAGTTCTTCCTTGATATAAATAGGATAAATTAAGTTCGCAGAATCTCTTAAAATATTAACTCCTATTGAGCTTAATATGTTTTGTTGTTTCTCTAATTCAATATTCTTATCTTGTAATGGTTTTAACTTAATGTATGTGCTAGATAATATAGCTGCGACAACTACCACCATAATAATAGCGAAAATAAAAGTATATGTATTTTTATTTACATCCATTAATTCTTCAATCTATTTATACGTTTTTTAATATTTGCAGCTATCACATAGTGATCTATAAGTGGTGCAAAAACATTCATTAATAGTATAGCTAACATCATTCCTTCTGGATAAGCAGGGTTAAATATTCTGATAACAATCGCAAAGAACCCAACCAAGAGACCATAGATAATCTTACCTGTGTTTGTCTGAGATGCTGTCACAGGGTCTGTTGCCATAAATACAGCTCCAAATGCAAAACCTCCAATTAATAAATGTATATGAGCAGGTGTACTCATCAACATGTTTATACCAAAATAATTAAATAAAAGAGCGGTTAAATAACCACCTATAAAAGTAGATAATATAATACGCCCACTTCCTATTCCTGTCAATAAAAGAAATACTGCACCCAGTAAAATAGCAATAACTGACGTTTCTCCTATAGAACCTGGCACAAATCCCATAAAAGCATCATAAGAGCTCCACATTAAACTTTCCCATGAAGACTTATTTGCTGCTAAAGATCCAAGTATTGTTTCTCCTGAATATCCATCTACTAACGCTCCATGTACCCATACCTTATCACCTGACATGTAAGAAGGATATGCAAAGAACACGAAAGCTCTAGCTGTTAACGCTGGATTTAATATATTCATACCCGTACCTCCAAAGACTTCTTTGCCTATAATTACTGCAAATATTACAGAAATTGCTAACATCCATAAAGGCAAGTCAACTGGCATAATTAAAGGTATTAGCATTCCAGTAACTAAATAACCCTCATTAACAGAGTGTCCTCTATATACGGCAAAAGCAAATTCAACAGTTAAACCAACAGCATAAGAAACTATAAGTAATGGTAAAAATTTCCAAAAACCAAAAATTATATTATCTGTAAATGAAGGTTGTATACCTTTAGCTAAGTGATATTGGTCTCCAATATTCCAAATTCCAAAAAGTAGACAAGGTAATAAAGCAATTATTACAAATGCCATTGTTCTTTTGAGATCAATAGAATCTCTAATATGAGACCCCTTCTTAGTAGTATGATCTGGCACAAATAGAAAAGTTTCAAAAGCATCATAAGCAGGATATAACTTTTCTAGTTTCCCTCCTTTTTCAAAGTGAGGTTTAATAGTGTTTAATATATTCTTAAATAGTTTCATCAACTGTTTTCTTTCCTTACTAAATCTAATCCATAATTGACAATTGATTGAACTTCTGTTTTAGATGTACAAACAAATTCGCACAAAGCAAAATCTTCAGCAGACACCTCATATATACCCAAATTCTCCATAAGATCAATATCTTCCATCATAATAGCTTTAACTAATTGATGTGGATAAATATTCATAGGAAATACTTTCTCATATTGACCTGTAACAACATATGCTCTTTCTTCACCATGCATATTCGCATTTAAAGAATATTTTCTAGAAGGAAAAAGCCAAGAAGAAAATGCCCTGGAGGCGGAAAATTTCTTCAAGCCAGGAAGAATCCAGCCAAAAAACTCTGAATTCTTACCCTCTTCAATAATAGTAATCATCGTATCATAAAAACCCATAGAATCATTACTCTCAATTCTTGTTCCTGTTAAAACATCACCAGAAATAATCCTATTTTCTCCTTCTTTAACATTATTATCAAGTAAATTATTTACTCTAGAGCCTAAAACAACTCTATAATATCTTGGTTTAATTACTTGTGGTCCAGCAACAGCAATAATTCTAGACACATCATATTTTCCTTCAACAAATAATCGAGCAATAGTAATAACATCCTGAGGCTCTAAGTACCAGATAACATCACCTTTATTAATAGGATCTATATGATGTATTTGCACACCAACATTTCCTGCAGGATGAGGTCCGGATATTTTATTTATTTGCACATTCTTAGCTTGACTAAACACATTAGAAGAATTGGTATTTCCATCAATATTGAGGTGTGTTTTCCCTTCCGTTAGTTTTATAATAAAGTCTAATCCTTTTTGAAATAACTCTTCCATGCCGTATAAAGCAAAGTCATTATCAATAGCTAGTGGAGCTGAGTTGAATGCAGAGATAAAAATGGCTTTTGGAGTAACTGTTGGGTTAGCTACAATATCATAAGGTTTCTGGCGTACAAAAGGCCAAACACCCGCCTTTAGCATAGCATCAATTATTTGTTCACGAGATAAATTAGCAGCATCTGCTTTAGCAAACTGCTCGTATTGCTGCTCAGCATCTGCTTTTACTACTACTTCAAGAATTCTTCTTTTAGCTCCTCTTTCAATAGCTACCACTTCACCGCTTACTGGAGAGCAATATTTAACTTGCAGCATGTATTTATCAGAAAATAAAACAGAGCCTGCTTTTACCTTATCGCCAACCCTTACAAGCATTTTTGGCGTCATACCATGAAAATCAGTGGGCTTAACAACATATTTTTCAGAGGGCTTTATAGTAGCATAAACTTTGTTAGCTTCCCCAACTAAATTGATGTTTAAACCTTTTTTTAATCTGATCTCTCTCGACATTAAAAATAAATTAGATTTTTCGGCTGCAAACTTATAAATTTGTGCCAATTATTTATAACTTTATAATAAAAATTGTAATGCTATTTTTAAACTTTTTATTTTTCATTTTTTTTAACTCAATCTTACTTACCTCCTGCTTTAGTCAAAAAAAAATTTTAGATAATGAATTCATTCAGAATGAGACAACATTTGTGCAGCCAAAACTAGAAGAAAAAGAAGTGATAGTTTTGCAAAATAAAGTAAGTGATGTAAATATAAAAACAGTGCTTTGTCATCAATTGCATGATGCGCTTTCTCTACCTATTATCAATTTAAACTCTGATGAAAAACTATTAATTAGTTTTGATGATCTGAATGCTGATGTTAAAGATTATTATTATACCATCATTCATTGTAATTCTGATTGGACTGCAAGTGATTTGATGCAGCCTGAATACATTAATGGATTCACTGAAGAACGAATTATTGATTATTCTTTTTCTTTTAATACCATTCAAAAATATACTCACTATCAGTTTAAGTTCCCCACTATTAATATACGACCATTATTATCAGGGAATTATGTGTTTAAGATCTATAATAAAAAAGAAGAAGTAATTATACAAAAGCGTTTTATGGTAATTGATACTCAACTTAGCATTGAAGCAAATGTAAAAAGGGCAACCATAATTGAAGATAGGAACACAAAACACGAGATTGACTTTACAATAAAACACGCTAATCTAGTTGTAGCTAATCCCTTCTCAGATATCAAAGTGCATCTTAAACAAAATAATAAAGATGATAATACCATTACTGATTTGTCTCCTTTATTTGTGAAAAATGATGAATTGGTTTACGAATATGATAAAGGAAATACTTTTTGGGGAAATAATGAGTTTCGGCATTTTGACATTAAAAGTTTGCGTTATCAGTCTGAACGAATAAAAGATATTGCATTTGATAGCACCAATTATCATGTTTACTTATTTAATGATTACAAGCGCCCATTTGACCGTTACTCCATTGAGCCAGATATTAACGGAAAATTCCTCATTAAGTCACAAGAGGGATGGAAATCTTCAATTGAGGCCGATTATGCTTTTGTACATTTCACTCTTCCTGTTGAATACATTAGTTATGGGAATTTATATGTGCTTGGCGCATTAACTGATTGGCAACTGAAAGAGGAGTTTAAGCTAAAATATAATACAGTTAAAAAACAATACGAAAAAGCGGTATTGTTAAAGCAAGGGTATTATAATTATCATTATGCTTTAAATGATACTGCTACTAAAAGAGTTGATGTTTCTTTTATTGAGGGCACACATTATCAAACAAAAAACGATTACTATATTTATGTTTATTATCGAGCTGTTGGTGATAGATACGATCGCTTAGTTGGTTTTTTAAAAACCTCTTCTAAGGAGTTGTTTTAACTTCAAAGGACGCAAACAAAATAATGATTCACCTCAAAAAATGCCTTTATAAATTGAATTAAGCAAGCTAAAATTATTTTTTTGTTTAATTTTAAGGATCTTAGACCGTTTTTTTTCGTTTAGGAATACTAAGCAAACACAATCCTAGAAAAGTGATTGCCCCATTAATGATTAACAGCTCAAAACCAATAGCTGGTATTTGTTTTTTTATAATATAGCAAATAATAGGAGATGATACGGCTACTAAAGGTACAAGCCTGTCCTTTACTTTCCATTGGGTGAAAAGCCCAAAACTATACAGTCCTAAAAGCGGCCCATAGGTGTATCCTGCTACAGTAAACAAAGATTTTATTACGCTCTGATCATTTATCGCATTAAAAAGTAAAATAACCCCTAATAATACTACCGATAGAAATAAATGCGCATACTTACGGGTTTTAATTTGTTGGTTAGGCTCTTGGTGTTGAAATTCCAAAATATCTACACAAAAAGAAGTAGTTAAAGAAGTAAGAGCAGAATCAGCAGAAGAATAAGCAGCAGCAATAATGCCTATAATAAACAAAATACCAACATATAGAGGTAAGCCAGAGTTTAATGCAATGTTTGGAAACAGCATGTCTGCATTTGCAGGTATTACAATACCAAACTGATTTGAATATATATAAAGCAGTGCTCCTAAAGATAAAAATAACAAATCAACTATGATGAGAATACTACTGAAAACAAGCATATTTTTTTGTGCATCTTTCAGGTTTCTACAACTCAAGTTTTTTTGCATCTGATCTTGGTCCAAACCTGTCATTACTATAGCCATAAACATACCGGAAAAGAATTGCTTGAAGAAGTATTTACTATCTGTCCAGTCTTCAAAAAAGAAAGCTTTGGAATAGTCTGAATTTGCAATCGTTTGTGTTAAAGCAACAAAATTCAAATCCATACGACTAGCCAATGTATAAGCAATGATTATAACAGTTGCCAGCATGAATGTTGTTTGTAGAGTATCTGTCCAAATGATCGTTTTGATGCCGCTTCTGTAAGTATACAGCCAAATAAGCGCAATAGTAATAATAACCGTTACCGCAAAAGGAATGTCCCAAGCATCAAATACCGCAAACTGCAATACGGTAGCTATTAAATACAAACGAAAAGAAGCTCCAATAGTTCTAGAAAGTAAAAAGAAGGAAGAACCTGTTTTATATGCACTATTACCAAGTCGATCTTTCAGATAAGTGTATATGCTAGTGAGTTCTAAACGATAATAAAGTGGTAATAAAATTCTTGCAATAACAAAATACCCTACAAAAAAACCAAACACCATCTGCAAATAGCTGAATTGACTACTGGCTACCCATCCTGGTACAGATATAAAGGTGATACCCGAAAGGGTTGTCCCTATCATACCATAAGCAACAATATACCAAGGAGAATTCCGATTTCCTAAAAAGAAAGTCTCATTACTATCATTCTTGCCTGTCAGGTAAGAGATTAAAAAAAGTAAACAAAAATAAAGAACAATACAGGTGATTATAATAATGGATGACATAGTGAATTGATTTTTTACAAATCTATCAGAATATTTAAGAATAGACCTATATTTGCAATTATGAATTTTCCATCCAGACTTGTTGAAAAAGCGGTTAATCAATTAGCCTCACTTCCAGGAATTGGAAAAAAAACTGCTTTACGGCTTGTACTCCATTTACTAAAAAAAGAAAAGGTGCAAGTAGAACAATTTGGAGCATCATTTATCAATCTTATACAGAATATTAATTATTGTAAAGATTGTTTTTCTATTTCTGATTTGGCACTTTGTGAAGTTTGTTCTGATGAGAAAAGAGACAAAAGTTTAGTATGTGTTGTACAAGACATCCGAGTAATGATGGCAATTGAAAACACTATGCAATTCAAAGGAGTTTATCATGTTTTGGGAGGTCTCATCTCCCCTATTGATGGCATTGGACCTTCTGAGCTTAGAATTGAAGAATTGGTAGAAAAAGTAAAATCAGGAAAAATAAAAGAAGTAATTTTTGCGTTAAGTACTACCATGCAAGGTGACACCACTAACTACTATCTGTTTAAAAGGCTTAAGGAGTTTAATATTGCTGTTTCTGTTATTGCAAGAGGTATTGCAATTGGAGATGAATTGGAATACACAGATGAAATCACGCTTGCATCAGCTATTTCAAGCCGATTGCCTTATGAAAATTCCTTTGTGAATTAATGCAAATATCCATTGTAATAGTTTCTTATAATGTCAAGTATTTCTTGGAACAATGCTTACGATCTGTTGAAAAAGCCACAAAAAATTTAGAAGCAGAAATTATAGTAGTAGATAATAACTCTGTGGATGAATCTCCAGAAATGGTTAAAAATAAATTTCCAAATGTTTCTTTGATACACAACAATGAAAATGTTGGATTTTCAAGAGCAAATAACCAGGCTATTGCAAAGGCAAAAGGAGAATTTGTGCTGCTACTAAACCCAGATACTTTAGTTGAAGAAGATGCTTTAGAAAAAACGATTGCATTTATGCAATCTACAGCAGATGCTGGAGCAGTTGGGGTACATATGGTTGATGGGAAAGGTATGTTTTTAGATGAAAGTAAAAGAGGTGTTCCAGGATTTAGCACTTCTCTTTTTAAGTTCTTAGGACTACATAAATTACTTCCGAAATCATCCACTTTTAACCATTATTATTTGGGGAGCTGTGATAAAGACAAACTGCATGAAGTAGAGGTCTTAGTAGGTGCATTTATGCTAATTAGAAAATCTATTTTCGAGAAGATCGGACTTTTAGATGAGCGCTTTTTTATGTATTGGGAAGACACTGATTTTTGCATACGTATAAGAGACAATGGTTTTAAGAACTATTATCTGGGTGATGTTAAAATCATTCATTATAAGGGGGAAAGTAACAAAAGGCATACTTTGAGTTTTACCATTGGATTCAACAAGTCCATGATTGCATTTGTAAAAAAACATTTTAACAAACATTTGCTTTTTTTACCCTTAATAAGGATTGCTACTCTATTAAAATCCTTAACTGTTATTATTAGAGATTTTTTCAAAACCTTTACAAAACCAATTGTGGATTTTGCAATGATGTATCTTGGAATTCTGACTTTTACTAATTTTTGGGGTGCTAATTTTGCTGCTTATCCCTTTAGATCAAATTTTACACAAATTTTTATACCGTCATATTTACTTATTTGGATCACTTCATTGTTTTTCTCTGGAGCTTACGACAAGCCTTTTCGGATTAACCGTGTTGCAAGAGGCGTAATTTTTGGCTTGCTCCTTATTGCAACTTTTTCTAACTTTTTTAATGAGATTCGTTTTTCAAGAATGATCATTTTATTAGGTAGTCTTATTGTTTTTTCTACTTTTATTTTTCTCCGATTTATTTATCGATTTACTGGATATAAAGATTTTGACATTGCAGAAAAAAGATCTTCTAACCTATTGCTTTTTTCTGAGAATAATGAACACAAAAGAGCAACAGATATCATTTCAAACTCAAAACACAATACTCAACTGATTGGTTATTTAAACAAAAATGGAGAAGATGGCGCATTAGGATCAATTAGAGATGTTAAAACTATCATCAAAAAACATAGGGTTGATGAAATAGTGTTTGCAAGTGCAGATATTAGTTTTAAAGAAATTATCTCTTGGCTCATATCACTCTCCGACACTTCATTAAAATTCAAAATTCTGCCAGAAAACAGCCATTTCCTTATCGGAAGTAATTCTAGAGAGAAATTAGGTGATTACTATTGTCCTGATTCTAATTGGGAGTTGAGTAAAAATGCAAATAAAAGAAATAAAAGAGTGATTGATATTTGTGTTGCAATTGGTTTTTTAATCTGTTCTCCAATCTTGATGTGGCTTTGCAAATCCCCATCAAGATTTATAAAAAATATGTTTGGAATACTAAAGGGTAATTTAACTTTTATTGGATTTAATAAAAAGTATGAATCGCATTTTCCAAATATCAGAAAAGGTGTCCTTTCTCCTATTACTTCAATCAAGCAGCAATTGACTGATAATGAAATCCGTAAATTCAATATGTTGTATGCGAAAAATTACAAAGCGAAAAATGACTTGTACATCATTTTTAAAAGCATAAATCAACTTGGATAAATCTGTTTCTGTACAATTCTTTTTTCGTATTTTTGCAGCCAATAAAACTAAAACAATAAAATGGCAAGAGTAGAACTAATACTTCCTAAAATGGGAGAAAGTGTAACTGAAGCAACTCTTATTTCATGGGGTAAGAATGTGGGAGACACGGTAGAGATGGATGAGACTATTGTGGAAATTGCTACTGATAAGGTTGATTCTGAAGTACCTTCAACACATGATGGGAAATTGGTAGAGCAGCTTTTCTCTGCAGATGATGTAATTCAAGTAGGCCAAGCTTTTGCTATTTTAGAAACTGAAGGAGATAAAGAAGTTTCAACTGCTAAAACTGAAACAACTAATACTGAACTAGAAGTTGTAAAAGAAGTAGAAGAAATAGTAGAGAAAGCTGTTGAAAGCACAAAACATCAGATAACAAATAGTGAAGATAGGTTTTACTCTCCTTTAGTAAGAAATATGGCTACTGAAGAGGGAATTGATATGAAGGAGTTATCAAAAATCCCTGGTAGCGGAAAAGACGGAAGAGTAACCAAAACAGATATGTTATCTTACATTAAAAGTAGAGGTTCAACTTCTTCTGCTGAATCAGAAAAACCAACTCAAACAGCTAAACCAGCTCCTGCTCCAAAAGCTGCAGAAAGCCCGAAACACAGTCCTACTCCTATTGCAGATACTGGTGATGTGGAGATTGTAGAAATGGATAGAATGAGAAAACTCATTTCAACTCATATGACAATGTCCAAAGCAACTTCTGCACATATCACCTCTTTTGTGGAGGCTGATATGACCAAGATTGTAAATTGGAGAAACTCGGTAAAAGCTGATTTCAAAAAAAGGGAAGGTCAAAACATCACATTCACACCTATCATCATAGAGGCAATGGCAAAGGCAGTAAAGGATTTTCCAATGATAAATGTTTCTGTTGATGGGACTAATATTCATATTCATAAAAATGTAAATATTGGTATGGCTGCAGCCTTACCAGATGGAAATCTTATTGTTCCCGTTATTAAAGAATGTCAGAATAAGAATCTTGTTGGGATTACAAAATCTGTAAATGATTTAGCAACAAGAGCTCGATCATCTGAATTAAATCCAGACGATATACAAGGAGGCACAATTACCATGACCAATGTGGGTACGTTTGGGAATTTAATGGGCACACCGATTATTAACCAGCCTCAAGTAGCGATAATGGCTTGTGGAGTTATCAAAAAGAAGCCTGTAGTATTAGAAACAGAACATGGTGATGTAATTGCTATCAGACATATGATGTTCTTGTCTTTATCCTATGATCACAGAGTTGTAGATGGTGCTTTAGGAGGGCAATTTGTAAGAAGAGTTGCTGATTATCTAGAACAATTCGACACAAACACAATTGTATAATTTTTTATAAACAATATAAAAGCCTCAAGGAAGCTTGGGGCTTTTTTTATATTTTTACAAGATGACTCTAAAACTAGAAAAGCCTATCGTATTTTTTGATTTGGAAACCACAGGCGTGCAAGTTGCAAAAGATAGGATTGTAGAGATTTCAATCTTAAAAGTTTTTCCAAACGGCAATAAAGAAAGTAAAACTTGGCTAGTAAATCCTACAATTCCAATTCCAGAAGAAACAACTGCTATTCATGGTATTTCTGATGAGAAAGTAGCAAATGAACCAACATTTGCTGAATTAGGTCCTGAAATTGCTAAGCTCATTCACAATTGTGATTTGGGTGGCTATAATTCAAACAAATTTGATATTCCTCTTTTAGCAGAAGAATTTTTAAGAGTAGGTGTTGATTTTGATATGGCAAATAGAAAAGCGATTGATGTTCAAAATATTTTTCATAAGATGGAGCAAAGAACATTAGTTGCTGCATATAAATTTTACTGTAATAAAGACTTAACTGATGCGCATTCGGCAGAAGCTGATACAACTGCAACTTTTGAGGTGCTTTTAGCTCAATTGGAAAAATATGATGAAATTGAGAATAATGTTGAATTTTTGGCTGACTTCTCTCAAAGGGGAGGAAAGTTTGCAGATATGGCTGGCTTTATTCGCTATAATGAAGAAGGGAAAGAAATCCTTAGTTTCGGAAAATATAAAGGCGTAAAACTAGAAGAAATTTGGAATGAGAATCCAGGCTATTTCTCTTGGGTTAACCAGGCTGATTTTCCGCTTTACACCAAAAATGTAATGCGCAATTTTGCCGATAAAATGAAGCTTCAAAATAAGTTTAACTCATAAAGTATGAAGATAATTTGTATTGGAAGAAATTATGCAAATCACGCGAAGGAACTAGGTAATACAATCCCTAGTGAGCCCTTGTTTTTCTTAAAACCAGAAACTGCTATTCAACCAAAAGGACATCCCTTTTTTATTCCAGACTTTTCTAATGAAATCCATTATGAGTTAGAATTGGTGGTAAGAATTGATAGGATTGGTAAAAATATTGACGAAAAATTCGCACACAAATACTATTCGCAAATAGGATTAGGTATTGATTTTACCGCTCGTGATATCCAAAAAAAATGTAAAGAAAAAGGATTGCCATGGGAAAAGGCAAAAGGCTTTGATGGATCGGCTCAAATCAGCAGAAGATTTATTGATAAATCGGAATTGGATTTAAACAACATTACTTTTTCATTAGAGAGGAATGGAGAGCAAGTACAAAACGGAAACAGTAAAGATATGCTCTTTTCTATAGATAAACTTATCGCTTATCTTTCCCAGTTTTACACCTTAAAAATTGGCGATTTAATTTATACTGGAACTCCTGAAGGAGTTGGGAAAGTAGAGCAAGATGATATTTTGAAAGGATTTATTGGAAAAAGAGAGATGTTTATTGTTCCTATTAAATAATCTATTCTGCAACAATTACCTTTTCTACAAATTCTTGCCTTCCAATATTAACTTTCAACAAATAAGTTCCTTCCTCATATTTTCTTAAAAAGGAAAGAGATATTTGGTTATTTGTAAATAGCGATAGATTATGAAAAGAACTATTGATTTTACGACCTCTAATATCATAAACTTCCATATGCATTGCATCTGAATTAGCAGCATAAACATACAGAAAAGATGTTGCAGAAATTGGATTTGGAACAATAGCAAATACAGCTGATTCTTCTGCATTTCTTGGCTCAGTTAATAATAAATCTGCCAAAGCAAAATTAGGCAACCCAAAACCTAAAGAATCATTCGGATTATTATGTAAATGCGCACTTTTTATAATTGCATCTATAATTTCCATATTGGTTCGATTAGGATGAGCTTCCCAGAGACAAGCACTTAATCCAGCAACTATTGGAGAAGAAAAGGAAGTACCATTGCCAGTTAATGTACCATTATCAGAAGTGGCAACTATGGTATTTCTTCCTTGCGCAACTACTGTTGGTTTTACTCTACCATCAAAAGATGGGCCATAAGAAGAAAACCAAGCAAAATCAGCATTCTCATCAACTGCTCCTACTGATAAAATACTATCAGCATCAGCAGGTGCACCAATAAAATGCCAACTTCCAGATCCAGAGTTTCCTGCAGAATTAACTACAATCATTCCTTTTTGTGCCGCAATGGTAGCAGCAATGCTTACTGGAGCTGTTCTCCCATCCATATCAGTATAAGTATGGTTTTGGCATGCATCATCAAAAGTAGTATAGCCCAATGAGGAATTGATAATATCAGCTCCAACACTATCAGCAAACTCTGCTGCACAAAGCCAATTATACTCCTCAATCAAATTCTCAGAATCTACATCTTCTGTGCGTAATAGCCAAAATGAGGCTTCAGGAGAAGTGCCAATTATTTGTCCTTTATTTTCAGATCCCATAGTAGAAAGCACCATCATCCCATGACTATGTTCATCAAAAACATTATTGTTTATTTGAACAAAATCCTTTGTCCCAAGAATTCTATTTTCTGCAAACAGCTCTTCAAATGCAATCATTTCATCTACTCTGCTAAATCCAGCATCTAAAATAGCGATTAGCTTTCCCGCTCCTTTCAAATCTCTATTGTGCAAAATATCCCCTTTAAGCATTGCTAATTGATTTAGAGCTGAGCCATAATCTGTTTTTGAGAACTCAAAGTTAAATTTGGAATTTTTCTTTTGACGATTCTTATTATTAGTCCAACTTCCAAAATAAAAAACTGAATCAACAAAGGAGAAATTAGTTTCACCAACTAGAAAAGAATCAATTGAAGCAACTACAACTCCATTAAACCATTTGGAACGATTTAATATTTCAAAACCTAAATTCTGTATACTGTCTGCATACCAAGAATTAATAGGTAGATCCTGAATTTTAATAGGAATATTTTGCTTTTCCCTTCTAATAATTGCTCTATCAGAAAGAAAATCCTCAGGACTAGAAACAGTATAATTAGAGTTGTTTTTATCAGTAAAGGCTATCCAATACTTGTATGAAATGGAGTCTTTCTGAGCAAAGGCAGAAACAGAAACAAATAGAATAAAAAAAAGTTTTTGCATACTAGCGCTTCATAATAAAACCACCCGAAATTAAATCATCACCTTCATATATGGCTGCCGATTGTCCAGGAGCTATACCTTCAACTTTGTTATGAAAGAGTACTTTCAAATTTTTACCATCATTTGTTATTGTCGCCATTTCACCTCTATGCTTATAACGCACTTTAACCAGACACTCCATCCCATCCTCAATTTTAGCGTATTTTAAGTAATTAACATCCTTTACGAACATTTCTTGTTTTTTCAGATCCTCTTTTGTGCCTACTGTCACTGTGTTTTCATCAGGATTAATTCCAACAACATAAGTAGGGGCTTGCCCCAATGAAACGCCTAACTTTCTTTGTCCTATAGTATAAAAAGGATAGCCATCATGTGTGCCAATTACATCACCATCAACCGATATAAAATTGCCCCCTTTTACTTTTTCTTCTAATCCCTTTACTCTTCTTTTTAGAAAACCTCTATAATCATTATCAGGAATAAAGCAGATTTCATAACTTTCATTTTTTTCAGCAAGCGTCTTATATCCTCTATCAATAGCCATCTGTTTGATGTCTTTTTTATGGTATTTTCCCATAGGAAAGATGGTTCTTTTCAAGCAATCTTGCCTAACACCCCAAAGCACATAGGACTGGTCTTTATTGTCATCCAACCCTTTTGAAACCACATATCTACCATTTTCTTCTCTAACTTGCGCATAATGTCCTGTGGCAATATATTCACACCCTAGCATATCTGCTCTTTTTAACAGGGCTTCCCATTTGATATGGGTATTGCAAAGCACACAAGGATTTGGCGTTCTTCCAGCAATGTATTCATCAACAAAATTATCAATGATATAGTCTCCAAATTCTTCCCTAATATCTAAAATGGTATGCGGAAAACCACAATCAACAGCCAATTTACGGGCATCATTAATAGAATCTAAACTGCAACAACCCGTCTCTTTCTTGTTCCCTCCAGAACTTGCATAATCCCATGTTTTCATGGTTAAGCCAATTACTTCATAGCCTTGCTCATGCAGAATAAGAGAAGCCATGGTACTATCAATACCACCACTCATTGCCATTAAAACTCTTCCTTTACTCATTGTAATTTATTATAGTGTCTTGCAATCCTTCTTCTGAAAAATACAACCACTCTCCTACTCTTAGATTTGCTTTATAAGTTCCCTCAAAATCAACTCTGCCATTTGGATGATAGTAGATATACTTGCCGCTTAAAACACCATCCTCAAAAGAAGTTGACATTAATTTTTGTCCAGAAAGATAAAATTGCTCCCACTTTCCATCTTCAACTCCATTTTCCCAATGTTTAATCTCATACAAATTCCCTTCTTCATAAAATGTTTTGCTTGTACCATCTAATTTCCCTTCTTTGTATTGCTCACTTAAAATCAAAATTTCTTCCTCATTATAATAATTCCAAGTACTGTCTTTAAGCTGATTTACATACAAGCCTGCTATTTTTATTTTTCCTTTCTTATAAAAAATATGTGTTGATGCAGCCCTGCCATTATGAAAAAACTCTTGAGTTGTTTTTAATTCCCCACTTTCATAATAGTATTTAAAAATACCATGCTGAATACCACCCTTAAAAGTGCCTTGATACTTTAGATTTCCATTGTCATGATATTTTTTCCACAAACCTTGCTTTAACCCCTTATCATCTGTTTGATTAATGTTTTGGGTAAAAGAGAAAAAAGGAATAAAAAATAAACAAAAAAGAATCTTTTTCATCATCTAAATTTTTGGCAAATATAGAAAGAAAAGTAGAGAAATTATCAGGACAAATCTATATGTAAAGATTTAATATTTGTAATCATCTTATCCCAAGAATATTTTGATTTTTCAGCTTTAACACCATTTATAAACTCTTTTTCTTTTTCATTGGAAAAGAAATCGAACAAGCAATCAGAAACGGCCTTAGTATTTGGCTCACATACATAACCAACTTTATTATGAGGAACAATTTCCTTCAATCCTCCTACATTAGTAACTAGCATGGGTTTTTCAAAGTGATAAGCAATTTGCGTAACACCACTTTGTGTAGCATTTTTATAGGGCTGGACAATAATATCTGAAGCGCAAAAGTAATTTACTACCTTATCATCAGGAATAAAGTGAGTATGTAGAATCACTAAATCTTGCAAATTATGTTTTTTAATAATGTCCTCATAAGGTTTGTAATCTTCATAAAACTCTCCTGCAACTATTAGTTTCAAGTTTTGGTGCTGCAATCTCTTATCCGCAAATGCTTCCAATAAAATATCCAAGCCTTTGTATTTACGAATAATGCCAAAAAAGAGCATGTATTTGTAATTATTATCTAAACGTAAACAATTTATAGCTTTCGATTTTGAAATTGCCGTTCCAAAATTATCATATAAAGGGTGAACCCCTAATATTTTCTTTTTAGTCTTGTCGAATTTATCCAAGTCATTAAAAACACTTTCGGACATTGCTACAAAACCATCAACACTTTTTACAAAATAGGAATTCAACAATTGATCTCCGATCCTTTTCTCATGTGGAATTAAATTATCAATCACACAAATCACTTTAGTGTGCTTATTGCTTCTTACTATCCTTGCTATAGTGCCTAAACAGGGTGCCATGAAGGGAATCCAATATTTTAAAATCAAAATTTCGGGCTTTTGTTTTTTTATTTTTCTGCCAATTTTTATCCAGTTGAAAGGATTAATTGAATTAACCTCTTGGGATATTTGCAGATCATCTGGCTTATCAGCAGTAGAGTATTGCGATTTTCCAGGAAATAAAAAATTTGGATACTGAAGTGAAAAAGTTCTGATATTCACATCATCATTATCGTTTAGAAAAGCCCTAGCAAGACGCTCTGTAAATACAGCAATTCCTCCTCTATAAGGGAATGCTGTGCTTAAAATAGTGACCTTCATCAGATGCCTACTTTTTGCTCTATTTGATAATTATTTCTATCGTTAGCATTTCTTGAAATCATTTCAGCAATAAAGCCTGAAAGAAACAATTGTGCGCCAATTATCATTGAAGTTAATGCAATGTAAAAACCGGACATGTCAGCAATATTTTTTGAAGAAAAACCCATTAGCATTGCATATAACTTTGCACCTCCAATGTAGGAAAACAATCCAAAACCAAGCAAAAACATTAATGTACCAAATACACCAAAAAAATGCATTGGTTTTTTCCCAAAACGAGAGACAAAAGTAATTGTCATTAAATCTAAGAAACCATTGATAAAGCGCTCCATACCAAATTTAGTCACCCCATACTTTCTAGCCTGATGTTGAACTACTTTTTCTGTAATATTAGAAAAACCTGCCCATTTGGCAATTACTGGAATATAGCGGTGCATTTCACCCCTTATTTCAATGCGTTTTACCACTGCATTTTTATAGGATTTAAGCCCACAATTAAAGTCGTGCAAGTAAATTCCAGAGGCTTTTCTTGCTGCCCAATTAAAAAGTTTAGTAGGAATTGTTTTAGATAGTGGATCATATCTTTTTTTCTTCCAACCAGACACCAAATCAAAACCGTCTTTTACTATCATATTGTAAAGAACTGGAATTTCATTCGGATTATCTTGCAAATCCGCATCCATAGTGATTACTACATCTCCTTTCGCTTTAGAAAACCCTACATTCAAACCTGCTGACTTACCATAATTTCTTCTAAATTTTATACCTTTTATATTTGAGTTTTCAGCAGAAAGTTCTGATATCACCTGCCATGATTTATCATTACTTCCATCGTCAATTAAAATCACTTCATAGGAGAAGTAATTTTCTTGCATCACTTTATCGATAAGTGTGCATAACTCCTGTAATGATTCTTCTTCATTAAATAAAGGGATTACAACACTAATATTCATGTTATACAATTTAGTTTGGATTATCTTTTTTAGTAAAAATGGAAATAATTAAAGAATAAATAAAACCCATAAAAGTACCGCCCAGAATACCTAAAATCAACATCCAATGAGGTTGTACAAATCTTGCTGTCATTTCCAAACCTAACTCTAACTCCTCATCTGATATTTCAGGATTAGATTCTAACATGGCTTGTTCGGCTTGTTGAATAATCTCATTCAGTGTGTTAGGCTCAATATAATTGATAAGAATAAATGTGTAAAAAGCTAGAATCACAGAAGAGAAAAAGGCAATTGATGTGCCTAATTTTAATGAATCTCGATAAGAGATAAAACCATTATTTTCAATATCTCTAAACTGTATAATTGAATAAGAAATACCAGCTATAATCAGTCCATTATTAAGTATTGAAGGAACTACTGAGCTATTTTCATCAATTCCAAAAGTCCGCATTACAGCTGCAACTGCCACCAAGCACAATCCTAAAAATGCTCCATAATTCATTGCAAATTTTCTTGAATTCATTCTTGAAATTTTTAAAATTAAATCAGGCAAAGATAAACAAAATAGAATTACAAATTTCCTTATATCATTTTGAGAATAATCTTATTTTTGCGCCTCTAAGGGCAAGTCTTATACGGCCAGCTCCCTATTAACTCCCCCAGGACCGGAAGGTAGCAAGGGTATTAGGTTGTAGCGGTGCGATATAAGTAGCTTGCCCTTTCTTTATTAACTGATTCTACTCCAACCGATACGCTCCTTTGCATAAGGTTTATATGCTCTTGCAAAATTGATATTTTCTGCTTTTACTAATCCATCATCTTCTTCTAATAAATTTTCTGCTTCCTTTCTTGCATAGGCTAAAATTTTACCATCTTTTATCAAATCTGCAATTTTGAAATTGAGCATGCCGCTTTGTCTTGTGCCCATCATATCTCCTGGGCCTCTTAGTTTTAAATCTACTTCCGATATTTTAAACCCATCATTTGTGCTTGCCATGGTTTCCAAACGGATTTTCCCTTCATTACTTATTTTATGTCCTGAAAGCAATATACAATAAGATTGTTCTGCTCCTCTACCAACTCTCCCCCTTAACTGATGTAATTGAGAAAGCCCAAAGCGTTCTGCACTTTCTATAAGCATAACGGATGCGTTTGGTACATCTACTCCCACTTCAATAACGGTAGTGGCCACCATAATGTTTGTAATGCCATCTACAAAGCGTTTCATCTCATACTCTTTATCTTCAGCTTTCATCCTACCATGAACTACACTCACTTGAAAATCTGGCATTGGAAACTCTCCTAAAATAGCTTTATACCCATCCATCAAATCTTTATAATCTAATTTCTCACTTTCTTGAATAAGGGGATATACTACGTAAATTTGCCTCCCTATTTCTATTTGTTCTCGCATAAACTTATTAACCCTTAGCCGACTACTATCAGAACGCCAGAGGGTTTTGACCTCTTTTCTTCCAGGAGGAAGTTCGCCAATTACTGAAACATCTAAATCTCCATAGAGCGTCATGGATAAAGTTCTTGGAATTGGAGTTGCCGTCATTACCAAAATATGAGGAGGAATTGTATTTTTCTTCCAAAGTTTTGCTCTTTGCGCTACTCCAAATCTGTGCTGCTCATCTATAACGACAAATCCTAAATTTTTGAAAACTACACTATCTTCCAATAGTGCATGGGTGCCAATTAAAATATCAATAGCTCCATTTTCTAATTCCTCAAGCAAAATTTTTCTTTCTTTATTTTTTATAGAGCCTGTGAGTAAAGCAATTTTAACATTCAATTTACTGAGATCAGCAGATAAGTTATTAAAATGTTGCTGAGCTAAAATTTCAGTAGGCGCCATCATGCACGCTTGATAATTATTATCTACTACCATTAAGATAGAAAGAAGGGCTACTAGTGTTTTTCCACTACCAACATCTCCTTGTAAAAGCCGATTCATCTGGACCCTTTTTTTTACATCTGCCCTTATCTCTTTTAATACTTTTTTTTGGGCATTAGTAAGCTCAAATTGCAGAATTTCATCATAATAAGTATTAAAACTTTTACCTAAAGTTGAAATCTCAAACCCTTTAAGTTTTTTTGTTCTACTAAGTTTCATTTTCAAAAGATGAAATTGTAAAAAGAACAACTCTTCAAATTTTAATCTTTTTTGTGCCCTTTCTAAACTTTTTAAACCTTTTGGATTGTGAATATTCATTAAAGCTTCTTCCTTATTTGGAAGAACTAGCCTACTTAAAATATTATCTGATAATGTCTCATCTATCTTCCCAATAATTTGAGGTAGTAATTCTTTTAGCAGCTTATGTATCCCTTTACTGTTTAATCCTTTTGCACTTAGCTTTTCTGATGAATGATATACCGGTTGTAATGGCGATTTACCAACTTCTTTTGAATCTATTACATCTATCTCAGGATGAACAATATTGATACTGTTTTGAAATACAGATGGTTTTCCAAAAACCAAATAATCGGTATTGAGTTTTACTGCTTGTTTTATCCACCTAATTCCCTTAAACCAGATAAGCTCTGTTATCCCGCTTTCATCTTGGAAATGTGCAATTAATCTTTTTGATCTTTTTTGTCCTTTTTCCTCAAAACGAATAATTCTTCCTTTTAACTGAATGTATGGCATCTCAGTATTCAATGATGATATTTTGTGCAATTTGCTTCGATCTGTATAGCGAAAAGGGTAATAAGTAAGTAAATCTGAAAAAGTAAAAATATTTAACTCTTTATTAAGCAAGTCGGCACGCATAGGCCCTACTCCTTTCAAATACGCTATAGGGGTATCTAGAAAATGCATGGCGTAAAGATAGAAATAGTTGTCAGAAAATTATACGCTTTACTGCTTAATCAGTAAAAATTCAACTCGACTTGGTTTTATTTTTACAAGCTCTGCAAAAGTGGCTTTTTGATTAACATACACCTCTAATTTGCTTTTTCCTGCTGTTTGACTTGCATCAACATTCGCAACAAAGAAAGAAGTATTCAACTTATCATAATCATCAAAAGCAACAGTTGTGACAAGAGAAACTTTTGGTGGGAAAAATTTTATTTTATATCCTTTTGGCACATTTATTGCCTGTAGTGGAAGTTCAACAATTTTTTCAGTAAATTTTTCTACCTCAAAAGAGATTTGCAAATTTTGGTCAGCAAAAGACACATCATCTAATTTACTTAATCCAATTGCTGTAGTGATTGCTTTATCTAAATTTTCAAATTCCTTATATTGTGTTTGAACAGTTGAAATCTGAGCAAGTTTGACTTTTGTTCCGAATACAAAGATACTATCAGGGGAAATTAGAATCTTATCCTTTAAGCGGTATTGCTCAGCAAAATTGAGTCTACCATTAAACACTATTGGTACTTTTTTGCTATATTTTTGCTGAAAACGCAAAAATAAAGTGTCAGGAAAAACACTTATTATTTTAATATCAGAAGAAAGTAATTTATTTAATTGCTGATGATTTTTGTTAGCCACCCAATATTGCTGACTATAACTATCTGCTTTATTTTCAGCAAGTGTATTTGCAGAAACACTCAATGATTTACTTTTGAACAGATTATTGCTAAGCAAGTAAAATCCAGGTGACTTAACGGTGACTTTTAGATTGTCTTGCGGAGTATTTATAAGCTGTTTGCTCTTGGGAAGATTAATATATTCTATTGGAATTGTAAGTGTTGTTTGGTATTGCTTACTCATAATGGTAAGAAACCAAAACATAAAAGCAACAAGCAAAAAAATAAGGTACTTACTCAGCCTTTTGTTCAAATGCAAGAATATTGTTATTCGCTTAAATAACGCTTGCATAATTTACATATTTAGTTTTGTATTTCAGTTGTGGAATGCATAGAAATAGCAGACCTTTCAACTTTTAGTTTTCCACCATTATGCACATCTAAAACTAGTGTAGCTTGGCTAAGTTCTGAAATTTTTCCATGTATTCCTCCTATTGTAACTACTTTATCACCAAACTTTAAGGCTTGTCTAAAAGCTGCTTCATTTTTTTGTTTCTTTATTTGAGGTCGAATCATAAAGAAATACATTACTGCAAAAATAAGCATAAAGAAAATAAGTGTTGTACCGCCTGCAGCTGCTTCTAATAATATCATAATAATTTATTGTTTTACTGGAATAATTACATTTCCAGTTATAGTTAATACTGTGGTATTCGGAATCGCATTTGTTACCAAAGTTACTGTTTTTTGTTGCTTACCCTGCCTGTTATTACTATTAAAGGTAACTTTTATTTCTCCTTTCTCACCAGCAGCAATTGGTTTTTTTGGCCATTTTGGCACAGTACAACCACAGCTACCCTTTGCATTACTAATAAGCAAATCGCCTTTACCTGTATTGGTAAAAGTAAAATTATAAGAAACGGATTCCCCTTGAGTAATCTCACCAAAATTATGTCTTATTTTTTCAAAGGTTAACGTAGGAAGTAACCCTTCTTTAGCCTCAGCACTTGCTGTGTTTGGATTATTTACAATGCTTACTGGAATGCGTTCTGCTTTTTTCTTTTCAACTTCCACCTTTTTTGCAATATTATCACATCCAGAACTTACTAATATAAATAGGATTAAGAGTATGCTTATTTTTCTCATTTCAATTTTTTACAAATTTATAAATTATTCTAAAAGACCTCTTCCAACCTTTTTGATTTTTCCAGATTTTTTATACTCACTAATTACTTTGTCTAAAATCCCATTAATGAAGTTTTTACTTTTATTTGTGCTATAATATTTTGAAACTTCAATATATTCATTCAAGGACACTTTCACAGGAATTTCATCAAAATACATTAGTTCGCACAAGGCCATCTTTATTAGTATCTGATCCATAATTGCGATTCGTTCCAAATCCCAATTTTTAGCTTTCTCAATAATAACGTTTTCAAATTCATGATGATTTAATATTGTTTTTGTAAACAGGTTTTTTGCAAATTCCTTATCATCTTTATTCTTAAATACATCTTTAATTTCAGCAAAACTACTTTTGCGATTAGCTGATTTTATTTTTCCAAAAAGAATTTGAGCCACAAAAGGTAAATCATCTAACCAATAGATACTTTGCTCTTCTAAAATATGATGAATAAGTTGGTCCTCAAACAAAAAATTATTTAATATAGAAAGAATAAAAGTCTGATCTTGACTAAATGTAGTTTCAGATTGTGCAATATACTGAGTATACAATTCTGACTTCCAAATCTCAACAAACAATTTACGAATCAAATCATGGTCGTTATTGTGCCAAATTCCTGAAACTTTTTCTAACTGCTTACTCACTTTCTCTTCAGCTTGAATCAATGCTATTAATTCATTATTAGCAAACTTTTGATTAGGATTTATATCAGAATCAGTAGGAAAATGTTTGTGCTTTTGCTCGTCTAAAAAAACCTTGGAGAAGTGAGCCAATGCTGGAAGTAATGACAAAACAATGAAATAAAGCTGTGTGATGCTATCAATTTGTTTTAGCATCTGTTTATGTGCTTTTGCCAAATCCTTTTCTTTCGAAGTAAAGTACGCATACAAAGATTGCATAACCTTCAAACGAATGTGTCTTCTATTTATCATTTTTAAGAACTTAAACCTATCAGATGCTATACATCTAATATTTCTTGAGCAATACTTATAGCTGCCTGATTTGTTGTAACACCATCTTTTTCGGCTTTATTTAAAATCTCCAAAGTGGTATTATAAATATTTTTAGTTTCTTCCAATGCTTGCTCTCTACTGAAACCTTTTATCTCCGAATAAACATTAATCAATCCTCCGGCATTTATTAAAAAATCTGGAGCATAAATAATTCCTCTATCTTTTAATTGATTAGCGTGAAGTTCCTCGTCTGCCAACTGATTGTTAGCCGCTCCAGCAACAATCTCACATTTTAATCTTATTATACTATCAGAATTAAGGGTTGCTCCTAAAGCACATGGCGCATAAATATCCATAGGCAAATCAAAAATACTATCACCACTTATAATTTCTGCGTCATATTTTTCTGACACTTCTTTTAAGCGTTCCTCATTAATATCATTAATAAGTATATTGGCTTTTTCATTTGTTAAATGCTCAACCAAATACTCCCCAACATGCCCAATACCTTGGACTAAAATTGTTTTACCTTCCAAACTATCACTGCCCCACCTATACATTGCCGAGGCCTTCATTCCCATATACACCCCATAAGCTGTAACGGGAGATGGATCTCCACTTCCTCCTAGTGCCACATCTGTACCAGTAACATGATTAGTTTCCATTTTAATATACTTCATATCTTTTGGGCTCATATTTACATCTTCAGCTGTAATATATTTACCATTTAAACTGTCAACAAATTCCCCGAATTTTCTTAAAAGCGCTTCTGATTTTTCTGTTTTTGCATCACCAATAATAACCGCTTTTCCTCCTCCTAATTGCAGTCCTGAGATTGCAGCTTTATATGTCATTCCTCTTGAAAGCCTTAACACATCTTCAACTGCTTCCATTTCATTTTTATAGTTCCACATTCTTACTCCTCCAAGTGAAGGTCCCATTTTGGTATCGTGTATAGCTATGATTGCTTTTAAGCCTGTCTTTTTATCTCTATAAAAAAGAACTTGTTCATGCCCCATTTTGTCCATCTTATCTAAAATGATGTTTTTTTGTTGTGCGCCTACATCCAATCCGCTTTGTTGAAACATTTTATATGGCTTTTAAGTTTTTAATTCCCGCTTTATGTTACAGATAATTTCTACTTTTGGGCAGAAATAAAACGGCCTGCAAAATTAGAGCTTTTATTCCATTTTGCAAAATTAAAACAACTAATTAATTGAGACATCTAAGCTACTTAAATAAATATTTATGGAAATATCGTGTTCGATTAACTCTTGGATTTATTTTTGTTTTTATCTCTAATGTATTTGCACTTTATCCTGCAGAGTTTGTTAGAAAATCATTTGACAAAGTAAAAGCTCTACTTACTCATGCAGACATTCATTCAAATGACTATTCTTCTGTATTGCTTTACTATGGAGGCTTAATTATACTTTTTGCAGTATTGAAAGGAGTATTTATGTTCTTTATGCGACAAACCATTATTGTAATGTCCAGAAAAATAGAGTATGATTTTAAAAATGAAATCTATCAACATTATCAAGATTTGAGCCTTGCTTTTTATAAAAAGCATGATACTGGCGATATGATGAATAGAATTACTGAAGATGTTAGTAGAGTAAGAATGTATTTAGGCCCAGCACTTATGTATACAATCAATATTGTGACTCTTTTTTGCTTGGTGATTAGCACCATGTTCAGCATTAGTCCCACTTTATCTGTTTACGTTTTACTTCCGCTCCCAATCTTAGCAATTTCGGTGTACTATGTAAGCAATACCATGAATAAAAGAAGTGAGCAAGTACAACAACAGTTGTCAGTACTTACTACTTTTTCTCAAGAAGCTTTTTCAGGAATAACCATCTTGAAATCTTTTAGAAATGAAGGGAATTCAGCAAATAAATTTAATGCCCATTGCAAAGATTATACTGCAAAGAACCTAAGATTAGTAAAAGTAGATGCTTTGTTTTTTCCACTAATTATTTTTATGATAGGGTTAAGCACAATACTGACCATTTATTTTGGAGGGCAACAAGCAATAGCTGGCAATATCACAACAGGAAATATTGCAGAATTCATTATTTATGTAAACATGCTATCATGGCCAGTAGCATCTGTGGGGTGGGTTACTTCCCTAATTCAAAGAGCAGCAGCATCACAGCAAAGAATCAATGAATTTCTAAACACCAATTCAGAAATAGTCAATCACTCCAATGCGAAAACGCCAATTGAAGGAGATATCGAATTCAATAATGTAAACTTCACTTATCCTGATACTGGCATAAAAGCTCTGAAAAACATCAATTTCAACATTAAAGAAGGATCAACACTGGGAATTTTTGGGAAAACAGGCTGTGGAAAATCTACCATTGCAAATCTAATTTGTAGAATTTATGATGTAGAAAGTGGAGCAATCTATTTAGGTGAGCATCAATTAGAAAAACTCAACTTACAACTACTAAGAAAAGAAATAGGTTATGTACCACAAGATGGCTATCTATTCTCAGGCACTGTTGAAGAAAATATTTCCTTTGGTAGTGATCAAAAAAGTAGAGTAAAAATTGAGCAAGTAGCTGCAAAAGCAGAAATTACTACTGATATCATGAAATTTGCAAATCAGTATAAAACCATAGTTGGAGAAAGAGGTGTACAGCTTTCTGGAGGACAAAGGCAAAGAATCGCTATTGCAAGAGCCATTTACAAATCACCTTCAATATTTATTTTTGATGATTGTCTTTCGGCAGTAGATTCTAATAAAGAGCAAAAAATATTAGCCAACTTGCAAAAAGAAACGCAAAAAAGAACGACCATAATTATAAGTCATAGAATTTCAGCCATACAAAATGCAGATTTAATTCTTGTATTAGAAGATGGTGAAATAATAGAAAAAGGGAAACATCAGGAACTTCTAGAAAGTAAAGGGTTCTATTACAGGATTTTTGAGAAGCAGAACAAAAAACGAACTTAATTGCAATTAAAAATAATTTTATAAATTTGTAAGCTATTATTATAAAAAAAAAGCAAATGGGAGAAAAAAGAGAAATAGAAGAGATATTTTCTAAAGCAGTGAGAGCTGGAAGAAGGACTTATTTTTTTGATGTAAGATCTACAAGAGCGGGAGATTATTATTTAACAATGACTGAAAGTAAAAGGGATTTTAATGAAGATGGAACGCCTTTTTACAGAAAACATAAGATTTACCTTTACAAAGAAGATTTTATAAATTTCAAAGAAGCATTAAATGAAATGACCGATTACATCATTAAAGAGAAAGGAGAAGATATTATTTCTTTAGAAAAATCAGAAAACACAGAGGTAAAAAATGAAGTTACAGAAGAAAATCTAGAGGAGGGAAAACAAGAAGCTACTAACAATTTTACTGAAGTAAATTTTGATGATTTAGGAGGACAGCAATCTGAAAGTACTGATGAAGAAACAACTAAGAAAAAGGATGAAGATTTAGAGTAAGTAAAGACGAAACCCCAAAACAGACCTACGGAACAAAAACAGCCTAAATAATTGGGCTGTTTTTATTTAATAACTTTCTTGTTTTTTGTTAATAATTCTATTTCTGCAATACTAAATTACAATTCGATAGGTTGTATTTTTATCCGAATTTAATTAGAACTAGAAAAACCCAATAATTTCATGGCAAAAATCATAGCAGTAGCGAATCAAAAAGGAGGTGTTGGTAAAACCACAACAGCTATGAATTTGGCTGCAGGATTAGGTGTTTTAGAAAAGAAAGTGCTGCTTATAGATGCGGATCCACAAGCCAATGCAACTTCAGGTGTTGGACATGACCCAAGAAGCATTAAAGAAGGGATTTACGAATGCTTGATTGGGAAAGTAAAAGCAAAAGATATTATTTTAGAAACTAACACACCAAACCTTTTTCTTTTACCTGCCCACATTGATTTGGTGGGAGCGGAATTAGAACTTGTAGGATTGAAAAATCGTGAAACTCGGATGAGAAAGATGGTAAATGAGGTAAAAGAAGATTATGATTATATATTGATTGATTGCGCTCCTTCACTTGGGTTAATTACGCTAAATTCTTTAACAGCAAGTGATTCTGTTATTATCCCAATACAATGTGAATATTTTGCTCTTGAAGGACTTGGAAAATTGCTAAATACCGTAAAAATCGTGCAACAAAGATTAAACGAAAACTTAGTTATTGAAGGATTGCTACTTACAATGTATGACACGCGTTTGCGCCTGTCTAATCAAGTAGTCGAGGAAGTAAAAACACATTTTCAAGATATGGTATTTGATACCATTATCCACAGAAATGTACGACTTGGAGAATCTCCATCTTATGGAGAAACTATCATCATTCATGATGCAACAAGTAAAGGCGCAATTAATTATTTGAATTTGGCAAGTGAATTATTGAAAAAAGAAGAAAACAAAGCTCGATTAGAAGAGTTTATTGAAGATAATGAATAAGAAACAAAAAGGCTTAGGAAAAGGAATGGATGCTATCCTTCCATATGAGGCAAAATTCTCTGAGATTGCAATAGTTGATATAGAAACCAACCCCTTTCAACCAAGAATTAAATTTGATGGAGAGGCGATAAATGAACTGGCAGCATCAATTAGAGAATTGGGAATTATTCAACCTATCACGGTGAGAGAATTAGGTTATAACAAATACCAATTAATTTCTGGAGAAAGAAGATTCAGAGCATCTCAAGTAGCACATCTAACACAGATTCCTGCTTACATTCGAAAAGCAAATGATCAGGAAATGCTTGAAATAGCTCTCGTGGAGAACATCCAAAGAAAAGATTTAAACCCTATAGAAATTGCTTTAAGTTTTAGAAGACTGATAGAGGAATGTAATTTAACACATGAAGCTTGCAGTGAAAGAGTTGGTAAAAATAGAGCCACCATTTCAAACTTTTTACGGCTTTTGAATCTTCCGGAAGAAATTCAAATTGCATTACAAAAAAAACGAATTAGTGCAGGGCATGCAAGAGCACTTTTGTCCATTAAAAACAAACAATCACAATTGAATATTTTTCATGATACAGTTGCCTATGGGTACTCTGTAAGGGAGGTGGAGCAATTGGCAAAAGATTTTGCTGAAGAAAGCTATAAAAAAACCTCAAAAACCAGAAAACAGAAAGTTCACACTCCCATTTCTTTTGAAAAACAAAGAAAAATCCATGAGCTTTCTCAAAATCTAGGCAAGCAGATAGAATTAAAAACCAACAAAAAAGGAAAAGGAAAAATCATTATTCCATTTTCCTCTGATGAAGATCTTAACAAAATCTTAGAACGCATTAACAATAACTCTTGAAGTTTTTTCTAAAAATATTTATTTTTCTTTTTTGTTTCTCTTTCATCCATAAGATAAAAGCACAGGATATCTCCAAGCCAATTCAATCTCCAAAAAAAGCTGCTTTACTATCTTTAATACCAGGTGCTGGTCAGGTTTACAATAAAAAATATTGGAAAGTTCCGATAATATATGCTGGCCTAATTACTTCTGCATATTATATTAATGACAATCATAATCAGTACAAAGCGTATAAAAAAGCATACTTAATACGAATTGACAATGACCCACACACAAATGACGAATATGTTGGACAATATAGTAGCAATGATTTGATTATATTAAAAGATTTCTACAGAAGAAACAGAGAAATCTCTATCCTTTGCTTTGTGAGTGTTTATATTTTGAATATTTTAGATGCTTCAGTAGGGGCACACCTTTTTAACTATGATATTTCTGAAAACATCTCTTTGAATGTAAGTCCACTATCAATAAAAGATTTTAGTGGAATTTCATTAACACTAAATTTATAAATTTGTCCAAATGAAAATTGCGATTCTAGGAAATGGAAAAATGGGTAAGAAAATTGCTGAATTAGCAGTAGAAAAAGGATATGAAATTGTTGCTGTTTCTAGTTCTAATAATCCTGCTATTAATTTGGATTTAAGCACAACTGATATTGCTATTGATTTTAGTACACCCACAACTGCTTTTGAAAATATTACACATGCTATAAATAGTGGTATACCTGTAGTCTCTGGAACTACTGCCTGGCTTGATAAATTACAAGAAGTTGAAAAATTATGCAGAAATAAAAATGTTGCTTTTTTGTACGCATCCAACTTTAGCTTGGGAATGAATTTGTTTTTTGAGCTTAATAAAAAATTAGCAAAACTGATGAATTGTCAGCACTACAAGTGCAAAATTCATGAGTTTCATCATACCGAAAAATTAGATACTCCAAGTGGCACTGCAAAAACTTTAGCAGAAGATGTTGAAAAAATCCAACAAAAAAAGATAGATATTTCTGCTGATAGAATACAAAATGTTGCAGGAAAACATAGCGTAATATATAACTCTATTGTGGATGAAATTGAGATTAAACATACCGCAAAAAACCGAGAGGGTTTTGCAAGAGGCGCACTACTTGCAGCTGAATGGATTATTGGAAAAAAAGGTGTTTTCAGCATGAAAGATGTATTAAATATAGAATAATTAATTATAAATTCGTTAGCGTAAAATGATGAAAAAATGGAAAGAAAGATTGGGTAAATTTTACAAGCTAGTATACTTTATTGTATTTACTTTATTTTGGACATTATTCGTTTATACAATTGGAGGCGAATGGCTTTATTTTATTCCACTATTTGTAGGCGATCATTTGTTTTGGCACACCTTTAATTATACTTTCTGGAAAAAAATACCGAAAAGAAAAAAGAAGAAAAAAAGCGAGCTCAGAAGTTGGTTTGACGCCATACTTTTTGCTGTAATTGCAGCAACTATTTTACGAACATTTCTTATTGAAGCTTACACCATTCCAACTTCATCAATGGAGAAATCCTTATTAATTGGAGACTTTTTATTTGTAAGCAAAGTAGCTTACGGACCTAGAGTACCTATGACGCCACTTGCTTTTCCTCTTGTGCATCACACCATGCCAGTTATTGGGGGAAAATCCTATTCTGAAAAAATAAAACTCCCCTATTATAGAATGAAGGGATTAGGTAAAATTGAAAGAAATGATTGTGTAGTATTTAATTGGCCAGCAGAAACCTTAGGAAGACCAATCGATAAAAAAGAAAACTACATCAAAAGATGTGTAGGGCTTCCTGGAGATGAAATAGAAATCGTAAATGGACAATTAATGGTGAATGGTGCACCTCAAGAGGAGTTTGATGGAATGAAAAAGCAATGGCATTACAATGTGCAAACCAAGGGAAGCGGACTTAATCCTAAAATACTATTAGAAAAATACGATATTACTGAGGGTGGCTATGGTAGAAATCAGAATGAATATATGCTTACTCTAACCAATGAAAGTAGAGATGCAATCTCGACTTTCCCAAATGTAAAATCAGTAAATAGACGCATTAAGCCAGCAGAGAAATATGAGGAATATATTTATCCGCACAGTAGATATTTTGCTTGGAATGAGGATAATTACGGCCCACTAACCATTCCAAAAGCTGGAGAAACAATCAATCTTACAAATGAAAATCTACCATTATATAAAGATATTATTGATCGTTATGAAGATAATGAATTGGAAGTAGTGGGAGGTGAAATTCATATCAATAAAAAAGTAGCCACTAATTACACTTTCAAAATGAATTATTATTGGCTTATGGGCGATAATAGGCACAATTCTGCCGATAGTCGTTTTTGGGGATTTGTTCCTGAAAACCATGTAGTTGGAAAGGCGCTTTTTATATGGATGAGCTGGGATAAGAACGCAAAAGGACTGAAAAAAATAAGATGGAATCGTTTGTTTGATGGTATCAAATAAACAACATCTTCTACCTTGTTCTTATTTAGCACCAATAGGCTATTACGCCATTTTACTACAACATCCGAGCTGCATTATAGAGCAATACGATTTTTTTGTGAAACAAACCATTAGAAACAGATGCGCTATATTAGGAGCGAATGGAAAACTCATTTTAAGTATTCCTAAAAAAAGAAAGTCAAGCTCAAAAACTATTTTGAAGGAGATACAAATCTCCTATGATGCGCCATGGCAAAAACTACATTGGAAATCCATTACTTCTGCCTATCGCTCCTCTGCTTATTTTGAATATTATGAAGACTTATTTTTCCCATTATATCAGAAAAAGGAGAAATTTTTAGTAGACTTTAACGTCAAACTGCAAAAAATTGTTTACAACTGCCTACAAACTGAAGATAACTCAATTCTAAGTACATCTTATCAAAATGAAACAGAAAAAATAGACTTAAGAAACGACTGTTTTGAATTACAACAATACGAAAAATACCAGCAAGTTTTTGAAGCAAGTTGCACCTTTATTCCTAACCTTTCCATTATCGATTTATTGTTTAACCTTGGTCCTGAATCTGCAGACTATCTACTTAATATAAATCTATCCACTAAATAACTAACAACTATTCTTACTTTTGTAAAAAAATAGCAGATGAGCAAACTAGAATTTAACAAGAATGATGATAAGATGAGACTACTCATCTCAGAAATGAGAAGAAGACATACGGAAGTTGCTCTTGGTGGCGGTAAAAAGAAGATAGAGAAGCAACATGCTAAAGGAAAACTTACTGCCAGAGAAAGAGTAGAGTACCTTAAGGATAAAGATGCTGAATTTTTAGAAATTGCTGCGTTTGCGGGTTATGATATGTATCCAGAATATGGAGGATGTCCTTCTGCTGGAGTGGTTGCAGGTATTACCTATATAAAGGAGAGACAATGCATTGTAGTAGCGAATGATGCTACTGTAAAAGCGGGAGCTTGGTTTCCAATTACTGGAAAGAAAAATTTAAGATTGCAAGAAATTGCAATGGAAAACAGATTGCCAATTATTTATTTGGTGGACTCAGCTGGAGTATTTTTACCAATGCAAGATGAAATCTTTCCAGACAAAGAACATTTCGGAAGGATTTTTAGGAATAATGCTAAAATGAGTTCCATGGGTATTACTCAGATTTCTGCCGTTATGGGATCATGTGTTGCTGGAGGCGCGTACCTTCCTATTATGTCGGATGAAGCACTTATTGTAGACAAAACTGCTTCTATCTTTCTGGCGGGGAGTTACTTGGTAAAAGCTGCTATTGGAGAGAGTATTGATAACGAAACTTTGGGTGGTGCTACTACCCATTGCGAAATTTCTGGTGTAACGGATTATAAAGCGAAAGACGATAAAGCTGCTTTGAATAAAATCCGATCGATAATGGATAAAATTGGAGAGTTTGAAAAAGCAGGATTCAACAGAAAGGAATCTCATCCTCCTAGGCAAAAAGAAAGAGAAATTTATGGAATTATTCCTAGAGACAGAGCAAGGCCTTACCAAATGAGAGAAATCATCAAAAGGTTAGTGGACAATTCCGAATTTGAAGAATATAAAAAAGGATACGGACAATCTATTGTATGTGGGTATGCCAGAGTAGATGGTTGGGCGGTAGGTATTGTTGCCAATCAGAGAGAGATGATTAAATCTAAAAAAGGAGAGTTACAATTTGGTGGAGTTATTTATTCAGATTCTGCAGATAAGGCCGCTCGTTTTATTGCTAATTGTAACCAAAAGAAAATCCCATTGGTGTTTTTACAAGATGTTACTGGTTTTATGGTAGGTTCTAGATCCGAACATGGTGGTATTATTAAGGATGGCGCTAAAATGGTAAACGCTATGTCTAATTCTGTGGTTCCAAAGTTTACTATTATTATTGGTAATTCCTATGGTGCAGGTAATTATGCTATGTGTGGGAAGGCCTACGACCCAAGATTAATTGTTGCTTGGCCAACTGCTAAATTAGCAGTTATGGGTGGAGAACAAGCTGCAAAAGTTTTATTACAGATTGAAAAAGCATCCTTGAAAGCAAAAGGAGAAGAAATTGATGCAGATAAGGAAAAGAAATTATTAAAAAGCATTACAGATAAATACAGCAAGCAGACTTCTCCTTACTATGCAGCTTCTCGTATTTGGACAGATGCCATTATTGACCCATTAGACACGCGTAAAGTAATTTCTATGGGAATTGAAGCGGCAAATCACGCGCCTATTAACGAAAGTTATAATCCTGGAGTGATACAGAGTTAAAAATGAATCCATTTCCTATCTTTACAAACTTAATACAAAATTATGATTAACATCACTCTTCCAGATGGAAGTATAAAACAGGTAGAGAGTGGAACTTCAGCTATGGATATTGCTATGGGTATTTCTGAAGGTTTAGCACGAAATGTGTTATCTGCTAGTGTAAACGGAGAAGTTTGGGACGCTAATCGTCCTATCACAACCAATTCTATACTTACCCTACATACTTTTAACGATAAAGAGGGGAAAGCTACTTTCTGGCATTCTTCTGCACACATTATGGCAGAAGCCCTAGAGGATTTATATCCTGGTGTAAAACTAGGTATTGGTCCTGCAGTAGACAATGGTTTTTATTATGATGTAGATTTAGGAGATCGCCTGCTGTCTGCAGATGAATTACCTAGGATTGAAAAGAAAATGAAGGAGTTAGCAGCTCAAAAAGTTTCTTTTGAGCGTAAAGATATTGCTAAAGCAGATGCCATTCAGTACTTCACCGATAAGGGAGATGAATATAAGTTAGAGATTCTGAAAGACTTAGAAGATGGGAACATCACTTTTTACACCCAAGGTAACTTTACTGATTTGTGTAGAGGTCCACATATTCCTTCTTCCGCAAAAATTAAAGCAATTAAATTACTAAATATTGCAGGTGCTTATTGGAGAGGAAATGAAAATCGTAAGCAACTTACGCGTATTTATGGGGTATCGTTCCCAAAACAAAAAGAATTAACTGCTCACTTGGAGATGTTAGAGGAAGCCAAAAAACGCGACCACCGAAAACTAGGTAAGGAGATGGAATTATTTACCTTCTCTCAAAAGGTGGGGCAAGGATTACCTTTATGGTTACCTAAAGGAGCGCAACTCAGAGACAAATTGGAAAGTTTCCTTAAAAAAGCACAGACTCAAGCAGGTTATTTACCTGTAGTAACTCCACATATTGGCAACAAAGATTTGTATGTATGTTCAGGTCATTACGATAAATATGGCGAGGATTCTTTCCAACCTATCAAAACTCCTAATAAGGGAGAGGAATTTTTCCTAAAACCTATGAACTGCCCGCACCATTGCGAGATTTACAAGTCCAAGCAATATTCTTATCGTGACTTACCTATTCGTTTTGCAGAATTTGGTACAGTTTATAGATACGAGCAATCTGGAGAATTACACGGTCTTACTCGTGTTAGAGGATTTACTCAGGATGATGCGCACCTTTTTGTGCGTCCTGATCAGGTGAAACAAGAATTCATCAATGTTATTGACTTGGTATTGTATGTATTTAATGCACTTGGTTTTGAAGATTTTAAAGCGCAAGTTTCTTTACGAGATCCTGAAAATAAAGCCAAATACATAGGTTCGGATGAAAATTGGGACAAAGCAGAAGCTGCAATTATAGAAGCGGCAGATGAAAAAAGACTAGATACAGTAGTAGAATATGGTGAAGCGGCCTTCTATGGCCCTAAACTAGATTTTATGGTTAAGGACGCGCTGGGAAGAGAGTGGCAATTAGGAACAATTCAGGTAGATTATAGCCTTCCTGAGCGTTTTGAACTAGAGTACACTGGTGCAGATAATCAAAAATACAGGCCTGTAATGATTCACAGAGCGCCTTTCGGTTCTATGGAACGCTTTGTGGCTATTCTTATCGAGCATTGTGGCGGAAACTTCCCACTTTGGCTAGCACCTGATCAGTTTATCATTTTGCCTATTAGTGAGAAATATCACGAATATGCAGAAAAAGTATCTAAATTATTAAAAAATTACGATATTTGCGGCCCTATTGACAGCAGGGCTGAAACTACTGGTAGAAAGATTAGAGATGCCGAAGTTTCAAAAATTCCTTACATCATAATTGTAGGAGAAAAAGAAGAAAAACAAGAGCAAATTGCTGTTAGAAAACATGGAAGAGAAGATTTAGGAAGCATGTCAATTGAGAAGTTTAAAAATTTAATAAAAGCAGAAATAGATAATTTAATTACTTTTAATAACTAAAAACAGTAAAAGATCGCAAAAAGAAATTTTAGAAAAAGGGAAAGTAAACCACAACACAGAATAGGTAAGGAAATTACAGCAGCGTTTGTAAGAATGGTAGGAGATGAAGTTGAAGCAAAAATTGTCCCTTTAGATGAAGCTTTAAAATCAGCAAATCGTTTAGGATTGGATTTAGTTGAAATTTCACCAAATGCTGAACCGCCAGTTTGTAAAGTAATTGATTATAAAAAGTTTATTTACGACCAAAAGAAGAAGCAAAAAGCGATAAAAAGTAAAGCGCAAAAGGTTGTAATAAAAGAGTTAAGATTTGGACCGAATACAGGAGAGCACGATTTTAATTTTAAATTAAAACATGCCGAAAAGTTTTTACAAGATGGAGCAAAAGTAAAAGCATTTGTATTTTTTAGAGGAAGAACGATTATTTTTAAAGAGCAAGGGGAAATCTTACTATTAAAATTGGCTCAGGCATTAGAAAAATTTGGAGTTGTTGAAAGTATGCCAAAGCTTGAAGGAAAAAGAATGATAATGTTAATAGCACCAAAAAAGAAATAAAATAGAATTATGCCAAAAATGAAAACAAAAGCTGGAGCAAAAAAAAGGTTTAAGGTAACTGGCTCTGGCAAATTGAAAAGAAAGCATGCTTTTAAATCTCACATCTTAACAAAGAAAGAGACAAAGCAAAAAAGAAACCTTACAAAGTCAGGCTTAGTACACAAATCAGACGAGAAGAGTGTGAAGCAGCAACTTTGTATGTAATTAAATTAGGTAACTAACCAGGGATTTAGCCAAAAAAGGGCTTTAATAGTTAAAGCCGCTAACTACCAAAAACAAAAAGAAAATGCCAAGATCAGTAAATTCAGTAGCTGCAAAAGCTAGAAGAAAAAAGGTCCTAAAAGCCGCCAAAGGTTACTTTGGAAGAAGAAAAAATGTACATACTGTTGCAAAAAATGCAGTTGAAAAAGCAATGCAGTATGCATACAGAGACAGAAAAAACAAAAAAAGAACTTTCCGCTCACTTTGGATTCAAAGAATTAATGCAGGAACAAGACAATATGGAATGTCTTATTCGCAATTTATGGGAAAAATTCATGCAAATGGAATTGAGCTAAACAGAAAAGTGTTAGCTGATTTAGCTATGAATAATCAAGAAGCTTTTAAAGCAATAGTTGATAAAGTAAAATAAATATTTTTTGTTGCTAAATTAGAAGGAGAACAATTGTTCGCCTTTTTTATTGCTTAATTTGTTGGTTTCTTAAAAGTAAGGCATTAAGCGCATCTTTTGCGTTTTGGTAGTTTGGATTGATTGATAATGCCTTTCTGTAATCCAATTCTGCACGATACACATCTCCAAGTGTCTCATAGCAATGTCCTCTTGAATAGTAGGCCTCATGAAAGTCCAGATTAAAAGAGATAGCATTTGCAAAATCATTCACAGCAACATCATACAACCCTAATTTGATATGAACAAATCCTAAATTGTAATAACCATCTGAAAAAGTGGGGTAAATCTGTACGAGATTAGTATATGATTTTATTGCCTCATTCCAATTTTCTGTATCTTGATAAAACTTTCCTAAATTGTAAAGTGCCAATTTATTATTCGGATTAATCTTTAAAGTATTTTTATAGTAAAGTACAGCTGTAGTATCTTCTTTCTTCTGATAAATAAGTCCTAACTGCACATAAGCATCTTCTTGTAAAGGATCAATATCAACTGCATTATGAAAAAACTGAATAGCTTTATCTTCTTCCTGCAATGAAGCATAAATATATCCTTTCAGAAGATGTGCTTTTGCCGTATTATACTCTAATTCAATGACTTTATTTAAAGAGGCAATAGCTTCTTTTACTTCTCCAAAAGCAAGATGCAACTCTCCTTTTAGCACCAATGCTGGAATAAAATCAGTCTGAATATTTAATACTTCTTTTAAGTGGAATTTTGCCTGTTCTGGATAAGATTGTTTTGTTCTATCCATTTTTGCGATTTCATAATACAAAAAAGCCGTTTGATAATGATAATTGCTATTAGCAGAATTTAAATTAACACACTGCTTATAATCCATGAGTGCCGATTCTAAATTATCATTATTTAGAAAATATATGGCTCTTTTCTCCAAATAATCAGTGTTTTGTGGGCTTTTTGAGATAGACTCCGACAAAAGAGCCAATTCTGATTTTGCCTTTTCAACATTTACTTGCTTAGGTTGAGTACATGAGAAAAGCAGGGCTGTAATTATGAAAAATAACCTCATTGCAGAAAAAGATGAGCTAAGCTAATTGATCAAATATTTTTGTTTCAATTTCTTCAGAAAGTTCCGGATTATCTTCTAGCATTAGTTTTACAGCATCACGTCCTTGCCCTAATTTTGTATCATTATAAGAGAACCAAGAGCCACTCTTGTTGATAATTTCATGATCTACTGCTAAATCTAAAATTTCCCCAGAACGGGAAACCCCTTTTCCAAACATAATATCAAACTCAGCCATTCTGAAAGGTGGCGCTACTTTGTTCTTCACTACCTTGACTCTTGTTCTGTTTCCAATTACACCATCTGCATCCTTTATAGCACCAATTCTTCTAATATCCAATCGAACTGAGGCATAAAACTTGAGCGCATTTCCACCAGTAGTGGTTTCAGGATTTCCAAACATTACGCCTATTTTCATTCTCAGTTGATTGATAAACATACAAGTACATCCTGTTTTACTGATAGTAGCAGTAAGTTTCCGTAATGCTTGAGACATCAAACGAGCATGCAGCCCCATTTTAGAGTCTCCCATCTCCCCTTCAATCTCGGATTTTGGGGTAAGTGCTGCAACAGAATCAATCACGACCAAATCAACAGCGCCAGAGCTTATTAAATGATCAGCAACTTCCAATGCTTGTTCTCCATTATCAGGCTGAGAAATAAGTAGATTATCAACATCAACACCTAAACTAGCAGCATAAGAAGAGTCAAATGCATGTTCGGCATCAATGAATGCGGCTATTCCACCTTGTTTTTGTACTTGCGCAATGGCATGAATAGTCAATGTTGTTTTTCCAGAAGACTCTGGACCATAAATTTCAATTACTCTTCCTCTAGGGTAGCCCCCCACTCCTAATGCTAAATCAACGCCAATCGAGCCAGAAGGTATAGCATCTATTTTCTCATCTACTTTATCCCCTAACTTCATTACCACTCCTTTTCCGTACGACTTTTCTAATTTGCCTAACGTAATTTCAAGCGCTTTTAATTTTGCGTCTTTTTCTTTGTTTGCCATTGCTTTTTGATTTTATACAAAAAAGCGAAATATTACTACAATAAAAAAATAATCGTCTGGCTATTTTTCAACAGCTTATTTTTACTGAAAATATTTGCAAATATTGGTAATACCACAATCCTCACATGCTGGTCTTCTTGCCTTACACACATATCTTCCATGCAATATAAGCCAATGATGGGCTATGTTTAATTTTTCCTTTGGGAATAATTTGAGTAATTGTAATTCAGCTTGTAAAGGATTTTTTGCTTTTGTTGTTAGCCCAATGCGTTCCGAAACACGAAAAACATGTGTATCTACTGGCATAGCAGGAATATCAAAAAAAACAGAACCAATCACATTAGCAGTTTTTCTTCCAACTCCTGCTAAAGTTTGTAAATCATCTAAGTTATCTGGAATCTCCCCATTAAAATTAATCATAAGTTGCTTTGCCATTTTTGATAAATGCTTTGCTTTGTTTCTTGGATAAGAACAAGACCTTATCAACTCAAAGATAGCATCTACTGATGCTTCTGACATCACCTCAGCATTGGGTATTTCTTCAAAAAGCTTTTTTGTAATGATATTGACTCTTTTATCGGTACATTGTGCGGAAAGGATAACTGCAACAGTAAGCTCAAATGCATTCGAATAATGCAGCTCAGTTTTTGCCTCTGGCATATTTGTTGAGAAATGTGCTATAAACTGCTTTACCCTTTGCTGCTTTTTCATCTTGCTAAGCTATAAAATAAAAAGAGTCAAGCAAATTGCTCGACTCTTTTTGCTAACCAAAACCACTTAGTTTAGCACTAATAAAACCTTATTGATTGATTTGGTTTTATGGCATTTAACCGATTTAGCATACGCTATAATGTTTGCAATTGTTTCGTTTTTTGGTAACAGATTGCTTTCAGTATTTATAGATTTTTTTGTGTCAACCGATTGATTTAAAGCTAATTGGTCTAAGGCTTTTAAAAGAGTAAAGTTGTTTTTCATATATATAAAGTATGGTTATCATACATTAATAAACGAAAAACAACTTTTATTATTATTTAGAAATGTGTTTTTTAACTGAGCTGCAAATCAATTTGATTTTTATCTATTAGTTTTCTTAAATTTATAAGCGCATAACGCATGCGCCCTAATGCAGTATTGATACTCACTCCTGTGCCTTGAGAAATTTCCTTAAAACTGAGTCCTGCATAATAACGCATTTTTAAAACTTCCTTTTGATCTTCTGGCAAACACTCAATCAATTTTCTTAAATCGGCATGAATTTGTCCATTTACCAAATCTTCTTCAACATTCTTTGATTCATCATAAATAATATCAAATATGTCAAACTCATCTTTTGGTTCAATTTTGCGCATTTTATTGCTTTTTCTAAAATGGTCTATCACCAAATTATGAGCAATGCGCATTACCCAAGGAAGAAACTTTCCTTCTTCATTATACTTACCTTTTTGTAAGGAATTAATAACTTTAATAAAAGTATCTTGAAAAACATCTTCGGCAAGATCTCTATTTTTAATTTTTGACAAGATAAACGCATAAATCTTCTGCTTATGCTTACTAATTATAATCTCAAAACTTTTATGATTTCCTTCTAAATAAAGGGAAACTAACTCCTGGTCTGACAGCTTACTTAATAACATAAATACTTTTTTTGGTTAATAAATTTTATTAAAGTAATTATGTTGCTATATAGTCTTTTTTAGTTAGTTATTTCATGAATTAAAGTCCAAATATAGTACTTCTTATTGAAAAATACAAATCTATTTATATAAGTTTGCAGCTTGCTAAAATTTTTCATGACTAAAAAAGCAGACAATACACACAAAAACATCATAATAAAGAGCGCGAAATTACACAACTTAAAAAATATCTCTTTAAACATCCCAAAGAATAAGATGGTCGTAATTTCTGGTGTTTCGGGGAGTGGAAAATCGACACTAGCTTTTGATACACTTTTTGCAGAAGGACAAAGAAGATACATTGAAAGCCTATCATCTTACGCTAGGCAATTTTTAGGGAAACTACAAAAACCAGATGTAGATGAAATAAAAGGAATTTGTCCTGCAATTGCAATAGAGCAAAAAGTAATCTCTAAAAATCCGAGATCCACAGTTGGTACAACAACAGAAATAAATGATTATTTAAAATTATTATTTGCCAGAATTGGCAAAACCTACTCTCCTATTTCTGGAAAAGAGGTGAAAAAAGATAGCGTAAGTGATGTATGTGATTTTATTTTTAAACAAGCAAAAAATAGCAAATGCGTCATTTTAGCCAATTATAAGAGCAGTAATGAAAATGATATTCTTTCTGTTTTGCAGCAACAAGGTTTTTCAAGGGTGCGAATTGAAGGAAAAATCAGCAAAATTCAATCATTAATTAGAGAAGAAGTAAAAGTGAAAAAAGAGGATGTTTTGGTGGTAATAGATAGGCTAGTAAATGAGAGTAATCAAGAGAATATAAATAGGATATCTGACTCAGTACAAACAGCATTTTATGAGGGAGATGGAAAATGTTTAATAGACATTGAGGGAAAAGATTACGCTTTCTCAAATAGGTTTGAACTTGATGGAATCGAATTTGAAAAACCTTCAACACATCTATTTTCCTTTAATAATCCTTATGGTGCTTGTAAAAAATGTGAAGGCTTTGGCAGTATATTAGGGATAGATAAAAACAAGGTAGTCCGTAATAAAACGCTTTCTGTTTTTCAAGGTGCAATAAGCTGCTGGAAAGGAGAAAAATTAGCAAAATGGAAAGATCGTTTTATACTGAGGGCCAGTCAATTTGACTTTCCAATTCATAGGCCATATAATGAGTTAAACAAGGATGAATTGGAGATTGTATGGAATGGAAAGGGGAAATGCAAAGGTGTAAATCAGTTTTTTAGCAAGTTAGAGAGTGATAAGTATAAAATTCAAAACAGGGTACTGATTGCCAGATACAGAGGTAAAGCAAAATGCACAGCATGTGGAGGCTCTAGATTAAGGGAAGATGCAGAATATGTAAAAATAAAGAATACCTCTTTCTCAGAAATAACAAATATGAGTATTGAAAATGCTCTACAATTCTTCAATAAGTTAAAGCTGAATGAAGTGGAAAAGAAGATTGCTGAAAGACTAACAATGGAAATAAGAAATAGGCTAACTTTTTTAGCCAATGTAGGGCTTTCGTATCTTACACTTGCAAGACCTTCAAATAGCCTATCAGGTGGGGAATCGCAAAGGATTAATTTAGCCACTTCATTAGGCAGTAGTTTGATAGGATCTATGTATATACTAGATGAACCAAGTATTGGCTTGCACCCAAATGACACACAAAAGCTGATAAAAGTATTGCATCAGTTAAGGGATATAAAAAATACGGTAATTGTGGTGGAGCATGATGAGGAAATTATGGAAAGTGCCGATCAGATTATTGACTTAGGACCAGAGGCGGGCAGAAATGGAGGCGAATTGGTGTATCAAGGAGAGTTGAAAAATATAGGGGAAAGCTCAAGCAGCTTAACAGGAAAATATTTAGCTGGAAATATGAAAATTCCATCTCCTGATGAAAGAAGAAATTGGAATGATAAAATCACTTTGAGTGGCATCAATCAGCATAATTTACAAAACATTGATGTTGAGTTTCCGCTTAATTGCTTAACTGTTATTTGTGGGGTGAGCGGATCGGGAAAAACCTCACTCATAAAGCAAGTGCTTTACCCTGCAATAGCAAATAAATTTGGCATATATGGCAAAAAGTCTGGTGGTTTTGATCAATTGACAATAAGCACTGAAAAACTCAAATCAGTAGAATTTATTGACCAAAACCCTATTGGAAAATCTTCTCGTTCTAATCCTGTAACTTACATTAAAGCTTTTGATGATATAAGAAATTTGTTTGCTGGCCTTACACTTTCAAAAAACAGAAACTATAAGAGTGGCTTTTTCTCTTTTAATGTTGATGGTGGAAGATGCGAGCATTGCCATGGTGAAGGAGAAGTGACTGTTGAAATGCAATTTATGGCAGATGTGCATTTGCTTTGCGAACATTGCAAAGGGCAAAGGTATAAAGAGGAAATATTAGAAGTAAAGTTCCATGACAAAAATATTGCTGATATTTTAAGCTTAACAATAGATGAAGCAATAGCCTTTTTTAGCGCACATGATGCTGAAAAAATTGCTGCAAAATTACTACCACTACAAAAAGTAGGATTGGGCTATGTGGCATTAGGGCAATCCTCCAACACACTTAGTGGTGGAGAAGCACAAAGAATAAAGTTAGCCTACTTTTTAGGAAAAGGAGATAGTGCTGAAAAAGTACTATTTATATTTGATGAACCCACAACTGGTTTACATTTTCATGATATTAATAAATTACTTAATTCCTTTTATGCCCTGCTTGAGAAAGGACATTCTATTATTTGTATTGAACATAATATGGATGTAATAAAATGTGCCGATTGGATTATTGACTTAGGACCAGAAGGTGGAGATAAAGGAGGAAAAGTAATGTTTGCTGGCAGCCCAGAGGATTTGGTAAAAAACAAAAAATCTTTAACAGCTAAATATTTGAGAAAGAAACTCAATTAATATAATTATTGGTTTCTTTTATGGGATTATTGAGAAGTTGAATAGGCTTATCGGCTTGTTTAATAGGGTTATCAAGTTATTGAATTTTATTATAGTAAATAGCTAGCCTGAGCTATTTGGAATCTAAAAAAGATTGTAAAATAATTGCAGCACTTACTTTATCTACAACTCCCTTATCTCTTCTTTTCATCTTTTTTGTTCCAGCAGCCAAAATGCTTTGCTTAGCCATTTTGGAAGTAAAGCGTTCGTCAACGCTTTTGATACTTATATCAGGGTGATTTTTAGTAAATTTTGCTACAAAATCTGCTGTAATTTTTGTACTATCAGTTTGGCTGCCATCTAAATTTTTGGGCTCACCAACTACTATGCAATTAATTTCTTCCTTTACAAATAAATCTTTTAGAAATGTAAAAATCTCATGAGCATGTACAGTACAAAGTGGGGAAGCAATTATTTGTGTAGTATCAGAAATGGCAATACCAATACGCTTTTTCCCATAATCAATACCAATGACTTTTGCCACTATTGCTTTACTATTTGATAAGTTATATAATCTGCCTCAATAAAATAAGTGCCAGCAGAAAAATCGGACAAATCAAATACCCAATCTTTTCCACTTATTGTTGCTGATTTTATCAACTTTCCATTGATATCACTAATTTGTATCTGATGCTTTTTTTCATCAGCAAATGAAATGCTAAAGCTTCCCATAGTAGGATTTGGATACAACTTTATGCTTGCAGTAGTTTCATCAATTGCAGAAGTATTAATTGCAATAGCAGGAAATACAATATAATCAATAAAGGCACAATCTTGCCCGCTTGACCAATTGCCATCTTTATCGTACTCCCATTTGAATGTATTTTGCCCCAACCCTACTGGATATGTAGCCAAAGCCCAAGGTATATTGCCAGACCATTCCGCAATTTTAGCGCCATTTATTTTGAATTTCAAATAATCGTAATCTTGCTCAGAAGAAACAGAATAATAAAAAGAAATATCGCCAGCAGCAAGTACATTTACATCAATATAGAGTTCTGATTCCTCACCATCTGGCAAACCATCAAAAGAACTGCTACAATAAGTACCCTCATAAGGCAACACACTATCTATACTCCAAGGGAAATTATTGTGCGTCCAAGCATAATTGGTGAAATTACCTAGCTCATAATCTTCATCAATAATACCAACTACATCAGAAAAAGTAAACGAGTAGATATAATTACCATCTCCTATATCGAAAAGAAATTGCGCCAAAGTTCCCATAGGCGTTAGTGCATCAATACTAATAGTAAATACTGTATTTGCATATTGATTGGTATTCAAATTATTGATATTCACTGAAGAAGATGTTACATTTATAAAAGGACTTGGGGTAGCAATGTTAGCAACTAAATTACTGATATCCGAATGCCCAGAATTTACAGCTTCCACCACCAAATCTACTGTTTCACCAGCATCTAGCTTTCCATTTCCATTTCCAGATGTTGCATCATCAATAGTAAAACTGATGTGTCCTAATAAAGGTGCATTCAATACCATTTGGATATAAGAAGTCCAAATATTGCCGCTTGCATCAGAAATGTCTAACTGAAATTGTACTTGATGCTGATCTGGTACATTGTTATCAACTGTAAAAGTAAAAGCATTGCTAATATTAGTAGTTTGGTTAGCCGTTACAATTGAAGTAAAATCAAGACTATCGGTAATGGCAATATACTGATTGTTGCTGCTTAATTTGGCGCTTACATTATTGGCATCAACTGAGCCTAAATTTTGCAAATCGACATCTAAATGAATCAGTTCCGCATAATCTACCAATCCGTTATTATTGCCAAAACTATCATCAATAAAATAGTTAGGGCAAATTACAAATGGCGCATTAGTAGTAATTACTGAAACTGTGCCTATATATGGCTGGCGGAACTGCTTAGTAACCACAACATCAGCAGTACCCAAATTGGCAAAAGGCGGAAAGTTTAATGTAACCATACCGCTCGGCCCTACCAGCTGAGCATCAAGCAACACTCCATTCATACTTATTGCTGCATAAGCATGTTCTTCTGCAGTAATGCTTAAAGATGAAGTACCTATAGGAACAGCCGAAAAATGAGAAATGTTCATGGCTTGTGGCTGACCAAAATAAGGCATCAAAGATGGATCCCCCATAAGGTGATAAATTTCCCAATAATACTGCTCTGAACCTCCTGCTTGAGTTACAGCTAAGTTTCCTGAATGAATCATTTGCCCTTGGCTAATAAACCAATCTGCTTGCTGTTCTCCATTTACGTGCCAAATACAATCGAAAACCCCTAAACCAGTTTGCGCATAAGTAGGATTGCTAGGTGGAGGTATAGTACCACTACCTACTCCCCACCAATAATCTTCATCCCAATAGGTGTTATTACTACCACCAATATAGCCTACAGCTCCTTTATTATCAGCTCTTAAAAGGGCTTCTCCAAAACACTCTGGTACATCAAATTTATTCGATTGGCAACAGTTTCCAATGAGTAAGCCGTATTCGTTATTATTCTGCAATGAAGGAATATCAGAAGTAGAAAAACTAGGATCGGACCAACCAGAAGAACCGCAATGAGCCGTATAATTTGCAAAGCCAACTCCCCCACTCACATCAGCAATAATGGCAGCAGAAGCCCCTGGCATATCAGATGTGATTGGGCTTCCTGAACCATACAAATAAGTATAAGAAGTTAAACCATGATTGCTATTGTAATAATTATCCGTGCCATAATTGATATGCCCATTCCCATAGGTTGGCGCCATTGAAGCATCAACTCCTGCCACCATCAGAACCTCATCTAAATAGGCAGGATTTGGCATGGTATATTTTTCGTACTCTAATGTTTTTAGGATTTGAGAAGTTAACTGCTCGGGAACAGTAGCTGAAAATCTACCAAAATACATTTCAGGATAAAAATCACCCCCCCCATCAAACTCACAATAGTACATATCTGAAATATGAGAACCTGTACTACCGTTAAATGAAGGTACTTGAGCCTGATCTCCGACAATAAGTAAATATGTAGGTGCTGGATCATTTGTAGTTGCATTATCGTACATATTTTTGATAAATGCTTTAATAGTAGATGTTGTATTACCAACAAGCGGATCGTTTGTATAGCCCTCAACAACCAAAAATCCTTTTTTGGTTTTCCACTCTACAAATGGTTGCAAAATGCTTTGAAACATAGGATCGGAAATAATTACATATTTTACTGGATAAGTGGTAATTACATCCTTTTCTGGAAGTGGTAAATAATTTACAAATTGTTTAAATTGATGCTCAAAATTTGGATTGAAATACCTTTTTCTGATGGATAAATCTGCTACTAAATCAGCATCTTTAAATAGTACTTTCGCTTCAATTTTTGTGATAATCTTCAGCTGGTTTGTGACAGGGTTGTAACTAAATGGAGAGATGTTTAATCGAGCAATTTGCTGTCCTCTGATTTTTCCCAGCACATCAATCTTTACTTTAGGATTTTCATTAAACTGATTGTTATTGTAATAGCCCCTATCCCAAATAAAAGGAACTTTCTCAGCATCATCTGCTTTTGAAATGGATGGCTGATTAGGGAAAACTGCATGTGCAATGCCATAATCAGATAAAGAGATGCTTTCCTCATGCAGTTGTATGATTTTTACAATCGCCTCTGCTCCAAAAGGAATCCTAAAAAGTTTTTTTAAAACTGGTAACTCTGCCTTTCCATAATCTGCATTGGTTGCATATCCGTTTACAATGAGTTTTTGAAAAACACCCTCTTTAGTTTTAATGTGCTTTATGCTTAGTTCTGAAACACTATTCAGAAATTCAAATTCAGTTGCAGATTTATTAATGATTTCAAAGTAATTATTTTCTTCATTCAGCCTTATTTGTTGAGCAAAAATGGAAAAGGAAAGAATAAATAATAGTGTAAAAAGCAGAAGATGTTTATTCATACCTATTGTTTTGCGACAAATTTACGAAAATAAACAGCAAATGCTTTCTTTTAATTTTAACATCTTACTTGTCCTAAAAACTACTACATTTTAATTTATATTTGCTATTTTAAAGATTATTACATTAATTATATCTTTGTCGTATGAATAATATGCAAGAAATAATTGAAGCAGCATGGAAAGACCGCTTACTTCTAAAAGATAGTAAAGTCATTAATTGTATTAATGAAGTAATTGAAGCAATTGACAAAGGAGAATTGCGAACAGCAGAACCAACAGCTGATGGCTGGCAAGTAAATGATTGGGTAAAAAAAGCGGTAATTCTTTATTTTCCCATAAGAGAAATGGAAACTTATGAAGTTGGCCCTTTGGAATTTCATGACAAAATGAAACTTAAAAGTGGTTATGCCGAATTAGGTGTTCGTGTTGTTCCACATGCTATTGCGCGTTATGGTTCTTACCTAGCTCCTGGCGTTATTATGATGCCATGTTATGTAAATATTGGTGCTTATGTAGATAGTGGAAGCATGGTGGATACTTGGGCAACTGTTGGAAGTTGTGCGCAAATAGGAAAAAATGTACACCTTTCTGGTGGTGTTGGTATTGGAGGTGTTTTAGAGCCAATTCAGGGCGCTCCTGTAATTATTGAAGATAATGCTTTTATTGGCTCTCGTTCTATAGTAGTTGAAGGAGTTAAAGTTGAGCAAGAAGCAGTGCTTGGCGCTAATGTGGTGCTTACTGCATCAACTAAAATAATTGATGTAAGTAAAAATGAGCCGAAAGAATACAAACAAGTTGTTCCAGCGCGGTCGGTTGTAATTCCAGGTACATATAATAAAAAATTCCCGGCTGGCGATTATGGTGTTTCTTGCGCCTTAATTATAGGAAAACGAAAAGAAAGCACGGATAAGAAAACATCATTGAACGAGGCGCTAAGAACATATAATGTTGCTTTTTAAGTGAAATTTTTAATTATACAAACTGCATTTATTGGAGATGTTATCCTGGCAACTCCTATTATTGAGAAACTCAATTCTTTTTTTTCAGCAGCTAAAATTGATTTTTTGCTAAGAAAAGGGAATGAAGGACTTTTAGAGAATCATCCAAAGATAAATAAGGTTTTAATTTGGGATAAGCAGAAAAATAAGCAGCAAAACTTATTTAGAATAATGCAAACTATAAGAAGTGAGCATTATGATTATGTAATTAATCTGCAAAGATTTTTATCCACAGGACTACTTACAGCATTTTCTAAAGGAAAAACAATAATAGGGTTTAAAAAAAATCCTCTCTCAATGCTTTTTCATCAGAAAATAGAGCATAATATTAAGAAGGGAATACATGAAGTAAATAGAAATCTTAGCCTTATTGAAAATATTACGGATAATAAGATCCAAAATCCAAAATTATATCCTACTGAAGCAGACTTCTCCTTTGTTGAGAAATATAAGAATGAACCTTATATCTGTATAGCGCCAACTTCTGTATGGTTTACGAAACAATTTCCAGCACAAAAATGGCTTGAACTTATCAATAAAGTAGACCAGAAAATTTATTTGATTGGCGGAAAAGAGGATTATAAAAAGTGTGCTGAGATTATAAGTAAATCAACAGCTCAAAAGATTGAAAGTTTGTGTGGAAAATTGACGCTACTAGAATCAGCTGCACTCATAAAAGATGCTGAAATGAATTATGTGAATGATTCTGCACCCATGCATATTGCATCTGCTATGAATGCGTCAACTAGAGCTATTTATTGTTCTACAGTTCCTGACTTTGGGTTCGGGCCCCTATCAAGCCAATCAAAAGTTGTGCAGACAAAAGAACAATTAGATTGCAAGCCTTGTGGGCTTCATGGTTTAAAAGATTGCCCAAAAGGGCATTTTAAATGTGCTAGCACTATTGATGTTAATGAAATTATCGGATAATATGGAGAGGCTTACGGCAATCATACCTACTGGAAATGAAGAGCACAACATTGTAGATGCTATAAAGTCGGTTGATTTTGCTGATGAGATTATGGTTGTAGATTCATTTAGCACCGACAATACCATCAAATTTGCCAAACCATTAGCTGACAAAATTTTACAAAGGGAATATGAGAATTCTGCATTACAAAAAAATTGGGCCATTCCTCAAGCGCAACATTCTTGGATTATATTAATTGATGCTGACGAAAGGATTACAAAAGAATTAAAAAACGAAATCATCAACATATTAAAAGAAGGGACAAAATACAGTGGGTTTTGGATAAAAAGAGAAAACTACTTTATGGAAAAAAGAGTTCGATTTAGCGGTTGGCAAGGAGATAGCGTAATTAGGCTATTCAAAAGGGATGAATGTAAATATGAGGACAAACATGTACATGCTGAGATTATTAGTAGTGGAAAAATTGGAAATCTTAAACACAAATTAATTCACAATACATTTATAAGTAAGCAAGCTTATCTAAAAAAAATAGAACGCTATGCAAAATGGCAATCCAAAGATTATGAGAAGAAAGTAACTTTAATAACTCCATATCACACCATTGCAAAACCAATTATAAGATTCATCAAGCACTATTTTTTTCAATTAGGCATATTAGATGGATATGTCGGATTAATAATATCACTATATCAAGCAAAAGCTGTTAAATTACGCTACAAATACCTTAAAGAGCAGAGAAATGGAAAAGGAAATAAAAAAGGCTGTTGAGGTAGTTCAAAGTGGTGGTATTATTTTGTATCCTACTGATACAATTTGGGGTGTTGGCTGTGACGCAACAGATGAACAAGCAGTAGAAAAAGTTTATGAAATCAAAAAAAGAAATGAGAGTAAAGCACTAATTTCTTTGGTTTCTACAAAAGAAGATCTAACTAAAATTACTCAAAACATTCCTATTGAAGCGGAAAACAAAAATCCGACCACTATCATTTATAATGAAATTAATGGTCTAGCAAAAAACCTACTTGCTGAAAATGGCTCAGCAGCAATTCGCATTGTGCAAGATGAATTTTGCAAAAGACTTATTGCTAAACTTAACAAACCAATAGTATCTACATCTGCCAATTTAAGTGGAACACCCTCTCCTACTCAATTTACAGAAATAGCAGATGAAATAAAAAATACTGTTGATTATATCGTAAATTTGCGACAAAATGAAATTATGACAACTCCTTCTGAAATTTTACTCATAAATACAGATGGAAGCCTTAAAAGAATTAGATAGTGAATTATAGTTCAAGATTAGAAAATCCTATTTTCTTGAAAATACAAACTGTAGCTGATGAGCTAAACTACCCTGCTTTTGTAGTTGGTGGATGGGTTAGAGATATGCTGCTAAACAGAGAACAAAAAAAGACTGATATTGATTTCGTTTGTGTTGGAAGCGGTATTAAACTTGCAGAAAAGGTTGCGGAACAATTAGGCAAAAATACAACATTTAAGGTTTTTAAGAATTTCGGTACTGCAGTGATTAATTTCAATGGGGAAAATTACGAATTTGTTGGAGCTAGAAAAGAATCTTATCGGGACAACAGTAGAAAACCAATTGTTGAAGATGGTAGCTTAGAAGATGATCAGAACAGGAGAGATTTTACGATTAACGCCATCTCTATTCAGCTCAATAAAGCAAATTTTGGCTTACTAATCGATCCTTTTAACGGTAAAAAGGATTTGGAAAAAAAAATTATCCGCACACCCTTAAATCCTAACATCACTTATTCTGACGATCCGCTTAGGATGATGCGTGCAATTCGTTTTGCCAATCAGTTAAGCTTTCAAATTGAAGAAGAATCGTTTGAAGCAATTAAGCAAAATACGGAAAGATTAAAAATTATCTCAACTGAAAGAATTACTGATGAATTTAATAAAATTATGCTTTGTAACAAGCCTTCTTACGGCATCAACTTGTTGTTTGAAACAGGCTTATTAAATCAATTTTTCCCTCAGCTTTTCAACCTTCAAGGTGTTGATATTAAAAATGGGAGAGCACACAAAGACAATTTTTATCATACGTTAGAAGTATTGGATAATATTGCAAAAAATACAGATGATTTATGGCTTAGATGGGCAGCTCTTTTACATGATATAGCAAAGCCAAGAACAAAAAAATATTTTGAAAAGCAAGGTTGGACTTTTCATGGACATGAGTTTTTTGGATCGAAAATGGTACCTAAAATTTTTAAAAATCTGAAACTTCCATTAAATGAAAAAATGAAATATGTACAAAAATTGGTTTTACTGCATTTACGCCCAATTGTACTTGCTCAAGATATTGTTACCGATTCTGCGATAAGACGATTACTTTTTGATGCTCGAGATGATATTGATGATTTGATGATGCTCTGTGATGCTGACATAACTTCTAAGAATCCGAATAAAGTAAAAAAGTATCTTAAAAATTTTCAATTGGTGAGAAAAAAACTAAAAGAGGTTGAAGAAAAAGATCATATTCGGAATTTTCAACCACCAATTGATGGAGTTGAAATCATGCAATTTTTTGGCATAAGTGCGGGAAGAGAGATTGGGATCATTAAAAATGCCATTAAAGAGGCTATTTTAGATGGAGAGATTAAAAATAATAAAGAAGAAGCCAGAAAATTCATGATTGCAAAAGGAGCTGAAATTAACCTTAGTCCAAAAAAAAGAAATAAAATATTGACAAAAAAAGCGAAAAGTAAAAAACGCTTGATTGTAATTTCCGGGGCAACTGCAATAGGAAAAACAGCTCTTAGTATAAAATTAGCACAACATTTTAATACCGAAATAGTTTCTGCAGACTCAAGACAATTTTACAAGGAATTAAAAATTGGAGCAGCTCCTCCTTCAAAAAAGGAATTAGCAAAAGTAGGACATCATTTTATTCAACATTTATCGGTAAAAGAAGACTATAATGTAGGACGTTTTGAGAAAGAGGCTATTGAAAAAATAGAAGAACTATTCTTGAAAAATGAAGTTGTGATAATGGTTGGCGGTTCAGGCCTTTACATTGATGCTATTTGTAATGGGCTAGATGTTTTTCCAGATATTGATCAAAAGATAAAACAAGCGTATATAACAAAATATAAAAGTGAAGGAATCAAGTTTCTGCAAAACGAATTAAAACAAAAGGATCCACTTTATTATGAGATCACGGATATTAATAATTATCAAAGGTTAATACGCGCACTATCTGTAATAAAAGAAAGCGGAAAAACATTTTCCTCTTTCAGAAAGAATAAATCTATATTAAGGAATTTTGAAATTCAGCATTACTTTCTAGAAATGAATAGAGAAAATTTGTATGATAAAATCAACCTAAGGGCAGATAAAATGATACAAGCAGGCTTGCTAAAAGAAGTAGAAAGCTTATTAAACTTCAGAAGTAAAAATGCGCTACAAACAGTCGGTTATAAAGAGTTATTTGAATATTTTGATGGAAAAATAAGCCTTGATGAGGCCATAGAGAAAATCAAAAGAAATAGCAGAAGATTTGCAAAAAGGCAAATATCTTGGTTTAAAAGAGATGAGAATATTTGCAGGATTGAAGAAGAAAATGCTTTTGAAAAGATTATCGAATTATTGTAACCGTTCCTCTAATAGGATCTACACTTCCTTTTAGCGTTATCACATAAAAATAGGCACCATCAGGAACTGCTTTTCCCTTTTTATTTGTGCCATCCCAAGGCGTTTCGTAACCCACAGATTCATACATCTTTTTTCCAAACCTACCATAAATAGTTATGGTTGATTCTTGATACAAGAAAGAATCCTCTAATTCCCAATTGTCATTTACATTATCGCCATTTGGAGAAAACACATTTGGAATACAATCTGGTCCAATTGCGGCAATTTGAACAGAAGTGTCTAACTGACATCCGTTCCTGTCATACAAACTTACCTGATAAGTACCAGGATTGAGATTATCCTCTAACCTATCTAAAGTGTCTCCTGTTGACCATAAAAATCTAAAATTAGGCGTTCCTCCGCTAGGATTAACAATAATACTACCATCAAAATCATCTTCACAATCTACTATACTTACATCAGGGCTTAGTATTACTGATAGCGGATCAATGGTAAAACCTTCAGTGTATGGACAAGCAATAGGTCCTCCGTTTGCAGTTACAGTTACTGAGTGATATCCTTCACAAAGACTATCAGCAGTTGGAGTAGTTTGTCCATTAGTCCATAAATAAGAAAATGGACCGATTCCCCAACTAGAATCAATTACAGTGGATGTAGCGGCATCTACTAACTGATTTACATTATACAAAACATCAATGGAGAAGGTGTCTTCACAATTCTTACTATCTGTTACTGTAATGGGATAATTCCCTTGACACAAACCTTGAATAGAATCTCCTGTCATTGAGATAGAAGTCCAATCAATATTAAAAGGAGCATAGGCTCCACTTATAACAACAGTAGACCAAAGTGATAAATAATCATAAAAACCATTTGCTGATACCGTATTAGTCATTTGATTAAGCGTGTAGCTTGCAGTAGTTGTAAGCCCACAATCATCTGTAATGAGAATTGTATAATTACCATAACCAATTCCTGAAATATCTTCAGTTCCCTGTCCATTACTCCAACTATAAATGTAAGGTTTAAAACCGCCACTTACAGTTATATCGATTGCACCATCATCATCAGAACAGGATGGCTGTACTAAATTAAAATTATCAATATTTAATGTAGATATAAAAGGTGCTAACTCAACCGATAAAGAATCTTTTATACCACATGAATCTACAACAACAACCCAATATATACCTGCACTAAGTCCAGCAACAGAAGTCCCATTATCTCCCGTGCTCCATTGAATCTGATAAGGTAGTGTTCCCCCATTAATTATTACATCAATAGTTCCATCATTTCCCAAACAAGATGGATTCACAGGATTAGTATCTACTGTTAATGGATCAGGACTTGCAATAAAAACAGTTGCTGAATCTTCACAGCCAACATCATCACTTACTAAGATCTGGTGCATTCCCCTACCGACAATTGTTTGATTTGTCGTGTCACCATTATCCCATAAAATATCGTAATTACCACTTGCAGTTGTACCCGCTGAAATATTTGCAGTAATAGCTGTGAGCTCACCATAACAAGATAAAGAAGAAGTATAATTAGTAAATGAAATAATTAAGGAATCGGTACTTTGCAAAGGGATAGAATCACTCATCTCACAGCCTATTGAATCTGTAATTGTTAAAGCATACAATCCAACTTGTAAGTTTGTAAGACTATCAATTGTATCTCCACTACTCCATAAAAAAGAATATGGCCATATACCACCACTAATACTTGCATTAATAGTACCATTTGCATGATTAAGACAGCTTGGATTTCTGCTATCAAAAATTATGTTAATTATTGGATTCTCAGTAATAGTGTAACTACTATTTGGATATGAACAACCCAAAGAATCATTAATCAAAACAGCATAAGTACCAACATTTAGTGCCATTGGATTTATGCCTAATCCCCAATCAATAGTAATTTGTCCTGTTCCGCCACTTATTTGCAAAAACACTTGCCCTGTACTATCTCCATTACAATCTACATTAATGATAGAATCTGTAACCGTAATTGCTGGAGGTGTAATTACATGAATGCCATTGGTAGAATCTAAACAGCCATTAGCATCATATATAAATACCTTGTTAAACCCTCCTGCTACATAAATTGAATCTGAAGTTGATCCATCTGACCATTCGTAAATATAAGGTCCATTGCCTCCAAAAATAGAATCTAAATATATCCATGTACTATCATAAGAGCACAGTGGAAAAGTATTTGAAGAAATACTTGCAACAATTGAGTCTGGTTGCGGGATAAAGATTGTTGTATCTAAAATACAGCCAAATGAATCAACTACTGAAATTAAATAACTTCCAGGAAAAAGATTTACAGCTGATATACTATCTACAGAAGATGATATAGCTGAATTAGCAATTATATTACTAGCTCCATTTGTATCACTGAAAGCTATAGTATCATTACTCTTAATAATGTAATATGAGTACTGCTTGTTAGTAGTAAACTTTCTTCCTCCCGTTACGTAAAAATGAACATCTGTAGAATAACCAAAACAATCAACACTATCAACAACAATAGTATCAAATACTAATGGATGTGGTGAATAAATAATTGACATACTAGTATCATAACATCCGACAGAATCACTAACTATTACTTTATATTGACCAACTGGAAGATTGGCATGAATCGTATCGTCCTGACCATAAGAGAACGATACTCCATCTTTGTACCACTCATAATTGTACGGAGGCGAGCCTGAATGCCCTTTACTTTTTAACTCACCTGTAGAGTCTCCAACACATCTTACATTGATGTGATCTGAGGATATTCCAAGTGGACAACCTATAAATCGTACTGCCGTATCACAAAAAACACCATTATGATCGTATACCTTTACATAAAAAGAACCACAAGTATCTGAAATCAAAGAATCATTAATAGAAACAAGCATGTTAGAACTATTATACCATTCATATGTAAAAGGGGTGTTTGTGGCAATAATTACTGCTTTCATCCCAGAACTTATATGAGGTTGACAAACATAATAATAGGTACCAATACTGTTTATCAATATACTGCCTCCACCTGATGCTACAGCAAAACCTCCATTTGAGGTTGTATCATTTGCTAACCAAGTTGATTGACTGACTTCCACAGCATTATGAAGTGCTCCAAGTTGAAACTTAACAGAATCTCCAACATTAACATATAATGTGTCAATCGAAAAAGATAACCCTTGATTTTTTATATTAGGGATTTTATATATAGGCATAACAACTCCTAATGAATCATAACAATTAATTTTTGTTATATGAAAAGTGTCTTTAACACATTGCGCATTAGAAAAAAGACAATAGCAAACAAAAATTAATGAAAAAAGTAATCGAATCATGCTTCCTGCAAAATAAGTTATGCAAATATATCTTTTTTAGATTAAATCAAAATCGAAAGTAGCACCATCAGTTGCTAATATTGTATTCTCAAAAATTGATTTTGCTTCATTTAAAACAATATTTAGATTATTATACCTAGAGGAAAAATGTCCAATTAACAATTGTTTTACATTGGCTTGTTTTGCTAAAGTTGCGGCATCAATTGTTGTGGAATGTCCTGTTTGAATAGCTTTATCTTTTAAATCTTGCATGAATGTTGTTTCATGATAAAGCAGTGTCACTCCTTTTATTTTTTCAGCATTTGTCGCAACATAAGTGGTGTCCGAACAGAAAGCATAAGAATGTGGGGTTTTTGCAACAACAGTTAATTCATCATTTGGAATAATTCTACCGTCTTTTAATTTAAAATCTGCACCTTTTTTGATTTCTGGAATTTTTTCAACAGTAATACCGTAAGTCTCTATTTTTTCTTTTAGAATATTCTTAGTAGATTTTTTTTCCCTAAACAAAAATCCACTAGAATCAATGCTGTGCTTTAGCATGAGGCTACTAATTACAATCTGCTCATCTTCAAACAAAATCTTCTCTTTATCAGTAGGGATTGGATGAAAAAAAAGTGGGAACTTTAATTCTGTATTTGAAGCTTGAAATTGCAAATCAATTATTTCTTTTAAGGGTTGGTGTGCATATAAATTCAACTCTTTTGTTCTTCCTAATAGGTGCATGGTGTTTATAAGTCCAATCAAACCAAAATAATGATCTCCATGCAAATGAGAAATAAATATATGATTGATTTTATGGACTTTTATTTTGTTTTTCAGCAATTGTATTTGTGTTCCCTCTCCGCAATCAATTAAAAAAAACCGCTCATCTGCATTGAGTAGTTGAGCGGTTGGGTGCTTTTTAACGGTTGGGATTGCTGAATTAGAACCTAAAATCGTTAATTTAAATGACATTATTTTTCAGCAACTATCATGCGTTTAGAAATTATTTGGCTTCCGTTATTTATACTATACATATAAATTCCTGCTGCAAAATCATGATTCAATTGATAGTTGTTTATTCCTTTTGAAGCAATAATTTTTTCAGTGAAGACTTTTCTTCCAAACATATCAACAACCTCAAATACTATATCATCAGATTTTGGTGAATTAAATTTTATATTGCTAAAGCGAGTAAAAGGATTTGGTGAGTTTTGAAAAACCATAAAATTATCATCATGAACTAACTCATATTGATTTGTAGAATTATTAATTACTAACTTATACCCTGTTATTTGTTCTGTAACAACAGTATCAACTGGTACTGGGAAAATGATAGTAATAGTTCCATGCGTATAAAGCTTAATATCTATTGTTAAAGGGTATACCCCAGTAGGGTCATTAGTAGTTCCAGTAATTGCCGCACATGATAATGCATCACCAGGTATAACACAATTATTTGCTAAGCACGCAAGATTTAAACCAGCTGGCATTCCATTAACAGAAACTAAAGCCATACTATCAACAGGCCAATCACCAACATATTGCCCTAAAACAGTAGTCTGAGATGAATCGTAACCAGCAGCCTCTATGACAGTAGAAGGCGTTTTAATGGTAATTGTTGCAGAATAATTAATCCCTTGTTGAACATGAGGTAAATTAACTACAGTATCAGGCCATAAGTTAAATAAGGAATCCTGATATGGCAATGGGGTACATTGTGCTGTTGCTAAAATATAGCTAAATGATAGTGTTAAAATAAGTACAAATCTCTTCATGATTTATTGTTTTTTGTTATTATTTAATATTAAAAGTTGAGCTGTCTTTCTATTTCTTCCATTTCTATAAAATCTTGTGCTTCTTGTAAAGTAGGTACAATATTTAGTGTTTCGTCAAATGAATACTTGCTTACCACTACAAATGTACCTTTATTCTTAGAGATTGTATTGCTAAATTTAGTTAAATTATTATTAATGGTGTTTAATATCTCAATATCAACATCTGTAAAATCAGCAATAAAATTGGATATTTCATGAGTAACTGTAATATTATCAAGAGAATTATTACCAGCTAAAGTAAAAACCAATGTATGCCCATTAATAATCTTATTTTCCATTTTTCTTGATTTTTCCTGCTAAAAGATATAATGCCGCCATACGAATTGCTACACCATTTTCCACCTGATCGAGAATAATAGCTTGTCCTGAATCTGCTACATGAGAGGTTAATTCAACTCCTCTATTTATTGGTCCTGGATGCATAATGGTGATTTCTTTATCCAAGTTCATTAATATATCTTTATTAATTCCATATACCATAGCATACTCTCTTAATGAAGAGAAGTATTTCACATCTTGCCGTTCCAATTGAATTCTTAGCACATTAGCAACATCACACCAATTAAGTGCCTCTTGAAGATTACTAAAATGTTTGACAGCTAAACTGCTAATATACTTTGGAATTAAAGTTGAAGGGCCACAAACTCGAACTTCAGCACCTAATTTTTGTAAACAATAAATATTGGAAAGAGCAACCCTTGAATGCAGAATATCACCAATAATTACAATTTTTTTTCCTTTAACTTTTCCGTATTTCTCTCTAATAGAATAAGCATCCAGAAGTGCTTGAGTGGGGTGTTCGTGTGTTCCGTCTCCTGCATTGATAATTTTTGCGTCAATATTTCTAGAAAGAAAAACTGATGCACCAGGATTTGGGTGTCGCATGACAACCATATCCACTTTCATGGCTAAAATATTATTAACGGTATCATTAAAGTCTCACCTTTTTTAACAGATGAAGCACCAGATGAAAAATTAATAACATCTGCTGAAAGTCGTTTTTCAGCAAGTTCAAAAGAGAGTTTTGTTCTAGTTGAATCCTCAAAAAACAAATTGGCAACCGTTATATCTCTTAATGAAGGAACTTTCTTAATAGGTTGATTTATGATACGTTTGAAATTATCTGCAGTTTTGAAAATTAAGGAAATATCATCTTTGGATAAGTATTTAATGCCTAGTAAATGATCTACTGATAATGTTTTCATTGCCCTGAATGTATCAAAATAACCTGATCGTTTCCATTAGTCTCCTCCCACTCAACAACAACTTTTTCTGATTTAATAGTATCTACCTTTTGTCCCACATAATTTGGTTGAATGGGTAAATGTCGGCTAAACCTTCTGTCAATAAAAACAGTTAATTCCACAGATTTTGGCCTACCAAATGCCAAAAGTGCATCCATTGCTGAACGTACTGAACGTCCAGTGTAAAGCACATCATCAATTAATACTACATGTTTATCTTCAATGGAAAAATCAATATCTAAAGCCTGTGGTTCAAGCGGATCTTTTCTTCTTCTAAAATCATCCCTATAAAAGGTAATGTCCAGATTCCCAACCTTAATTTCTGTATTAGCGATTAAGCTTGAAAGTTTTTTGTGAATTCTGTTAGACAAATGAGTGCCTCTTGGTTGAATACCAATTAAAACAGTCTGCTTAAAGTCCCCATGATTTTCAATAAGCTGATGAGATAATCTTTCAACTATGATTTTGAATTTGCTTTTATTAATTATTATTTTATTATCTTTCAT
>NHFY01000014.1 GCA_002170165.1 Flavobacteriales bacterium TMED123
AGATAAGCGCTGAAAGCATCTAAGCACGAAACTCATCTCAAGATTAGATTTCTTTTAAGGGTCGTTATAGACGATGACGTTGATAGGTCACAAGTGTAAAGACAGAAATGTCAAAGCTGAGTGATACTAATTACCCGTAGACTTTGTTTTTATTATATATACTCATTACCAATGTCATATTAAAGATTTTATGGTGACTATAGCACTGGTGTCCACCTCTTCCCATTTCGAACAGAGAAGTTAAGCCCAGTTGCGCCGATGGTACTAGAGTGATATCTGGGAGAGTAGGTCGTTGCCACCCTATAAAGAAAAGTCCTGCTTTGAATAAAGTGGGACTTTTTTTATTACAAGCTAAGTAAGTTTATGTCTTTTGTTTTTTCTTTTTTGCAGCAGGAAAAAGAATATTGTTGAGGATTAAACGATATCCAGGAGAGTTTGGGTGTAGGTTCAAATCAGTAGGTGGATCGCCAACTTTGTGCTGATAATCTTCAGGATCATGGCCACCATAAAAAGTCCAAGTTCCATTTCCAAATTTTCCGTGAATATATCGAGCTTCATTTGTTGCTTTGGTTTCTCCCATTATCAATACATTGGATTTTAGATATTCTTTTTTGAAAGCAGTAGTTTGTCCCATAAATCCTGTAATTACTTGCATATGATTCTGGCAAAGCATAGTAGGGACAGGATCCCATTTTGCTGAAAAATCAAAAAGCGTGAAGAAGTCAATTTCTTTTTTTATTCTTCTAGTTAGGGTTGCATCAATAGAAGAAAACTCATATTGGTTAGGATTGTTTACAAGCGTAAAATCCTTAAATGCAAATGTATTATTGAAATTCAATTTACTTTGCGCATTTGCATCAGCTGCATCACCATCAAACATTTGAGCGCAAATATCAATACCTTCAGCTGAAAGCGCAATATCATAAGAGTCAGTCGCTGAGCACATCGCAAATAAAAAACCACCCCCAGCAGTAAATTCCTTTATTTTTTTGGCTACAGCCAATTTATGTTCAGATACCTTTGGATAGCCAGCTTTTTTAGCCGCTTGTTCGTACATAACTTTTTGTTCTTTGTACCATGTTGCATTTTTAAATGCAGCGTAAAACTTCCCATATTGCCCTGTAAAATCCTCATGATGAAGATGCAGCCAATCAAAAAGAGAAAGCATTCCAGCAAGCACTTCATCATCATACACTATTTCATAGGGGATTTCAGCATAGGCGAGCGCAAGGGTTACTGCATCGTCCCAGGGTTGTTTGTTTTTTGGAGAATAAATAGCCACTTTTGGCGCTTTTTCCAATCTTACAACATCCTGATTTACTTCTGGGCTAGCAATTGAAGATAGTATTTTTGTGGATTGCACATCAGCAATAATTTCAAAACTTACTCCTCTTATGTTGCATTCTTTTTCAATCTCTTGATAATGCTTGATTAAGAAACTCCCTCCTCTATAATTTAGAAGCCAATCTACTTTTAGATCATTTTCTAAACCAAAATAAGCGATACCATAAGCTTTTAAGTGATTCTTTTGATTCTCATCCATAGGGATTATTATGTATGCCGCCCATACGGTAGTGTAGCAGCAAGTTAAGATAACTAAGAGGATATTTTGCTTAGTCCTCATCATTCATACTTGATGAATGGGAAATAAAAGAAGGTTCATCTCCAAAACTATCATTTTCTTGAACACCATCAAAATAATCCAAATCGGAGAATTTAGCTAAATTGCTAATGAATTTCAGTCGAACATTTTCTAGAGAACCGTTTCTGTGTTTTGCAATAATAATTTCTGCTTGCCCTCTAGAATCATCTGAGTTTTCCCATTCATAAATTTTATAATATTCAGGACGATAAATAAAAGTTACAATATCGGCATCTTGCTCAATTGCACCTGATTCTCTCAAGTCGGCAAGTATAGGTCGCTTGGAGGTTGAAGTACGTGATTCCACCCCTCTGTTTACTTGAGAGAGCGCAATAACAGGTATCTTTAATTCTTTTGCAATTCCTTTTAATGATCGAGATATTGTGCTGATTTCTTGCTCTCTGTTTCCGTTTTTATTCCCCCCTGCTGTCATGAGCTGCAAATAATCTACTATAATGATTTTTACGCCATGATTTTTTACCAATCTTCTAGCCTTTGCTCTTAATTCAAAAACCGAAAGCCCTGGAGTGTCATCAATATAAATGGGAGCTTCTGCCAAATCTTTTATTTTCTCATGTAATTGAACAAATTCATATTCTTGCAAATTTCCTTTCCTTAATTTTTCTGAAGGTATTTCAGATTCTGAAGAAATCAAACGATTTACCAGCTGGTCAGAAGACATTTCTAATGAGAAGATACCTATAGGTGTATTATGGTTAATAGCAATATTTCTGCACATTGTTAATGCAAAAGCAGTTTTTCCCATACCTGGCCGGGCAGCAACAATTACCAAGTCAGATTTTTGCCAACCTGAGGTTACTCTATCTAGTTTTGAAAAACCAGAAGGTACTCCACTTAGACCATCTTTCTTGTCTTTTAATTCTTCAATACTAATGATAGCATTGGAAATCAGCACACTCATTTTATCATAACTTTTTCTTAAACTACCTTCAGTTACACTAAATAAATCTTGTTCTGCTTTACCTAACAAATCAAAAACATCAATAGTTTCATCAAAAGAATCTTTTATAATGTTACTTGAGATTTGAATCAAAGATCTTTGTATAAATTTTTCTACAATAATCCTAGCATGGTATTCTGTATTAGCAGATGAAGCCACATTATTAGTGAGTTGTGTAATGTAAAATGCCCCACCAATACTTTCTAATTCTCCTAGTTTTTTAAGCTCTTCAATTACGGTCAGTATATCAACTGGCTTACTTTCATTAAAAAGTACAATAATGGCATCAAATATTTTTTGATGCTCCATTTTGTAAAAGTACTCTGGTTTTAAGATATCAATTGTATCAGAAAGCGCTTCATTGTCAAGCATTAAGGCACCTAAAACCGCTTCCTCTAACTCAATAGCCTGAGGAGGAAGTTTTCCATCAATTTTACCATTTACACTTTTTAATTTTCCTATTGTTTTCTTTGCCATTTTATTCATTTACCACCCCCATTGCTGAGAACTTTTCCATTCGTTTTGTCACTAGTTTTTTTGCATCCAATTTTATTAATTCCTCAATATGAGTTAGTATTTCTTTTTTAAGAATTCTATACATTTTTTGAGGAAAAGCATGTGCACCACCAACTGGTTCTTTAATGATACCATCCACTAATTTATTTTTGAGCATATCTTCTGCAGTCAGCTTTAATGCTTCTGCTGCTTGCTGTTTGAAATCCCAACTTCTCCACAAAATAGTAGAGCAATTCTCAGGAGAAATTACGGAATACCAAGTATTTTCAAGCATCAATACTTTATCGCCAACTCCTATACCAAGCGCGCCTCCTGAAGCGCCTTCTCCTATAATGATACAAATAATAGGCACCTTTATTTGTAGCATTTCAATGATGTTTCTGGCAATAGCCTCTCCTTGCCCTCTTTCCTCTGCTTCTAATCCTGGATAAGCGCCAGGAGTGTCAATCAGGCAAATAATGGGCTTGCCAAATTTTTCAGCCAATTGAAAAAGGCGTAATGCTTTTCGATAACCTTCAGGATTCGACATACCAAAATTTCTAAATTGTCTTTGTTTAGTGTTGTGTCCTTTTTGCTGTCCTACAAACATGACTGATTTTCCTTCAATACTCCCCCAACCCCCAATCATTGCTTTATCATCTCTAACACTTCTATCACCATGCAGTTCTACGAAATCTCCTTTTGTGATTTCTTGAATATAATTTAAAGTATAAGGGCGATTAGGATGACGAGAAAGTTGCACTCTTTGCCAAGCCGATAAATTTCCATAAATTTCTTTCCGGCATTTTTCTAATTTCTTCTGCAAGTCTTTTAGGGTAGTGCTTACATCTACATCTCCTTCATCACTTAAGGCTTCCGCTTTTTCTATCTGCAAAATTATTTCTTCTAGGGGCTTCTCAAACTCTAAATATTCCATTGCTAAAATTTATAAAGGGTAACAAAGTTAAATAAAATGATATTTCTTTCGCCAAAAAAAAGGATGTGATTACCTTTGTTGTTGAAAACTTAATTTTTATGATCCTTTTCCCTCATGCAAAAATAAATATTGGATTGAATGTGCTTAGCAATAGGGCAGATGGTTATCATAATATATCTTCTGTTTTTTATCCACTGCAAGATTGTTGTGATATTATAGAAATCACACCAAGCAATCATTTTTATTTTGAAACAACTGGAATTGAAATTCCAAAGGGAGAGAATCTATGTGAAAAAGCATATCACTTATTAAAAAAAGATTTTTCTATTCCCCCTGTGCATATTCATTTGCACAAAAAAATCCCAATAGGTGCTGGTTTAGGTGGCGGATCATCTGATGCTGCTTTTACTTTAAGGGGTTTGAATAGTTTATTTGCTCTTGATATAAGAGAGGAACAAATGAAAAAATATGCATTAAAATTAGGGGCAGATTGTCCATTCTTTATTCAAGACAAGCCAAAATATGTAGGGGGGATAGGAGAGATAATGACAAATATTGATTTGGATTTAAGTGAGTACGAGATTCGTCTCATAAATCCTGACATTCATATTTCTACAAAAGAAGCTTATGCTGGTATTTCAGCTCAATTACCAATAAATCCTTTAAAAAAACTAATAAATACTCCTATTGAAAATTGGAAAGGAAAAATTCAAAATGATTTTGAAAAAAGTATCTTTAATAAGTATCCACAATTTAGTGAAAAGAAAGTCAAATTGTATAGTGAGGGAGCGATTTATGCGGCTATGAGTGGAAGCGGAAGTGTTCTTTATGGAATTTTTTACAGGTAGTTACTTTGGTGCTTTTATTAACAATATTCCGCCCAAAATAGTATAAATAATATTAGGAATCCAAACTGCCAATGCAGCAGAGAGGTTGCCATTTGTAGCATAAGTAGTAGAAATCTGCATAAACAATATATAAGAAAAACTAATGAGCAATCCCGCTCCTAAATGTAGGCCAATTCCCCCTCTTGTTTTCCGGCTTGCAACAGATACTCCAATTATTGTAAGTATAATGGATGCAAAAGGGAAAGCTATTCTTTTATGCATTTCAATTTTATGAAATACAATATTTGCTGTTCCTTTTATTTCTTCTTCTTTTATGTAGTCATTCAACTCAAAATAATTCATTGTTTCTACTTTGCTAAGGCGTGTTTTAAAGTCAGATGGTTTCAAATTGATTAGTGTATCTAACTTTCCTCCTTTGCTTAATTTTTCTTTTTCATCCAAAAACTCTCTGATTTGCCATTTGTTTACTTGCCACTTCCCAGAAGTACTATCCCAAATAATATAATTAGCGTTCAATTTGGATTGTAATTGCCCATCTTGTATGTTTTCCAAAGCAAATTTGTAGGCAATATCTTTTGTGCTATTATAACTCTCCATATAGGCGTATTGTCCTTTTTGCAATTGCAAATGAATATCTTTTCTTTTAAATCGGAATTTGTTTTTGATGTATTTATTTTCAAAATCTATTCTGGTTGTATTGGCAGGAGGGATGACAAAATTCCCTAAAACAAAAGAAGCAGATGCAAGCAATATTGCAACAATCATAAAAGGTAGTAAAAATCTCCAAAAACTCATTCCGCTATTTAGAATGGCGATAACTTCAGTATTGTTGGCCATTTTTGAAGTGAAAAAGATAACAGAAATAAATATGAAAAGTGGGCTAAAAAGGTTGGCAAAAAAAGGAATAAAGTTTAAATAATAATCAAAAATAATGGCTTCTAATGGGGCTTCACTATCTAAAAAATCATCAATTTTTTCGGATATATCAAAAACAATTACAATTACTAAAATTAAGGAAATTGTAAAAAAGAAGGTACTTAAAAATTTCTTGATGATATACCAATCTAACTTTTTCACTTTATAATCGTTTATCTAGTTTTTTTACCATTTTGTTTTTCCAAGATGCAAAAGTGTCGTTTGCAATATGTTTGCGAGCCTCACACATTAACCAAAGATAAAAACGAATATTGTGTAAAGTAGCAATTTGCTTTCCTAAAAGCTCACCACTTGCAAATAGATGTCTAAGGTAGGCTTTAGTATAAGTTTTATCTACATAAGAGGTACCATTTTCGTCCAATAGCGAAAAATCATTTTCCCACTTTTTGTTTTTGATATTTATTGTTCCATCTGAAGTAAAAAGCATGCCGTTTCTAGCATTTCTACTTGGCATAACACAATCGAACATATCGACTCCTAATGCAATGCTTTCCAGTAAATTAGAAGGTGTACCTACTCCCATTAAATATCTTGGCTTTTGTTTTGGCAGAATAGAGCATACTATGTCTGTCATTTCATAAAGCATTTCGTGTGGCTCGCCAACTGATAGTCCGCCAATGGCATTTCCTGCTCTTTCGAATGAGGAAATTCTCTCTGCTGATTGTGCTCTTAAATCTTTATATACGCTTCCCTGCACTATAGGAAAAAGCGTTTGCTCAAATCCATATAGCCCTTTGGTTTCATCAAAACGATTGCAACATCTTTTGAGCCATCTGTGTGTAAGGTGCATGGATTTTTTCGCATAATCATATTCGCAAGGGTATGGGGTGCATTCATCAAATGCCATGATGATATCTCCTCCAATTTTTCTTTGAATATCTATGGCGTATTCAGGCGAAAAGAACTGATAACTTCCATCAATATGTGACTGAAATTTTACACCTTCTTCAGTAATTATTCTCTTCTCCGCCAATGAATATACTTGATAACCACCACTATCAGTGAGTAAAGGTTTCTCCCAACCAATAAATTTATGCAATCCGCCTGCTTTTTCAATAGTATCCAGTTTTGGGCGTAAGTACAAATGATAAGTATTACTAAGAATAATCTGAGCTTTGCAATCTTCTTGCAATTCGTGCTGATGTACTCCTTTAACTGTACCTGCTGTTCCTACAGGCATAAATATTGGAGTTTGAATTTTACCGTGAGCAGTTTGAATTTCTCCAAGCCTAGCTTTTGACTTCTTGTCTGTTTTTATTAAATCAAATTTCATCTTCGCAAAGATATGTTTTCCTTTTGGCCTATTTTTTTACCAAATACATTATTTTTGTACGAATGGAACTTTTTAGCCAAATTCTCTTTTTTACATTCCTTTTCTCAATGCTGTTGCAACTTTTTTATGTGTTGTATTTTTTCAGCAGATTGATGTTCTTTAAGAAAAAGAAAAGTTCTTTTTCTGAGCCTATTTCCATTATTATTTGTGCTAAAAATGAAGCAGAGAATCTTACAGAATTTCTTCCTAAAATATTGGAACAGCAGTACGCAAATTTTGAGGTTATTTTAGTTGACGATCAGTCAAAAGACAATACAGAATATGTACTCAAAGAATTTAAGAGAAAATTCTTGAACTTAAAGGTAGTAAAGATAGAAGATCATGTAAATAGTAGGGTAGGAAAAAAGTTTGCACTTACATTAGGCATTAAAGCTGCTAAGCATGAGTATCTGCTTTTAACCGATGCCGATTGTTTTCCAGCGTCTGAGCATTGGCTCATTGAAATGGCTCGTAACTTTTCATCAGAAAAGCAAATTGTTCTGGGCTATGGGGCTTTTAAAAACGAAAAAGGATTGTTGAATAAAATGATAAGGTTTGATGCATTTTCAGTTGCGCTACAATATTTTTCTTATGCATTGGCTGGCATCCCTTATATGGGGGTAGGGCGAAATTTAGGATACAAAAAATCCGTATTTTTTGATAATAAAGGGTTTGCATCTCATATTCATTTACCCTCAGGGGATGATGATTTATTTATTCAAGAAGTAGCACATAAACAGAATGTAGCTATTGAAATTTCATCAAATAGCCATACCATCTCTGAAGGCAAGCAGAAATGGAAAGAATGGATTTTTCAAAGAAGAAGGCATATTACTAGTTCTGAAAAATATAAATTCAGCCACAAATTATTATTAGGACTTTGGCCTTTTTCTCAACTATTGTTTTGGCTCACTTTTATGGGTTTATTATTTTTTGAAAGCACTATTCTTATGGTATTGCCATTTTTCTTTTTTAGGATTTTCATTTTTTATGTTTTGTACTATAAGTTAATGAAAAAACTAAAAACATCTGACTTGCTTCTATTGTTTCCTTTGTATGAATTGTTACATCTTATCATTCAAGGAATTTTTGTATTATTGAATTCCAAAAATAAACCAAAAAGCTGGTAATGGGACTTACTGAAAAAGGGAAAAGAGATTTAAAACTGATAAAAAGAGCTTTAGAAACTGGCGATACAAGAGCGTATAATGAGTTGATGCGCCTTTACAGAGATTCACTTTATTTTATGTTATTCGAAAAAGTTGGTAATGAAGAAATTGCTAAAGATTTAACGATTGAGGCTTTAGGAAAAGCTTTCAAAAAGTTGCACCTTTATGTTCCAGATTATGTGTTCAGTACTTGGCTTTTTACCATTGCAAAAAATAATTGCATCGATTATTTGCGTAAAAACAAACTACCTACTATTTCCATTGATAGATTAATGGTGAATGATAAAGGAGAGAAACAAAGTTTTGACATCCCATCCGAAACCAATAATCCTGAGCAAAAAATGATACAAAAACAAAGGATTCAAATTCTTAGGCAAATAGTCGAACAGTTAAAGCCGAAATACAGGCTTTTGGTAAACTTGCGTTATTTCAAAGAAATGAGCTATGAAGAAATAGCAACAGAACTAGACATTCCTCTAGGAACAGTAAAAGCGCAATTGCATAGAAGTAGAGAGCAGCTATTTAACATTATGTCTGGAACAAAGGGTAGTTTTTAATGCAAATTATACAAAAGTATTTTCCTGATTTATCAACAAAACAGCAAAAACAATTTTCGGATTTACAATATTTATATACGCATTGGAATATACAAATTAATGTGATTTCCAGAAAGGATATTTCCGCACTTTACAAAAAACATGTTTTGCACTCTTTAGCCATTGCAAAAGTAATTAATTTTGAAAAAAGAACTAAAATTCTAGATCTAGGAACGGGGGGTGGTTTTCCCGGAATTCCTTTAGCGATTTTATTTCCGGAAGCACATTTTTTGCTTGTAGATAGTGTTGGTAAGAAAATAAAAGTGGTAAACGAACTAAGTAATGCAATAGGGCTTAGCAATGTTAGGACCCTTCATGAAAGAGCTGAGAATATTAATGAAAAATTTGATTTTGTAGTAAGCCGTGCGGTAACTAATATGAAGGATTTTAAAAAATGGGTGAAGGGAAAATTCAGTAAGCAACACAACAATGTAATACAAAATGGAATACTCTATCTAAAAGGTGGAGATTTATCAGAAGAATTAAAAGGTATTGCGCATCAAAGCTTTGCTATTGCCGATTTTTTTGAGGAAAAGTTTTTTGAAAGCAAAAAGGTAATTTATATTGAATATTAGAATTTAGCTATTTCTCTTTCGATAATACGCTTTATACAAGGGGGCAGGATTTTTTAATCTTTTATCGTTCTTTTTAGACAACTAATTCACAATCCAAGCGACACTCCAAAGACGGGTTTTCCCTCTTTTTGAATGAGTGTAAGTAAAAAGTTGAAAGCATCCTTTTACCTGTCAATATAAATAGCTTCACGATCTGTTCTGAATTGTAATATTTCTAATAATTGGGCAGACACAATTTATTGTTTTTGGCAAAAATAAATCAGCTCTCCTTTTGGTAAGGCATAGCGCTCCACCAAAGCAGGGTCTAAGGTTTTTACAAAATCATCAGCCCTAACGCTAAAACCTGCAGCAGCTAATCTATCTCCATAGTCTTGTCCATATTGGCGAACATGATCGTCTTGCCCATATAAGCGTTCTCTTTCTTTTGGGTCCGTTACGCTTGGATCTTCTGCCGTTCTAGGATTGTTATTGTCTAAGGGTACTTGAAAAATTCCCCAGCCTCCTTTTTTCATCACACGGTAGAATTCCCTCATTACTTTATTATCGTCCTGCACATGCTCTAACACATGATTGCAAATAACCACATCAAAAGTATTTTCCTCAAAAGGAATATCATGCACATCCATTTTTACATCTGCCCAAGGAGAGATTAAATCTCCAGTAGTGTAATCTAGATTTTTCATCTCCTTAAAAAGTTTGATGAAGCAATACTCAGGGGCAATGTGCAAAAACTTCAACTTATCCGAAAAGAAGTTGGTTTTTTCTTTCATATATAGCCACATCAGCCTGTGTCTTTCCAAACTCATGCTATCTGGAGCTAAGGCGTTTTCACGAGATTTGAGCCTCCCATAAGGTAAAAGTCTTCGATAAGTTTTTCTGTTTATAGGGTCCTCAAATTGATTACCTCTTAAAAACAAAGAAAAAATCCGCAAAAAGAAATGACTTACATGTTGCAAGTAGTGTCTAGGAATCAATCGTGTTGCTAAGGATATTAATAATTTCATTAGTTTATTTTTGCTGGACCAAAAATAAACATTGCTACTTATTTATTTGTCCTTAAATTGCTTAAATCCTAAACGATATAGCATTTTCTTTTCAAATTTCCAGAAAAACTGAAATTGACCGAATAGGGCGCCAATAATTAAAATCAAAATTTGGTAAATAGGAAAGATGATAAATATTCTGATTGGCCAAAAAATCCATCCAGAAACTGTTGTTTTATCGAACCCTACAAAATTAAATATTGGTTTTGCAAGCCAAACTGCAAGAGAGCCAGTAATAGCAAAAACAACACATATAATTATAAGCTGAAAATTAGAAGTGATTTCCCATCTCTCTTTCAATTTCTTCATGATACAAAATTAGGCTTATTTGTTTAAATTGAATAATTTTTTTGCAGCTAAAATTGAGAAAACCCCAACAATGAGCGCAATGGCGTAAAAACTATAACTTATTGAATAATTATCGGCTATATATCCTAAAATAGGCGCAGAAATAGCAAATGAGATTCTGATAATAAAACTCCTAATGGAAAGCACAGTTGCTCTTTTGTTGGAGGGGGTGTTCTCATTTATTGCATTTCGTAAAATGGGTGTAACTATCCCTCTTAAAAGGTAAATCAGCACAACAAATATAAGACCGAATAAAGTGATGTTAAATCCTAAAAACAGAAAAGAGATAAGCATGACTAGTGCAATGTATATCAGTATTTTATATCCCCCTTTAATTTTATCGAACCTATACGCATTAAATGAGGTGAGCCCAGTTGAAAAATTCAGACCTGCCCAAAGTATCCCAAAATAAGCAAGCGGAATATCTACTGCTTTGAAAAAAGGTTGCGCAAACCAAGCCATTGACAAAGTAGCCACTCCCATAGCAGACGAATAGATAATTAACCACCTTAACTTTACTTGAGTAATCATTGCAAATTTTACCACACCTAGAATTGTTTTAAAGGATCTATACATTTTATTATTTTCATGTATTGTTGGCTCACTTAAAGTTAATGCGATTGGGATGCTTAAAAATAGAATTCCAGTCTGTACATACACAGGTAAATAAATTGAGCTTACGGCCAAAAATCCTCCCAAAATTCCTGCTGTAGCTTCAGAGAAATTGCCTATTGCATAATTTCTGCCTTCAATTTTAGTATAAGTGTTTTTATCGCCAACTTCTAGAATGGTGTCATATAGCAAAGCACTATCACTACCAGACATTAAACTGCCGCTAATTCCAACTAAAATTTGCGCAATTGAAAAAGCATAAAATCCACCATAAAAGGAAAAAACCAAATAACCAATAAAAGCAAAAATGGTGCTTATTATGATTGTTTTTTTTCTGCCAAATAAATCAGCTATATATCCTGATGGCACTTCAAATAATGCAACAGAAAAGGAGTAAATGGCTTGCAGTGTCATCACCTGAGTTAAACTGAGCCCATGCTCCTGAAAAAACAATACAATAATAGGCATAGCAACCATAAACCAAAGCACTGCTTTCAACATGTACATCTTCAATATATTGTGTTTTAATTGCATAATTTTTATTAGTCTGTAAAAATAGAGTTAAAAATATATCAATTCTTAGTTTGTATTGTAAAAAACATTAAATTTGTACCGTAAATAATTTAAGATTTAAAGTCATGCCAAAAAGAACATTTCAACCATCTAACAGAAAGCGTAAGAACAAACACGGTTTCATGGAGCGTATGTCTTCAAAAGATGGACAAAAAGTACTATCAAGAAGAAGAGCAAAAGGGAGAAGGCGCTTGAGCGTTTCTGACGAAATGGGTCATAAATAATTGGCTTTTTTTAACCATAATAAAAGGTGTTGTTATTATTAGCAACACCTTTTTTTTGAGTCTTAATAAAATGTTAATACTTTCATAAGATAAAAATAAAGCTAAATAGTCTAATTATATAAATTAGCCTCATTCAAAAATTAAAAAGTGCCAAAAAACAATTCATTAAAATCAATACTGATTATCGGAAGCGGTCCTATTGTGATTGGGCAAGCATGTGAGTTCGACTATTCAGGATCACAAGCAGCTCGTTCCTTAAGAGAAGAGGGGGTTAAAGTTTCATTAATCAACTCCAATCCCGCGACCATTATGACGGATGAAGTTGTTGCCGATCACATATATCTGAAACCACTTACTACAGCATCACTAGTTGAAATTTTAGAAGAAAGACAAATAGATGCCGTACTGCCAACCATGGGTGGGCAAACAGCACTTAACCTTTGTATAGAGGCAGATGACAAAGGAATCTGGAAGAAATATGATGTTAAAATAATTGGAGTGGATATTGATGCCATAAACATAACTGAAGATAGAGAACAGTTTAGAAAGTTAATGGGAGAAATTGATATTCCAGTTGCTCCTGCTAGAATCGCTACTTCCTTCTTACAGGGAAAGAAAATTGCACAAGAATTAGGATTCCCTTTGGTTATTCGCCCTTCATTTACATTGGGTGGAAGTGGCGCATCATTTGTTCACACCAAAGAAGATTTTGAAGATTTATTATCAAAAGGATTGCATACGTCTCCTATCCACGAAGTATTGATTGATAAGGCTGTATTGGGTTGGAAAGAATATGAATTAGAGCTTTTGCGTGACGATAACGACAATGTGATTATCATTTGTAATATTGAGAATTTGGACCCAATGGGCATCCATACAGGAGATTCCATTACCATTGCGCCTTCAATGACGCTCTCTGATACTACTTATCAGAGAATGCGAGATATGGCTATAAAAATGATGCGATCAATTGGAGAATTTGCAGGAGGTTGTAATGTGCAGTTTGCTGTAAGTCCAGATGAAAAGGAAGATATTATTGCAATTGAAATTAATCCAAGAGTTTCTCGTTCATCAGCTTTAGCATCAAAAGCAACTGGTTATCCAATTGCTAAAATTGCTTCAAAATTAGCCATTGGTTATACTTTGGACGAGCTCAACAACCAAATTACAAAAACAACTTCTGCTTGTTTTGAGCCTACACTAGATTATGTAGTTGTAAAAATTCCTAGATGGAATTTTGACAAATTTAAAGGATCGGATATTCATTTAGGATTGCAAATGAAATCGGTAGGAGAGGTGATGAGTATTGGGCGCTCTTTCCAAGAAGCATTGCAAAAAGCCTGTCAATCCTTAGAAATTAGAAGAAATGGCTTAGGTGCTGATGGAAAAGGGAAAACAGATCAGGATGTAATACTGCACGAGCTTAAACATGCAAGTGGTGATAGAATTTTTAGGGTTTATGACGCCATGAGAATCGGGATTCCTACAAAGAAAATCTATGAGATTACTAAGATTGATTATTGGTTTTTATACCAAATTGAAGAATTGGTTGTGCTTGAAAGGGAAATGGAGAAATATAATATCGAAACAATACCTACGGAATTACTTTTAGAAGCAAAAATGAAGGGGTATGCCGATAGGCAAATTGCGCATTTGGTCAATTGTTTAGAAAGTGCCGTATATGACAAAAGAAATGCTCAAAACATCAAGCGAGTATATAAGTTAGTTGATACTTGTGCAGCCGAGTTTAAGGCAGAAACACCTTATTATTATTCCACTTTTGAAATGCCAAAAGAAGAAGATGGCAATGTATTTGCTGAAAATGAAAGTGAAGTAACTGACAGAAAGAAAATTATTGTTTTAGGTTCAGGGCCAAATAGAATAGGTCAAGGTATTGAGTTTGATTATTCTTGTGTTCATGGTGTTTTAGCAGCTAAAGAATGCGGCTATGAAACCATCATGATTAATTGTAATCCAGAAACCGTTTCCACCGATTTTGATACGGCAGACAAGCTCTATTTTGAGCCAGTTTTTTGGGAGCACATATATGATGTCATTCGTCATGAAAAACCTGTAGGAGTCATTGTGCAATTAGGCGGGCAAACAGCACTCAAATTAGCTGAAAAGTTAGAGCGGTATGGCATTAAAATAATGGGAACATCTTATAGTGCACTAGATGTAGCAGAAGACAGAGGAAGGTTCTCAGAGCTATTAGAGGCAAACAATATTCCTTATCCAAAATTTGCTGTTGCCGAAACTGCTGAAGAAGCCTTGGAGATTTCGAAAGATTTAAACTTCCCAATTTTGGTAAGACCTTCTTATGTGTTAGGAGGTCAAGGCATGAAGATTGTTATCAACGAAGAAGAATTAGAGCATCATATTGTTAATTTATTAAAAGACATTCCAGGTAATAGAGTGCTTCTCGATCATTATCTGGATAAAGCAATAGAGGCAGAAGCAGATGCGATTTGTGATGGTGAAAATGTCTATATTATTGGGATGATGGAGCATATAGAGCCATGTGGTATTCACTCTGGAGATTCTTATGCGGTTTTACCAACTTTTGATTTAAGCGATAATGTTCGTGAACAAATGATAAATATTACCAATAAAATTGCTGTAGCACTTGATACTGTTGGATTAATAAATATTCAATTTGCCATAAAAGATGAGGTTGTGTATGTGATTGAAGCAAATCCTAGAGCTTCCCGTACCGTGCCATTTATTGCAAAAGCATACAAGGAGCCATATACAAATTATGCAACTAAAGTCATGCTTGGAGAAAAGAAAGTTTCAGATTTTGACTTTTCGCCTACTAAAAATGGTTATGCAATAAAGGTTCCTGTTTTCTCGTTTAATAAATTTCCAAATGTAAATAAAGAATTAGGTCCAGAGATGAAATCTACAGGAGAGGCAATTTATTTCATTGATGATTTGCAAGATGATTACTTTACCAAAGTGTATTCTGAAAGAAACTTGTATCTAAGTAAATAGTTAATTGCAACTATTTGCCTTTCAGTTTGCTTTGTATTTCATATAGTTTATCTCTTAATTCTTTTGCTGCAATAAAATCAAACTCTTTTGCTGCAGATTCCATCTTTCTTTTTGTTTTAGTTACTGCTTTTTGAAGTTCCTTCTTGTTGAGCTTTGCTAATTCCATCTCCTGATCTTCTTGCTTCTTGTATGGACTTAATTTTTTAGCTAAAGCACTTTCAGATTTTTTTACAATTTGTGTAGGCGTGATCTTATGCTTAATATTATATGCTTTTTGAATCTTTCTTTTCCGTTTATTATCCTCTATCGCTTTTTGCATAGAGTTGGTAATTTTATCTGCATACATAATCACTAAGCCATTAATGTTTCTGGCTGCTCTACCTGCAGTTTGTATGAGTGCCTTTTCAGATCTTAAGAAACCCTCTTTGTCAGCATCTAAAATAGCAACTAAACTTACTTCTGGTAAATCTAATCCTTCTCGCAATAAATTAACGCCTATTAAAACATCAAACACACCATCTTTTAAGCCACTTATGATTTGCACCCTTTCTAATGTTGGCACATCTGAATGAATATAATTACATTTGATGCTGAATTTTTCCAAATATCTTGTGAATTCTTCAGCCATTCTTTTGGTTAATGTAGTGACTAAAATCCTTTCACTTCTTGCTATTCGAATTCTAATTTCTTCTAAAAGATCATCAATTTGCTGCTGGCTTGTTCGCACACTTATTTCAGGATCTAATAATCCTGTTGGACGAATTAATTGTTCTGTAATTACACCTTCACATTTTTCAATCTCATAATCGGAAGGAGTAGCACTGACATAAATGGTTTGATTGCCTAGATTTTCAAACTCTTCAAACCTTAAAGGGCGATTATCTAATGCTGCTGGCAAACGAAATCCATGTTCTACTAGGGTTTCTTTTCTTGACTTGTCTCCACCAAACATTGCTCTAACTTGTGGTAGAGTTACGTGGCTTTCATCTATTACTGTAATGTAATCTTCTGGAAAATAATCTAACAAACAAAAAGGACGACTGCCCGCAATTCTGCCATCAAAATACCTTGAATAATTTTCAATCCCTGCACAGTATCCTAATTCTTTTATCATTTCCAAATCAAATTCAGTTCTTTCTTTAATTCTTTTGGCTTCAGTTTTTAGTTCTGCCTTTTCAAAAAAATCGATTTGATTGCATAAGTCATCTTGTATGTTTGAAATGGCAGCATGTACTTTATCTTTTGAAGCAACAAAAATGCTTGCTGGATAAATTTGAATCATCTCAATTGTATCAAATACATGAGCATTCTCAGGATTTATGCTTTCAATTTCCTCAATTTCATTTCCAAAGAAATGAATCCTATAAGCAATGTCCGTGTAAGCAGGGTAGATATCAACCGTATCTCCTTTAACCCTAAAATTACCTCTGTTAAATTCATCTTCTGTTCTTGAATATAAAGCGCTTACAAATTTGTGTAGTAAATGATCTCTACTTATCAAATCTCCTGACTTTATTTCAATCATCCCTGAATTAAAATCATCAGGATTACCAATCCCGTAAATACAACTCACCGAAGAAACAACAATAATATCTTTCCTTCCTGAAAGTAGGGAGGAGGTTGTATTTAATCTCATTTTTTCAATTTCCTGATTAATTGAAAGATCTTTCTCAATATAAGTTCCAGTACTCGGAATATAGGCCTCTGGCTGATAATAATCGTAATAAGAAACAAAATATTCAACAGCATTATTAGGAAAGAACTGTTTAAACTCACTATAGAGTTGTGCCGCTAGAGTTTTGTTGTGGCTGAGTACTAAAGTCGGTCGATTGACTTGCTGAATTACATTAGCAATGGTAAATGTTTTTCCACTTCCTGTTACACCTAAAAGCGTTTGAAACGCTTCTAAATCCATTAATCCATCCGAAAGCTTCTTGATTGCTTGTGGTTGATCGCCAGCAGGAGAGAAGGGAGCAACTAACTCAAAATTCATGAGTTATTGATTATCAATTATTTTCATTTTTTCTTTCAGAATAACAAGCTGGCTTTCTGCCGATTCAATTTTTTCTATTATTTCTTTCTTTAAATCCTCATTGCTTTTGCTTTTAGCAAAAAAGGAGATGTTGTTCTCATATTGAGTAATAATTTTTTTTTGCTTAACAATTTTGTTTAGAATAAAAGATTTCTCCTTATCCAACATTTTTTTATTTCCTTTTAAGGCTGTTATTTTATTTTTGAATTTCTCTTTGGAGATTTCATTTTTATTCATCTTAATGGCATCAAAGTGTTTGTTCATCACGGTCTCAAACTCTTTCTCAATCTCTTGTTTTTTCAATGGTACTATTCCGCAATATTTCCACTTTTTTGAATAATTTCTCAACACCTCAAAATCTGACTTACCATCTTCAGAAGGCTTAAACTTTCCAATTTCTTTTAATAATTGCTGCTTTGCAAGAAGGTTCTTTTCTTTTTCACTATCTAATGCTTTGAAGTGCTTATTTCTAGCATTAAAAAAAGTATTAGATACCGAATTAAATCTTTTCCAAATTTTATCAGTTTTTTGTTGAGGAGAATACCCAGCTTTCTTCCAATCTTTTTGTAGCTTAATGAGTTGCTGTGTGGTATTTTTCCAGTCTGTACTATCTTTTAATGCTTCTGCTTTTTCACAGATGCTTAATTTTTCTTGAATTACTTTTTTAGTATCAGCCTTTCTGTTTTTATAAAATGCATTTTTTGTTTGATTAAAATGATTTAATGATTCTCTTAAATTACTCCATGCAATTTTGTTCTCTTTTTTGTTTAGCCTTCCAACTGCTTTCCATTCTTCTTCAAATTCTCTGCACTTAACACTTAAATTTTTCCATTGAGTATGTGTTTCTGCAGGATTTTCAGTGAGTTGCTCTATTTGTTTGCAGATATCGTTTTTTGTTTCTAGTTTTTTAACATTCTCCTCTTTCATCTCAAGGAAATAGTCATTTCTTTTTTTATGAATTAGTTTTGTGGCCGTTTGAAATCTTTCCCAAATATCTTCTCTTTTTTCTTTCTCAACAGGTCCAATATCCTTCCAATGCTCGTGTAATTCTTGCAAATTGCCATGCATTTTATTTAATGATTTCTCATTAATTAAGGCTTCTGCTTTTTCACAAATCTTAGTCTTTTCTTGCAGATTTCTTTTAAAATCTAAATTTCTTAAGTCATTATTGATTTTGATGTAATCATAAAACAACTCAACATGATGGTGATAGCTTGCCCAAAGACTACTATTTTGTGCAATAGGTACATGCCCAGTATTTCTCCATTTTTCTTGTAATATCCTAAAATCCTCAAAGGTTTTTTTTAAAGATTCTTTCTGATTAGTGAGCTTATCAATATCTTCAATAATTTGTTTTTTGATTTGTAAATTATGATCTTCTTTCTGCTCTTTCTTTTTTCTTGCTTTTGCTTTTTCTATTTTAAGCTTATTATATACTCTTCTAAATTCAACTTCTAGTGGATGTAGAGTTGATTTTTTTTTCTCTTCTTCAGGTCCCTCAATATCTTTAAACGTATCTTCTTTTGAGATTTGCTTTAGTTTTTGATAAAAAATTGCACGGATTTTTTCTGCTTTCTTACTTATAGAAAAGATATTATCGCTTTCCGAATATTGATTCATTTGCTCAATTAATGCTTCTAAACTCATTTCAGCATGCTCACCTACATTTTCACCTGCTGTTTCTTCATCACTTGTAACAGCTATATTTTCATTTTCAACAGTTGGGTCTTCTTGTTTTTTTATTTCTGCCTTTTCTTCGGACATGCGTTTTGTATTAGCTCACAAATTTACGATATTAATTCCATATTTTCCAACTTTCTTCTGCTTGCAAATGAAGCATCTCTATACCGTTCTTTATGGCTGCTCCATTTGCTTTTCCTTTTGATAAAAAGAGTGTTTCCTCAGGGTTATATACTAAATCGAATAATAAATGTTTTGAATTTATAAGATGATATGGTAAGTCAGGAAATTTATTGGTATTTGGATACATTCCCAGGGGTGTTGCATTAATCATTATATTGTATTGAGAAAGTATATTTTCGTCAATCTTCTGAATGGTAAAATTGGAATTTCTGCTGGCTACTAAAAATGAAATATTATTATTTTTTAGTATATATTGAACAGCTTTTGATGCTCCGCCATTTCCTAAAATGATTGCTTTTTTTCTTGTTCCCATAATTTGTAAAAAACTTTGTTCAAAACCCACGACATCGGTATTGTGTCCAATAATTTTGTCATTGTTTATTTCAATAGTGTTTACTGCTCCTACTGCTTCAGCTTCACTACTAATCTCATCTAAATAAGGAATAATTTTTTCTTTATAAGGGATAGTGACATTCAATCCTTTTAAATTGTGTTTTTTTATCAATATTTTTAACTCTTTAAGGCTGTTCAATTCAAAATTCAAATACTGAAAGTCCTCTATGTTTTCATTCAAAAATTTTGATTGGAAATATTGTTTAGAATATGAGTGGGATAGGTTTTTCCCAATTAAACCAAAAGTTTTCATCACTTGTTTTTGGTAGAAAAGCTTTCTAAAGCATAAACAATCACGATACCAAAAAAGATTAATGCAAATGCAATGAGTGTCTCTGATGATGAGAAGTTAGGAAAATACCATGAATAAGAAAGCACTTTCTCTTCTCCATTTACCAGTATACTTTCGCTGATTCTTTTCCATGGCCAAATGATATTTAGCGAGCCTAAAATAAAACCAGTTAATAGCGCAAGAGTAGTATCTTTATAATGTTTTAGTACCCATGCCAATAGGTGCGAGAAAATCAACATGCCAAACACAGATCCAGCTAAAAAAACTGATAATAGGATATAATTTAATTCTGTAATTGCTTTTACCATTAATAGTTCATAATTGCCAAGCAGAATAAGAATAAATGATCCAGATAGTCCAGGTAACATCATACCGCTAATTCCTACAATTCCACATACAAAAACAAAAAACAAATTGCTGTTTTCATCCGCTGGTGTAATAAAAGACATTGATAGTGCTGCTATTGTGCCAACACATAAAGCTATTTTGCCTGAGATGCTCCATTTGTTAATACGCTTTCCTACAAAATAAACTGAAGCCAAGATAAGGCCAAAAAAGAATGCCCAAATCAGTATAGGGTGATGGTTAAAAAGGTACTCAAATAGCATTGCGATACTGAAAACACTTGCTATACTTCCGCTAAATACTGCTAATAAAAAGTAAAAGTCTGTATATTTAATAAATGCCTGAAATTCTAGAGAAAGCAGTAGTCTAATGGCTTTAATATTCAATGATTGTAGTGCATTAATCAGTCTTTCATAAATTTCAGTTATAAGCGCTATAGTTCCACCAGATACACCAGGGATTACATTTGCAATTCCCATAGCCATCCCTTTCCAAAATAGCAATAAATAGTTGTACATTTACTTTTGATTAATGTAATCGAAAAAAGTATCTCCCCTTAATCCGATCCTCAAGGTTTCTAGTGGAATCACTTCATCCCAAGCAATATTTCCTAGATTCACATTCGTTCCTAATTGTTTAATAAACCATACTTGTTGAGGTTTTTTTGGTGCTTCCCACACAATATCATCATTAGAAATTTTAGTTAAAATTTCATCAATTAAGTCAGAACGAACATCACCACTCTTGTTGTAAATCCCAACATTACCTCCTTCACGCGCTTCAGCAATCACTTTCCAAGCACCAGCTTCTAATTCCTTTTGCATCAGTTCAATCCATCTATAAGGGGCAATTAATTTGGTTTCATCTTTTGAGCCCACTTCAGATAAAACTCTGAATTCCTTAGCTAATTCTTTTATGTAATTGCATTTCTCCTGATGAGAGATTTTTATACTCCCATCAGAAACTTCACACATATCTAAATTCCATTTCCTGTTAAGATCTTTATATTCTTTGAACATTCCTCTGATAATAAATGCCTCAAAAAGTGTACCTCCAAGATATACACTCAATCCAGCATCTTTGTAGAGTTTTATTTTTGTTTCAATATGAGGCGAAATTGCAGAAGTTCCAAATCCTAATTTTATGATATCAGTATGATTGCCGCACATATCAATAAAATTTTTGGTATCATTTATGCTTAATCCTTTGTCCATCATCATAGTTAACCCATTTTCCCTTGGCTTTTTTGTTCTTTCGGGCATATCCGATAAATAGAAATTCATATTACAATTTTATTATTTGTATTATTTTTACAAAGATAAAGTTTATAAAATTATTGTTTTAGTTTTGCGACACAAAATCAACTATTAATTATGACATTGATTAAATCAATCTCAGGGATTAGAGGAACAATAGGAGGTCAGGTGGGTAATGCACTAACCCCTTTGGATATTGTAAAATTTACTGCTGCATATGCAGATTTTATAAAAAATCAGAAAAAAAATTCTAATACCATCATTATAGGAAGAGATGCTAGAATCTCTGGTGAGATGGTCAGTAATATTGTTTCAGGAACTTTAATTGGTTGTGGTTTTGATGTATTGGATATTGGTCTAAGCTCTACACCAACTGTTGAAGTTGTTGTGCAATTACATAACAGTGCTGGCGGGATTATACTTACTGCAAGCCATAATCCCAAAGAATGGAATGCATTAAAATTATTAAATGATAAAGGAGAATTTCTTTCCGCTAGAGATGGAGAGCAAATTTTACAACTTGCAGAAAGTGAAGATTTTTGTTTCTCAAATGTAGACGAGATTGGCAAATATACTTTTGATAGTAGTTATAACGACAAACATATTGATGAAGTCTTAAATCTCAATCTAGTTGATGTAGATTTAGTGAAATCAGCAGGATTCAAAGTAGTAGTTGATGCTGTCAATTCAACAGGAGGATTTATGGTTCCTCAGTTACTGAAAAAAATGGGAGTGGAGTGCGTGAGATTGTATTGCGAGCCAAATGGGTATTTTCCACACAACCCTGAGCCAATACCAGAAAATCTAACAGATATTTCTGAATTGGTAGTAAAAGAAAAAGCAGATTTTGGTATAGTTGTTGATCCTGATGTGGATCGATTAGCAATGGTTTGTGAGGATGGAAGTATGTTTGGAGAAGAATACACTTTGGTCACAATTGCTGATTTTGTCTTGAGTAAAACGCCTGGAAATACGGTTTCAAATTTATCTTCTACAAGAGCACTTAAAGAAGTTACTCAAAAACATAATGGAAATTATCAGGCATCTGCAGTGGGAGAGGTAAATGTGGTAGAAAAGATGAAATCAACCAATGCAATAATTGGAGGAGAAGGCAATGGTGGAGTGATTTATCCAGCACTACATTATGGTAGAGATGCATTAGTAGGTATTGCACTTTTTTTAACTCAATTAGCTGAAAGAAAAATATCTGCAAAAACTTTGAGAGCTTCTTATCCAAACTATTTTATTTCTAAAAACAAAATAGAATTAACTGATCAGATAAATGTTGATGCTCTTCTATTAGCTATGCAGGAAAAATATAAAGATGAACAAATCACAACTATTGATGGTTTGAAAATTGATTTCAAAGAGGGTTGGGTGCATCTAAGAAAATCAAATACCGAACCAATCATCAGAATATATGCCGAAAGTGAGGGGAAAGAAAGAGCAAATGCTTTTGCACAAAAAATGATAAACGAAATAAAAGAACTGATTTAATGAGTAAGCGAGTATTTTTAGACAATGCAGCCACCACACCAATGGCTCCTGAAATTATAGAGATGATGAGTGAAATGATGAAAACGCATTATGCTAATCCATCCTCTACTCATTCCTATGGAAGAGAGTCAAAGATTATTGTGGAAGCAGCAAGAAAAAAGATTGCGGAATTATTAAATACTTCTCCAGGTTCAATATTTTTCACTTCAGGAGGAACTGAGGCTGATAATATGGCGATAAAATGTGTAATAGAAGATCATAAAATTGCCCATGCCATTACTTCAAAACTTTCGCATCATGCGGTATTATACCCTTTAGAAGATTTGGCTGCAGAAGGTAAAATAAAACTTTCTTATATCGATATAGATGAAAATGGTGTAGTTTCATTCTCACATCTTAAAGATTTATTAGCAAATAATCCTAGAACATTTGTTTCTATTATGCATGCTAATAATGAGATAGGTACTATACAAGACATAAAAGCAATAGGTAATATTTGTAAAGAATATAATGCCATTTTTCATTCCGATACAGTGCAAACAATTGCACATTTTCCTTTTAATATGCAGGAATTAAATGTTGATTTTATGGCAGCTTCAGCTCATAAATTTCATGGCCCTAAAGGAGTTGGTTTTGTTTATATCTCAGAAAACATTCAAATCAAACCCATGTTAAGAGGAGGGGGACAAGAGCGAAATATGCGTGCAGGAACAGAAAATATTTATGGAATTGCTGCTCTTGCAATGGCCATGGAAATGGCTTATGCAAACTTGGAAGAAGAAGTAGGTTACATAAAAGGAATAAAGAAGTACATGATAGAAAAGCTGCAAACGGAATTGGATGATGTTCAGTTTTATGGAAATTGTACGGATTTGGATAATTCGCTTTATACAGTGCTTTCTTGTCATTTTCCAGAAACAGATATTGCAGAAATGTTGCTTTTTAATTTAGACATATTGGGCGTAGCATGTAGTGGTGGTAGTGCTTGTGCTTCTGGTGGAAGCAAAGGTTCTCATGTGCTTTCTGCTTTGACTCCTGAAAGTAAACGTCCAGGCATCAGATTCTCTTTTAGTAAATATACTACCAAAAGTGATATTGATTTTGCTGTTGAGAAGTTAAAAGAGCTGTTTAATTAATCCCTAGAAAGTGCAATGTAATATAGCAGATAGGATGCTGCCGCAATAGCTGCAACTACATAAGTGCTAGCTGCCCATTTTAATGCATCTTCAGCCATAACTAATTCTCTATCATTTGTGATATTTGAGGATTTAAGCCACACTAAGGCTCTTCTACTTGCATCAAATTCCACAGGAAGTGTTATCAAACTAAAAATAGTTATCATAGCTTGAAAGAAGATAATTGCCATTATCATATGATAAAAAGAAAACATATGCAATACTCCTGCACCCAAAAACCCTAAAATAAAGATAGTATTCATCATGGTACCACTAAAATTTACAATCGGCACCATTTGAGAACGTACTTGCAACCACTGATAGGCTTGTGCATGCTGAAGGGCATGTCCGCATTCGTGAGCAGCAACTGCAGCAGCTGACACATGTCTGCCTTGATAAACATCAGGGCTAAGGTTTATGGTTTTGTCTTCAGGATTATAATGATCGGTCAACTTTCCAGGAACTGACACCACTTTTACATCTGAAATACCATTATCAAACAGCATTTTTTCCGCAATTTCTTTGCCGCTTAATCCTGATGTAGTTGCAACCCTGCTATATTCTTTGAATTTTCGTTTTAATTTTCCACTTACCAATCCTCCAATTATCATGAAGGTAATTACAATTAACCAAATCATATTTTCTTATCTTTTTTATTAATTACAAAATTAGGAAAAATCTATATTATATTACAACAATATTATACTAGTTTTGTTGTGTAAATTGATGAAAATGAATAAACCTTTAATTTTAGTAATAAATGATGATGGTATTTCAGCTCCTGGAATACGCAAACTCATTAGTATAATGAATGATTTTGGTAAGGTTGTCGTGGTTGCTCCTAAAGGTCCTCAATCTGGGATGGGGCATGCCATAACAATAAATGCTACTTTGAGATGTGATAAGGTAGTGATTGATGATGGTCCTCAACTAGAATATGCTGTAAGCGGTACACCAGTAGATTGTGTGAAGCTGGCTGTAAATCAAATTTTGGAAAGAAAACCTGATTTATGTGTTTCAGGCATTAATCATGGATCCAATTCTTCTATCAATGTGATATATTCTGGCACTATGTCTGCTGCTGTAGAAGGTGCTTTAGAAGAAATTCCATCAATAGGCTTTTCCCTTTTAGATTTTTCTCATGATGCAGATTTCTCTGAAGGAGAGCAATACATAAGAAAAATTACAGCATCTGTACTTGAAAATGGCTTACCAGATGGGGTTTGTTTGAATGTTAATATTCCTAAATCAAAGGACGAAGAAAAAATAAAAGGCATAAAAATATGCAGGCAAGCTAAGGCTAATTGGGTAGAAGAATTTGACGAAAGAAAGGATCCTAATGGGAGGACTTATTATTGGCTTACAGGAAAATTCGTGAATTATGACAAAGGGGATGACACAGATGAAAAAGCACTCGAGAATCATTATGTTTCTGTTGTTCCTGTTCAATATGATGTAACTGCTCATCATGCAATCAAAGCACTTAAAAATATTATTGACAATGAATAAAGATTTTAAGAAGGGAACTTTTGCTGGCTTACTTGCACCAATTGTTGCTTACGTAGTATATGTTGCTTTTTATTTGGAAGCTGACATAAAACAAACATTTCATGCAATTGTAAAAATGAATAAACTTTCTCATGTAATAAGTTTGAGTGTTTTGATTAATTTGCTTTTGTTTTTTATGAATTTGAAAACCAATAGGGATGATATGGCAAAAGGAATAATTTTTGCAACATTGATTTATGCATTTATCGTATTGGGCTTAAAATTATTTTAATGAAATATTACATTATTTCAGGGGAGCAATCAGGTGATATGCATGCGGCAAATTTGGTAGCTGCTATAAGACAAAGGGATGCTAATGCTGATTTTAGAGCTTGGGGAGGAGATAAATTAAAAGCTGAAGGTGTTCAATTGGTAAAACATATTAAAGATTTGGCTTTTATGGGATTTTGGGAAGTCCTTATTAATTTACCTACTATTCTAAAAAACATAGCTTTTTGTAAAACAGATCTTTTGAATTTTTCTGCAGACACACTCATTTTGGTGGATTATCCTGGATTTAATTTTCGTATTGCAAAGTTTGCTAAGCAAAAGGGTATTAAAGTTTTTTATTATATCTCTCCTCAAATTTGGGCCTGGAAAAAAAGTAGGATTAATCAAATCAGAAAATATGTAGACAGGATGTTTGTGATTTTGCCTTTTGAGAAGAAGTTTTATCAAGAAAATAATTTTGATGTACATTTTGTAGGACATCCGCTTTTAGATGAAATTGCAAAGGATAATTTCAACTTCTCAATAAAACTAGATAAAGAGATTATTGCTCTACTGCCAGGAAGTAGAAAGCAAGAAATTCAAAAGATACTACCACAAATGTTAAGCATAGTTGATGATTTTCCTAATTATCAGTTTGTAGTAGCTACTACAAAAAATGTTGAAGGAGACTTTTATAAAGAAATAATACGAAGTAAAAATGTTTTGTGTGTAAAAGATGAAACTTATGGGTTATTGAAAAATGCAATAGCAGCTTTAGTTACTTCTGGTACTGCTACTTTAGAAACAGCACTTTTTAATGTGCCACAAATTGTTTGCTATAAAACCAATCTAATTTCATTCCAAATTGCCAAACGATTGGTAAAAACCAAATTCATTTCGCTAGTAAATATCATTATGGATAAATTGGTGGTAAAAGAGTTGATTCAATCTGAATTGAATGCGAAAAATCTATACTCTTCACTGACTGGGATACTGAAAAAAAACAATAGAGATCAAATACTGCAAGACTATAAATCTTTAAGAATTAAATTGGGTGATGCTGGCGCATCTAATAGATTAGCTCAATTTATTGTTCAGGATATTTCCAAATAAAAACCAATTTTTTGGATGATTATTTAGTTCTGTAAGTTATTTTTAATGTGATTCCTGATAAGCCTTAATCATACTCCAAGTTAATTGCATTGAAAGGCAATTATTTGCTAATACAATATCTGTTCCGCTATACCAAATGAATCCTGTTCCATCTCGTACTGTCCATGTCATATCTGTTGACATTTCATTTTCCCAATGATAAAGGAAGTATACTGGTTCGGGGTCTAAATCTGTACAGCTTACACTAGTTAAGAAGCCTATATTTGTTGGCATTGAACCTGCTAAGTCATTTCCAACAAAAACATCTAAATATGGGATACTTAAATTTGTAAATTCTTGAGCTGCCTGATCATCAAGATAAAACACAACATCTCCTTCATATTCACATACAGGGTAAGACATCACAACATTGTAGTTTATTGCATAAGGATCATCACATTGATACAGGCAAGACGAATCATCATAATCTGCCCAGCTTTCATAGTTTTCTGCATAAGGGTCTGTGCAGCCTCCCTGTTCAGCTTCCTCACATGCACTAAAAGTAAAAATGCAAAATATTGCTAATGTTAAATAAGTTAGATTCTTCATATTTTTTTATTTGTATAATTAATAAACCTCACACCAATAACCCTCTACCCAAAAAAAACCTATAGGTGTTGCCTCCCAATAACCTTCACACCATCCTAAACCTCTTCGCTCTCTCTCCCAAGCCCCGTCAATCCAAATATAAGTAACTCCTGTCCATTTCCAAAAACCAGGAATCCATACAAATCCCTTTCTGTTTAGGAATGGTCTTTTTATATATCTAGGCCTTATAGGTTTTTTAACAATAATATTATTTCTATTGTTTTTTACAATTACTTTTTTAGGTCTGTGATGACCATGGTTATTATGCTTATGCCCTTTTACAACAACTTTTTTATTATTCTTTTTTACAACAACTTTTTTATTGTTATTCTTTTTTATAACAACTTTTTGTGCTTGAAGGGAGTGTGTTGCAAAACAACAAATGAAGAGAAATGACAGAATTTTTACTGTTTTCATATTTAGTTTTTTTAAATATATAAAATGATATTTGATGTCAATGCTCTGGATTTCATTTATTGAACTTTATATTTTTAAAATACTTGTCGACTGTTGGATTAACAAACCAGTTATTTGGCTTTCCTAATCTTTGTTCTGTGTTAGTATTATTCATTGTATTTCTAGAACAATGTATTGTTTGTGAATAGGTCATTGACATTGATATTGCCATACCCATCTCAACCCAAGATGTGTCTATATTTATCTCATTTATGGTAATAGAAAGGTCTGTTTGTGAAAATGAACAAGGGACAGAGAATGTTGAATCTTCATCTGTTAGAGTTAACATGTTATTTGAATATATATAATTAAGAGTGTCGTCATCAACAAACAATTCTCCATTGTTAGTAAATTCAAGGTATCCAGTTATACCAGCACTGTCTGCTGGTTCTGTTGTACTTCCAGATCCAGATAATGAATCAATAACCATTCCCATCATAGTTACAGTCATTGATGAATCCGTAACAACAGAATTAGGTATCCAAAAACCTACGATTGATAAAGAAGGTGAAGGAGGGTTATTGCTAGCTTCTTCCTCTTTTTTACATGATGTAAAAATTAAACCTACAAATAAGAAGGCGTAAAGTAGTTTTTTCATTTTTCAAAAAATATTAGTTTATATTCTGCAAACTTACTCAAATTTTAGAATTGGTTATCTTTACTATTGAATTTTCTAATGCAGTAGCTAGATCAACTAATTTTTGTCCTTTGCTTAAAATATCTTCAACAAACGCTTTGTTTTCGTAATCTCCACAATTTATTTTTACATTTAAGAATGCTCCAATTACTGCTGTTCTAGCACATAGTGCTCCAACACCAGCATCTGTAACAGAGTTAGGGTTTCCAAATTCAGCCATTGCTTTCATTACCTCCATAGATTTATAGGCGGTTTCCATTACCTTATAAGGAGTAAGGATAGCATATTCTGTAGCTTCTTGAATTGCTAATTTTCGTTCGTTTTTTTCTTTCTCAGAGTCTTTAGGCATGCGGAAAGCATCCATTATTTTATTAAAAGCATTAGTATCTTCATCTACTAGAGATAAAAGTGTGTTTTGATATTCTATTCCTTTTTCTGCCCAATCAGAGAATTCTTCCCATCTATCATCCCACCCTCTTTTATGAGCAGATAAGTTTGCGACCATTGTTCCAAGTGCAACTCCCATTGCTCCACAATAGGCTGAGATAGAGCCACCGCCAGGTGCAGGGCTTTCACTTGATGTTTCATTAGCAAAATCAGTCAGCGTCATATTTACTAATGGTTTTTGTTTGTCATTTTCTAGCATATATTCAATTATCCTTTCTTTAGGTTTGAAAGGAGCTAATTCATCTAAGCCTAAAGTTTTAATTGCAATTTTAATGATTTCAGATTCATGAATTCCTATAGATCGTTCTTGTTTTTTAAGGAAATGTATTCCTGCATCTATTAATACTTTTTTAGGAACTAAACCTACTAATTCAGATCCTGTAACACGCATACCTCTTGCTTGAGCTCTTTCACAAGTTTTATCAAATACTTCATGTAATGGAGAAATATTGATGTTTGTAAGATTATAAGAAATTTGCGCGACTCCATACTCTTCAATATACCACCCAATTCCTTTTACTGATTTAAACAATCCTGGCGTCTTTAAAGGATTTCCATCAGCATCCTTCATTATTTTTCCAGTGATTTTTCCACCTTCTCTTTTTATTCTTCCTGCTTCACGAATGTCAAAAGCTACAGCATTAGCTCTTCTGGTTGAAGTAGTGTTTAAATTTACATTGTAAGCAACTAGGAAGTCACGAGAAGAAATTGCAGTAGCTCCAGATTTTTCTACAGAATTATTAAATTCAGAGGGTCCAAAATCTGGTTTCCACTCAGGGTTAACTAATTTTTTAGAAAGCCCTTCATATTCACCTGATCGGCAATTTGCAAGATTTTTTCTTTTTTCTTCTTTTGCAGCTGCTTCATAATGATAGACAGGAATTCCAAGTTCTTTTCCAACCCTTTTCCCTAATTTATGAGCCCATTTTGCTGTTTCTTCCATGCTAATATTTGCAATTGGAACTAGAGGACAGACATCTGTTGCTCCCATTCTAGGATGTTCTCCAGAATGCTTACTCATATCAATTAGTTCTTGAGCTTTCTGAATTAACAAGAAGGCTGCATCTATTACTTGCTGAGGCTCTCCAACAAAGGTGATTACCGTTCTGTTTGTTGCTTTTCCAGGATCTACATTTAGAAGTTTTATGCCATCAATTTCCTCGACTATCTGTGAAATTATTTTTATTTTTTCATCATCTCTTCCTTCAGAGATATTTGGAACACATTCAATTAGTTGTTTCATTTTTTAATTTTTCCGTTAATCATTACTTTGTCAATTACATTATGCCCAAACGCATAAGGTAGATAAGCGTAAGAAGGCATTGATTTGGTAATAAACAGATTTGCCTTTTTCCCTACACAAATACTCCCCAATTCTTTTTCAACACCCATAGCATAAGCGCCATTTATGGTTGTCGCATTTATAACTTGTTCTGGCGTCATTTTCAGTTGAATACAACCTAAAGAGGCTACAAAGTTCATATTTCCACTTGGAGTAGATCCTGGATTGTAGTCAGTTGCTAAAGCTACAGGAAGCCCTTTATTTATCATCTGCTTTGCAGCACCATAAGGAATACCTAAAAAGAAAGAACAAGCAGGCAAAATAGTTGGCATGCAATCTGAGTTTTTGAGCGCTTCAAAATCTTCCTCATTCATTTCTTCCAAATGATCTACCGAAAGACATCCTAAATCAACAGAGACTTTTACTCCTCCAATAGCATTAAACTGATTGACATGCGTTTTCCCTTGCAAACCGTATTTATTGGCTGCCTCTAATAGTCTTTTGGTATCATCAACCGAAAAATAACCTTCTTCACAAAAAATATCTATATAGTCCGCTAAACCTTCCTCTGCAACTTTTGGCAACATCTCATCAATCACCAAATCCATATAACTGTTCTTATTGTTTTTATATCTCTGAGGAAGCGCATGTGCTCCTAGGAAAGTTGCTTTTATGGTAGCGTCAGAATGCTCTTTTAGCCGTTTGATAACCCTAAGCATTTTCAATTCAGCTGCTAAGCTTAAGCCATAGCCACTTTTAATTTCAATTGCTCCTGTGCCCATACGAATTACTTCATTTAAGCGAATAAGCGCATCTTCAAAAAGTTGCTCTTCAGTAGCTTCTTGCAATTTGGCGGCTGAGTTTAGAATTCCACCACCTCTTTTTGCAATTTCTTCATAAGAAAGTCCATTGATTCTATCTACAAATTCGCCTTCACGGCTAGCAGCAAAAACCAGATGTGTATGGCTGTCGCAATAGGTAGGAAAAACCATTCCCCCCTCAGCATCAATAATTTCCGTATTGTTCCAATCATCAATGCCGGTCCAATCATCCATAGAGCCAAAAGCAGTAATGATGCCTTTTTCAACTTCCACAAAAGCATCTTTTATTGTATTGATTGCTGACATATCTTTTCCAGCTACCCATTTTCTAGGGTTTTGCTCTGTTTGTATAAGCTCAGCAATATTTTTAATAACCGTTTTCATAAGTAAATTTGATTGTGCGAAAATACAAAATTCACTCTTACCAATTATGTTATATTTGCCCTATGGGAAATTCTTTCGGACAATTTTTTACACTCACTACTTTTGGGGAATCGCACGGTAGAGCAATTGGTGGAATTATTGATGGATGCCCAGCAGGATTAGAAGTTGATTTTGAAAAAGTCCAACAGCAGTTAGATAGTCGAAAACCAGGGCAAAGCAAACTCACTACACAAAGAAAAGAAAGCGATAAAGTAGAATTTCTCTCTGGGATTTTTGAAGGAAAAACTACTGGAACACCTATCGGTTTTACTATTTACAATGAGGATGCAAAAAGCAAAGATTATATACATCTGAAAGATACTTTTCGTCCTTCACATGCTGATTTTACTTATCAGGCAAAATACGGATTAAGAGATTATAGAGGGGGAGGAAGAGCTTCTGCTCGTGAAACTGCATGTAGGGTAGTAGCTGGCGCTATTGCTCAGCAATTACTAGATAAGGTTGGGGTGAAAATAACCGCTTATGTAAGTGCTGTCGGGAGTGTGAAAATGAACAAATGCCAAAAAGATTTGGATTTCAAGCAAATTGAAAAGACAGCTGTAAGATGCCCAGACTTAGAACATGCTGAAAAGATGATAGCTGAAATTGAAAAAACAAAAAAAGAGGGCGACACCATTGGAGGTGAAATTTCTTGTATTGCAACTGGCGTTCCGGCTGGTTGGGGAGAGCCTGTTTTTGACAAACTGCATGCAGAAATGGGCAAGGCCATGCTCAGTATCAATGCAGTACATGGTTTTAAATACGGCTTTGGTGGAGTGGATATTTCTTCTAGCAAAGGGACTGAGGTGAATGATGTTTTGCTGAATGAAAAAGGTAGAACAAAAACCAACTTTTCAGGAGGAATACAAGGGGGGATAAGCAATGGTAATGATATTTATTGTGAAGTGGCTTTTAAGCCTGTGGCTACCCTTATGCAAACACAAGACAGTATAAATGAGAAAGGTGAAAAAGTGGCAATAAAAGGAAAAGGTAGGCATGATGCTTGTGTGGTTCCAAGGGCTGTGCCTATTGTGGAAAGTATGATGGCACTCACTTTAGTGGATGCTTTTTTAAGAAGTAAAAAAAATAAAATATGAAAAAACTAGCATTACATTGGAAAATAATAATTGGCATGCTGGCAGGCGTGTTTTTTGGGCTTTTGGCTGCCAGTATGGGTTGGGTACAATTTACAAATGACTGGATAAAACCTTGGGGCGTAATTTTTGTCAATCTGCTAAAACTAATAGCCGTGCCTCTTGTATTTGCTTCCCTTATCAAAGGTGTGGCTTCTCTTTCAGACATTTCCAAACTCTCTCGAATAGGAGGGAAAACTATTGCTTTCTATTTGGCATCAACCGTTATAGCCGTAACCATTGGTTTGTTTTTGGTAAATAGCGTCCAGCCCGGCAAATCTTTTTCTGAAGAAAAACGCATGGAGCTCAAAGCTACTTATGCCTCTAAGGCAGATGCAAAAATTGCTGCTGCTAGTAGCGTGAAAGAAGAAGGGCCTTTGCAGTTTGTGGTGGATATGGTGCCGAGTAATTTTATTGCAGCAAGTAGTAATAATAGTAATATGCTGCAAGTTATCTTCTTTGCCCTTTTGTTCGGTATTGCCATGGTGATGCTACCGAAAGAAAAAACCACTTATGTAAAAGGCTTTTTTGATGGGGTGAATGATATTATTCTGCAAATTGTGGATATGATTATGCTGATGGCTCCTTATGGAGTGTTTGCGCTTCTAGGCGGTTTGGTAGTTGATTTTGGCGCTAGTGCCGATTTATTTGTTGCATTGGGCATGTATTCTTTGGCTGTGGTTGGCGGTTTGTTACTGATGATTTTCCTGATATATCCTTTAGTATTGCGCTTTTTTACCAAAGTAAAATACTTGGATTTTTTCAAGGCAATTTCTCCCGCACAAATGTTGGCATTTTCTACTTCTTCCTCAGCCGCAACTTTGCCAGTTACCATGGAAAGGTGTGAGGAGCATTTAGGGGTTTCGGAAGAAGTATCCTCCTTTGTATTGCCATTGGGTGCTACCATTAATATGGATGGCACTTCTTTGTATCAAGCAGTGGCAGCCGTATTTATCGCCCAAGCTTTCGGTTATGATTTAGATTTGGCTGCACAGCTTACCATTGTGCTAACCGCTACTTTGGCTTCCATTGGTGCGGCAGCTGTTCCAGGAGCGGGTATGGTGATGCTCGTAATAGTGCTTTCAGCAATTGGTATTGACCCTGAGGGAATAGCACTCATCTTTGCAGTGGATAGAATACTAGATATGTTGCGTACAGTAGTAAATGTAACAGGAGATGCTACAGTGGCTACAGTTGTTGCTTCTACTGAAGGGCAATTGCGTGAGGTTACTGAAGAAGAATTAATGAGTTAAAATGCAAAGAATCATTCTTTTTTCGCTCTTATTTTCTTTGCAATTGGCTTTTGCGCAAGATTGTGAAACTCCAAAAGGAAAAGTAAAGAGTGTTTGCAAAAGTGCCGAGCGCTTAATCAAGAAAGAAAAATATTTTCAAGCGCAAAAATCTTTACAAAAAATAAAAGATGCCAATGAAATTGCTGAGGTAAATCGTCTAAAAGCAATTGCCTATTGGCATTTGAAAAGAAACTTAGATGCTGAAGAATATGCACTCAACTGCATTAGTGTATGCCCTGATAAGCATGCCGTCATTTATTATTTGCTTGGAGAAATAAATTTTAAGCGAAAAATGTATGTGGATGCTGAAAGGTATTTACAAAAAGCAATAGCTATAGGATTAACAGAAAGTGCCAATAAAAAAGCTGAAGAGATGTATCACCAAGCCAAAGCAATAGGCGGCATCATACAAAATCCAGTACCATTTAATCCGCAAGTTGTAAAGGGTATCTCCACCACTGCAGATGAGTACTTGCCTATACTTTCTCCTGATCAGGAACAGGTTTTTTATACAAGAAGAGGGAAAAAAAATGAGGTAGGAAGCTTAACAAAATCAGTAACAGAAGAGTTTATTTTTAGCCAAGAAGAAAGTGCCGAATTTAACAGAGGTTTACCCATGCCTTTTCCTTTTAACAGAAACTCCAATGAAGGAGGGGCAAGTATCACAATTGATAACAAAACTCTCTATTTTACTGCATGCCAAAACACAGTTGGAGGTTATAATAATTGCGATTTGTTTTATACTTACAAGAAAGGGGATGATTGGTCAGAAATTATGGTTTTTAACAAGAAGATCAATAGAAAAGACAGCTGGGAATCACAACCATCAGTTTCTGCTGATGGTAATTCTATTATTTTTGCAAGTGATAGAAAAGGAGGATTTGGAGCAGCTGATTTGTATATTATCAGCAAAAACGAAAAAGGGCAGTGGAGTAATCCGGAGAACTTAGGGAAAAATATTAATACAAGAAAGAATGAAAAATCTCCTTTTTTACATACTGATAATGAAACGCTTTTTTTTGCTTCCGATCAATTTCCATCAGTAGGAGGCTATGATATATTTTTCAGTAGAAAAGATAGTTTAGGGGTTTGGCAAAAACCACAAAACATTGGATTTCCAATCAATACAGTCTCAGATGAGTTAGGGCTTTTTGTAAGTACAGACGGAAAGAAAGCTTATTTTGCCTCTAATCAATTAGATGGTGTTGGAGGGTGGGATTTGTACGCTTTTGATTTGTATGATGCAGTAAAGCCAAAAAAGGTTTTGTTTTTGAAAGGGGAGCTAAAAGATGAAAATGGGCAACTTATTGATAATGCAACTATAGAATTAAAAAATATAAAAAGTAATGAGAAGCATGTTGTTCAGGTACAAAATGGTGCATATACTGCAGCATACACATTAGATGAGGGAGATGATATTCTACTTACGATTAACAAAGAAGGTTTTGCTTTTAATGCGACTTACCTTTCATCAGAAGATAATGTTTTTGATAGCCCATCAGAACTTGATTTAAACATTCAGCAACTAAAAGATGGTAAGGCTTTCCGATTAGATAATATTTATTTTGCGACAAATTCATATGTCTTAAATCCTGTTTCTAAAGAAATTCTTACTGCTTTTGCTGACTATTTAATCCTAAATAAAAACTTAAAAGTGGCTATTCATGGGCATACTGACAATGTTGGTTCTGCTAGCGATAATCTGATTTTATCTGAGAATAGAGCAAAAGCAGTATTTCGATATTTGCTAGAAAATGGCTTGACAAATAGTAAATTGGAATATAAAGGATTTGGTGAGCAACAACCGGTTTCTTCTAACGAAAGTAAGCAGGGTAGGGCAAAAAACAGAAGGACAGAATTTATGATTTTATCACAATAAAAAAGCCCGAAATTTTATCGGCCTTTTATATCAATATTATAAAAAATTATTTTCTAATTTCTTTAATTCTTGCTTTTTTGCCAGTTAGTTCTCTTAAATAGAAAATCCTTGCTCTTCGTACTTTTCCTCTCTTGTTGATTTCAATTTTTTCTAAAATTGGAGAATTGATTGGAAAAATTCTTTCTACTCCAATTCCTCCTGACATTTTACGGATAGTAAAAGTTTCAGTCGTTCCACTTCCTCTTCTTTGTAAAACAACTCCTTTAAAGTGCTGAGTTCTTTCTTTGTTTCCTTCTTTAATTTTGTAGTAAACTGTAATGGTGTCTCCAGATGAAAATTCTGGAAATTCATTCATTGAGGAAACTTCTTTTGATATGCTTTCTACTAAGTTCATGACTAAAATTTGTTGATTAAAAATCGGTTTGCAATGTTACAATTTATTTTTTGAAAACAAATGCAACTTTTTAAGATAAAATTTATTTATTTTTTAAAATATCAGGTCGTCTTGTTTTTGTACGTATTTCTGCTTGTTCTTCTCTCCATTTTTCAATTTTCTTATCATCTCCAGATAGCAGAATTTCTGGCACTTTCCATCCTTTGTATTCTGATGGACGAGTATAAACTGGAGCAGAGAGCAGTTGATCTTGAAAAGAATCGGTAAGGGCTGAGGTTTCATCAGAAATCACACCAGGAATTAAGCGAATAATTGCATCCGAGAGCACTAAGGTACCTAATTCTCCGCCTGTTAACACATAATCGCCAATACTTATTTCTCTTGTAATGAGATGGTCTCTTATTCTTTGGTCAATTCCTTTGTAATGCCCACAAAGTAGAATAATATTGTTATAAGTGGAAAGTTGATTGCACATTTCTTGCTTTAGTTTCTCGCCATCTGGGGTTAGGTATATGATTTCATCATATTTTCTTTTTCTTTTAAGTTGGCTTATTAAATCGTCAATCGGTTGAATGGTTAACACCATTCCTGCTCCACCTCCATATTGGTAATCATCAACACTTTTTTGTTTTTGGGTAGAGTGCTTTCTAATATCGTGAATATGAATTTCAACAATATCTTTTTCAATCGCTCTTTTTAAAATAGAGTGTGAAAAAGCGTCATTAAAAAAACTTGGAAGTATAGTCAAGATGTCAATTCTCATTTTGCAAAATTACAAAAACAAAATTTCATCTTTCAGTTAATAACCCAAGTAATTCTTACTAAAAATAGCATATGTCAACTTGTCATATATTTTTTGTAAGTAACATATAATCAGAAAAATATATTTATAATATAAAGTTATTGTTTAGTATTTATTTTGAGTTAATCAATTTCTCTATTTTTTTCATTTTTATAAAAAATAATTAAATTTTGTTGAAAATAAATACGAATTATAGTATATAAAAAATTGTAATAAACTATTTTTACACTTCTATTTTAAGTCATGAAAAAGCGCATTTTTTTCTTTATTTTGAGTTTATCAGTTACATTATTTGGTATGGCTCAAAACATAGATACATTGCCTTCTGATAGCACAAAGAATCATCAAGAGACAAGTTTTCAGGATTCTATCGCTAACTTAAATCTATTGCAAAAACAGCTTAAGTTGTCGCGTGATGCTTATAATGAGGGCATTCAATTGTTTGAACTCAAGAATTTTTTTGATGCCATCAATCGTTTTAATAAAGCTATAGAATTAGACTCTTTGTTTGTAGCAGCTTATTTTAATAGAGGAGTATGCTTTTCTGCATTATTTGATTACGAAAAGGCAATTTCTGATTTTACAACTACATCTGAGTTAGATAACTCAAATTATTTATCACTATTTAAAAGAGCGGAGATCTATAGAGTACTCAATAAAAATACATTAGCTCTTTCTGATTATAAAAAAATCATTGAGCTAGATGCCCAAAACTATAAATCCTATTATGAGATTGGCGTTTTGATGTATTTGCAAAATAATATTAATCAAGCCATTGAGATGTATTCCAATACAATAAACATTAAAGCAACAGCAAATGCCTATAATGATAGAGCTTCCTCATACAGAAAGTTAAAACAATACGATAAAGCTATTTCTGATTATGAAAAAGCAATAGCACTAGATGATGGGCTTGCATTTGTATATAATAATTTGGCAGCCATTTACAGGTTAAAAGAAGACAAGCAAAAAGCATTGAATAATTACAATATCGCGATTGAAAAGAATCCAGATTATGATGTAGCTTACAATAATAGGGGGCGTTTGTACTTTGAGCTGGAAGACTATATTGCTGCTGCTTCTGATTTCAACCAAGCTATTGCACTTAATCCTAAATATACTTTGGCCTACAATAATAGAGGAATAACTCATCATAAAAACAAGGATTATGTTGCGGCTATTTCTGATTTTGATAAAGCAATTGCATTAGATAAAAATTACGCAAAGGCATTTTTAAATAGAGCTATAAGTAAACAAATGCATAGAGATGAAGAGGGTGCTTGTGCTGATTGGGAAGAGGCCAATCGTTTAGGGATTCAGCTGGCTAAGAAATATTTGATGAATGATTGTTATTAAATCAAATATCATAAAAACATTTATGCTGATTTTGCTTTCAGTTCATTTTGTATTTGCTCAAAATATTGAATTTAAGTCATCAAATTTTAGATCTGATAAAGAAGGATTAAAGCAAGCCCTTAAAAATATAAAGTTAGCAGATGAGTTCTTGCAAAAGGGGAATGATGCCATTTTAGCTAGGAATGATGCCATTAAGTTTTTTGAGCAAGCCCTTTTCCATTATTTGCCTGCTAATCGCTTCAATCCAAATAATATTGAGTTGAATGTAAAAATTGGGAATGCTTACCTATATAGCAATCAAAAATATTTAGCATACGACTTTTTAAAAAAAGCAGTATCACTAGATGAGAAAGAGCAAGAAGCAGATCCTAATATTCATTTTTATTATGCCATGAGTTTGCAGTTAGAAGGTAAGTTTGCTGACGCTATTCATCAATTCAGTATTTTCAAAAAAAGACAAAAAGACAAAAAATTTGAACCACTGGCGGATTTTTATAAAAAGCATATTCAAGAATGTGAAAGTGCCATTGAATTAAGTAAAAATCTACAAAAAGTATGGATTGATAATCTGGCGCTAAATTCACCATCTGATGATTGGAGTCCTTGCCTAAGTGCTGATGGAGAGTTGCTTATTTTCACCTCTAATAGGGTAAACGAACATCTTGCTGATGATTATGGAAGATTTGATAATGAGATTTATTTTTCTACTTTAGAAAACAGAAAATGGACAACAATAGAAGCCATTAATACCTTAAATACAGAAGAAGATGATGCTGTTGGCGGCCTATCCTATGATGGACAAAGATTGCTTATTTATAATGTAGAGAACGAAAATGCAGATGTTTTTGAATCCAAACTAAATGGTACAAAATGGGAGGCTCCAGAAAGAAAAATGGGTAAAGCTGGAAATTCGATAAACACAACAGACAATGAAACGCTCGCTTCTTACGATCCTAAGGATATAAAAGTATATTATTTAACAGATGGTGGTTATGGAAAAAATTGGGATATAATGTTCTCTGGAGTAATGAATAGAGAAAGAAATATTTGGGGCAAAGGGCAATCTGCTGGACATGAGGTGAACACCAAATATCATGAAGGATCTGTTTATTTACATCCTGATGGTAAAACCATGTATTTTTCTTCGCAGGGTCACAACTCAATGGGGGGCTATGATATTTTTGTTTCTCATGTTGATGAACTAGGGCATTGGGGACCTGCACAGAATCTCGGACCACCCATTAACACTCCCTATGATGATTTGTTTTATTCTTCTACTGCAAGTGGAAAAGTCGCTTATATTTCATCAAATAGAAAGGGAGGTAAAGGAGGATTGGATATTTACAAACTTACTTTCTGGGGAAGTGAAAAACCACAATCATTAGATGCAGAAGAACAATTAATTGCATCAATTGCAAATCCTGTAAAAGACAAAACAATTGCTCAGCCTATTATGGTTGAAGAAAGAAATCTCACTGTTTTCAAAGGGAAAATATTGGATATGATCACTAAAGAGTCGGTTGCTGCAAACATTAGCATTACCGATAATGCTAGTGGAAAAAATTATATATCAGTTGTTTCAAATGCATCTACTGGCAAGTTTTTAGTTTCCTTACCTTCTGGAAAAAACTATGGTATTGCAGTTAGTGCAGATGGTTATTTGTTTCACTCTGAGAATTTTGATATTGCAAAAGGAGAGACTTATAATCTGGTAGAAAAAGATATTGAATTGATGTATATTGATATTGGTAGCAAGATTGCGCTTAGAAATGTATTTTTTGATTTGGGGAAATCTATTGTAAAAGAAGATTCTTATGCTGAGTTGGATCGTTTGGTCAATTTGATGAAGCAACTTCCTAATTTAAGAGTCGAATTATCTGGTCATACTGATAATACAGGTTCAGAAGTGCTGAATAACAGACTTTCCCAAAAAAGAGCAGAAGCAGTTGTTGAGTATCTTATCAGGAAAGGAATAAGTGCAGATAAACTAACAGCAAAAGGTTATGGCTCAATTGCTCCAATCGAAAGCAATCAAACTCCAGAAGGAAGGCAAAACAACAGAAGAACAGAATTTGAAATTATCGGAAACTAAGGAATAAGTACTTTTTCGCTAATGAATTCTCCACTTTTTAAATTTATACTTACAATATATATTCCAGCATCTAGAAAATCTACATCTAATGCAGTTGGTAGTTGCAAGTTATTCTTATCAACTAACAATTTTCCAGAGATATCATAAACTTTCAAATTTTTGGCAATTACAGGTGCTAAGCAGTTAATCATGATATCTTTTGAAATGGGATTTACAAAAGTTGTGACTTTGTTTTGAATATCAGTAACTGATGATGTAGCTTCTGTAAAAGTTCGAACAGTAGTATATACCTCATCCCCACCAGTATTACTATTACCATTTGCTGACATTGCGCTAACGTAAAAATTAACTGTTTGTACATTAGTTGGTGCAGTCCAGTTCATTGTCCAAGTTTTTGATCCTGATCCAAATGTACCTCCTTGTGTATGCGTAACAGCAGTATTGTTGTTTGCAAATTGTGTGTTTGCAGCATCTGTAATGCCGAATGCACCAACTTTTGCTCCAGATGCTTCACATGTTATTTCAAATCCAAATCTGTTAATTGAAGCTTGTGTCATCTGAACAGTGATGGAGTAGGTTTGCCCAGCAGTATAACCTTGAGTTGGAATATTTGTTGCAACAGAGAGCATTCCTGCACCTGAATTTACAGGAGCATAATGACAAGCAGTACAATTGTTCCCATCTATTGGAGATCCTGTTTTTGCTCCAGGGGAGCCAGTTAATTTACTGAAAACATTTGTGGCTAAAAGCAAGCAAACCGCTATAGTTAAAAAACAATAGTACATCAGTTTTTTCATAATCTTTTCTAGCAAATCTAAATAAAATTATTTAAACATACTATTTTAGTCCTTTGCGCTCAGTTCGAATACTCTCCAAATACTCCTCAATTGTACTAGTTTTTACTTTTATCTTTTTAAAATATGAAAAAACTGCATTTACTTTTTTAGTTGTCAGATTATTTCTGCAAACTAGCAACTATATTTATCTTTGCCCACATGAAAAAATTGTATTTCATTTTTCTATTGTCTTTACTTTCATGTACATCAACGGACAATAAAATATTAGTAAGTAATTCTGGACAAGCTCAAGGTACTTTTTATCATATTAAGTATTTGTCAGAAAATGCTGAAGATTTTCAGCAAAAGATTGACAGCTTATTTGCAGAGATTGATAGTTCTGTTTCTGTTTACATGTCTTCTTCTATTATTTCACGCTTAAATAATGGAGAGCAGCTTAATACAGATGCTATTTTTAACAAAGTATACTCTGATGCAATGCATGTGTATCACATTAGCGAAGGTTTTTTTGATTGTACCGTCTTTCCATTATTAGAGTATTGGGGTTTTTATCAAAATAATCAGGTAAAAGAAAATACAATTGATACTGCTGATGTTTTAAGAATAATGCAAAAAGTTGGCATGCACAATACAAGAAAAACATATAGTAGTGTGGTGTTGCAAAATAGAGTTCAGTTGGATTTTAATGCTATTGCACAAGGCTATACTGTAGATTTAATTGCTGAGCTTTTAGAAAAAAATGAAGTAGTTAATTATTTAATTGAGGTTGGTGGAGAAATAAAAGCAAAAGGCATTAATGCGGATGATGAGCTTTGGCGAGTTGGAGTGGAGAAACCTTCTAAGGAAATTGATTTAGAAGAACGCTTTCAGTTTATTATAGATCTGGAAGATAAGGCTTTAGCAACTTCAGGGAACTATAGAAAATTTTATATTAAAGATGGTGTGAAATATGCCCACACTATTAATCCAAAAAGTGGTTTTCCCTGTCAGAACAGATTATTGAGTGTAACGGTAATAAGCGATAAATGTGCTTTAGCAGATGCGTATGCCACAGCATTTATGGTAATGGGCTTGAAACAAACAAAACAGTTGTACAATAAACTCGCAGATGAGCTAGATGTTTATTTAGTTTATACTGATAAAAATGGGGATTGGAAAACTTTTGTTAGTCCTGGAATGCAAAAAAGAATTGTAGATTAATCTTCTTCATCATTTTTGCATTTCTCTTCTGGTGATGCGCCACATAATCCGCATGCTTCTCCTTCTTTATTTACTAAAGGATTCTGGCTAGCACAAGTTCCAGAGAATTTTCCGTTTTTCTTTAATAATATTTTAATAGCAATGCCAGCAAAAGCAAGTGCAATCATTCCTATCGTTATCAAAAATATTTTCATCATTACAAAAATACATAAAAAAAGGGCTACAAAAAGTAGCCCTTTTTATTAAATGAGAATTATTTAGTGAGCCACTACAAATTTTACATTTTTCATTATTTCTTTAGATGTGTATCTCACAAAATAGGTGCCGCTTTCCAAATTGGTAGCATCAAATGTTATGTTGTGAATTCCTTTAGCATAATTACCACTTTCAATTTGTTGCAATTTTTTACCCAAAACATCAAAAATAGCAATTTCTAAATACTCAGATTTTTCAATATTTAGTTGAAGCGTTCCTGTTGTACTTAATGGGTTAGGGTAAATATTTTCGTTTATATTATTAATTAAGCTTTCTGAAGAACTAGAAATCATACCATCTTTTATACTGATATCATCAATATACAAGTTGTTACCTCCTGCACAAATACCTTTAAAAGCTACCATTACCTCAGCATTACCATCATATGCACTTAAGTCTACAGTGTCACTTGCCCAAGCATTAGCAGTTGGGTAAAAATTTGAAGTTACACCCGCTGGTGCTGTAGTTGCTAAAGCATTACCTGAAAGTTCAGATTCTAAATTCCAAGTAGCTCCACAGTCTGTTGATACCAGGACTTGTAATCTGTTATTGTCAAATCCATTATTTTGAGCATGTGCATATGAGTATGTTAGTCCATTTTTTATTGAGTTAGAGAAATCAAGTTTCGCAAAAACTAAATCAGCGTAATCTCCTCCAGACATCTGTGCAAATTGCCATCTAAATGAATTTGGTGTAGCTGCAAAACCACCATTATATGCACCTTGAGTATAGGTAGGGTCAATAATAAATACCCTATGTCCTTGAGGGTTTAAAAGTAAAGCATTATTTGGCGCTGGAGTTTCATTAGCAAAACCTTCAAAACCTTCAGTATGTGTTGTTGCAAAAGCAGTTGGAGAGATCGTGTTAAAACTACCAGAGCTTGCTAAATTATTATTAGGAACATTATCAATAAAGGAAGTGCCTCCAATAGTACCTGTGCTGTATGAAATTGTATTTTCACCAGATGGAATAGTAACCATAGGGAATGAAATTGTCGTATTTACTCCTGGTCCTAAAGAGCTGTAAACAACTTGTGTTACAGGAGTACTAGTATTAAGCGTATAGCTCACCTCAAAGGTATCTACACTTATTCCACTATTATTTGTTACAGTAATCTCTGGAGTAATTTGATTGTCACAAAGTGAAGTAGGCATAGTCATATTTGTTGTTGCGCTCAAATCAATCAAGTTAATGCCAGGAGGTGTTATTTGTGTCATATTTGCCATATTTCCATTTAATATCTCTTGCTGTCCTTCAGATACAAATACTGCTACTTCTAAATTAAATAGATCGTATGCAATACCATTTAAATCAGCAGGAATAGTGTAGGTATAAGTATTTTGAAAAAGCGAACCAGTTGTTGTAGCAGGAATATCATCTCCCCATTGTCCAGTAAGCATATGTCTTAACATGTGCTGATGATTGTAATTTCCATTTGGTAACATAGCGCTAGGATTATAAGTAGCTCCTCCAGTTTGAGGTCCTTCAACATTATTTTGAAGTAAAACTACATTGATCTTGTTTGTAGTGCTTGTGCTGTTAGCTGTATAATAAGCCTCTACATCTACTATCAATTCTCTATTACTTATGTTTAGAGATGCTTCAGCAGCAACATTAACACAAGAGGGTTGTGTTAAAATTTGACCGCCAGCAGCTTGCCAATCTGCTCTACTCATTGCTGTTCCTCCATTCTGACTCATAGTGAACTGATGTCTATTTACTGTGCCAGCAGGATATCCACCTACATTTGATTGTGTTGCTATAGCCGAACCAAAGGGGGTTTTAAAATCTGGGTCACCAGGATTAGGATTAGCATACGAACCTGTATGTATATTGATAAGTACTACATCTCCAGGATTTGCATCATGTAATTGTTGTGCTTTTAAATGTCCATCTGGGCAAAATGTGCAATAAATTCCTGTGAATTCTTCTAGGACTACATTTTTGTCTTCAGGAGTGGTGCTAACAAAATTTTGTGCTAACAAATAGCTAACACAAAATAGAGCAGCAGTTAGAGTAGATAATTTTTTCATAATTGATATTTTTTGTTGATTAATTTCGACAACAAATATAACACAAATTATAATGTTTGCAATATTGAATAAAATAAAAACTTATGTGGTCAAAATACTATTTATAAAGTGTTAAGTTTACGACCTCTAATCAAAATAGCATGCAAAAAAAATCAGCAGAAAAATCATTTATTCAATTGTTAAAAATAATGGATGAATTAAGACAGCAATGTCCTTGGGACAAAAAGCAAACCATGGAGAGTTTACGCTATTTGAGTATTGAAGAAATGTATGAACTTTCAGATGCTATTTTAGAGAAAAATAATGATGAAATTAAAAATGAATTGGGCGATCTGCTTTTGCATATAGTATTTTATGCACGAATTGCTTCTGAAAACAATACTTTTGATATTTCAGATGTAATCAATACTATTTGTGATAAATTAATACACAGACACCCCCATATTTATGGAGATGTTGAAGTAGCAGATGAGATAGAGGTGAAAAAAAATTGGGAAAAATTAAAATTAAAGGAAGGGAAGAAATCTGTTTTAGAGGGCGTACCAAATTCCTTGCCAGCCATGGTAAAAGCATTCAGAATTCAAGAAAAAGTAAGAGGAGTAGGATTTGATTGGGACAATACATTACAAGTTTTGGAAAAAGTAAAAGAAGAATTGAAAGAATTAGAAGAAGAGATTGAAAAAAAGAATGCTGAGAGTATAGAGTCAGAATTTGGGGATTTACTTTTTGCGCTTATTAATTATGCCCGATTTGTAGATATAAATCCTGATGATGCCTTAGAAAAATGCAATAAACGCTTCATTAATAGATTCCAGATTATGGAAAGTAATCTAAAAAAAGAGGGAAAAGATTTGTCTGAAATGAAATTAGAAGAAATGGAGAAATATTGGCAATTAGCAAAGCAGGAATCCTTAAATCAATAAGGCTGATAAATAACTTTTTTTAACAGAAAAAAAATATTCGTATTTTTGCGAGAAATTAAAAAATGAAGAAATTACTCTTAATTTTGTTTTCAAATTTAATTAGCATTACATCCTTTCCACAGGATTTTTTTGATATAGGAAAATGAGAAATCTAATTTTTTTATTACTAATCGGAACACTATTCTCAGCTTGTAAAAAAGAAGCTGGAGAGGGGGGTACTTCAGTTATTGAAGGAAAGGTGTATAAGCTTTATACTTATCAAACATCACAAGGACAAATAGATACGATTTATTATCAGTTAGATGCAGTTAAGGATGTTTATATTATTTACTCAGATGATGAGGGGGCTATTTATGATGATGATTTCGAAACAGATTTTAATGGTAGGTATCGATTTGAATTCTTACGAAAAGGAGATTACACCCTTTATACTTATGCCGATAGTTCCGATGTAAACACAACTTATGATTATCCAGTATTTCGACATATTGAAATCGATGCGAATAATACGACCTATAAGATTGAGGATTTTGTAATCGAAAAAAATCAGTAGGTGAATCTTTTAAACGCTATTTCTGACTTTTCTCCAATTACATTAAAAGAAATGGATGGAGTGAAACTGATGGACAGAACAGATACTAAGTTTGCTTTTCGTCTTAATCAATTAGAACCTTTACTTAAAAAAATGCAAGCATTTTACAATGTGTTGGAAGTGAATAAAGAACGAATACAGGCTTACAATTCTCTTTACTTTGATACAAATGACAGAAAGTTTTATATCGATCATCATAATTCTCGTGTAAATAGAAACAAAATCAGATTCAGAGAATATGTTGGTAGTGGACTTACATTCTTAGAAGTAAAACATAAAAACAATAAGGGGAAAACAATCAAAAAAAGAGTAAAGGCTCCTAAAATAAGCAGTCAGCTTTCAGAAGAGCAGAAAGCTTTTATTGAAGAAATAATAGGCAGGAAAATGGAAGTAAGCGCTAAGCAGTCGATCAGTTTTAGTCGCATTACTTTTGTACATAAAAAACAAAAAGAAAGGCTAACCATTGATGTAGATTTGAGCTTTAAGAATGATGAAAAAAAGGGTGATTTAAAGGAGATTGTAATTGCTGAGGTGAAACAAGAAAGGATGAGTCGTTCTTCTGATTTTATGCGTATTGCAAAAGAAATGAGTATCTTGCCCATGCGTTTGAGTAAATATTGTTTTTCAACAATGAAATTACATCCAAATATTAAGAAAAACCGATTTAAGAAAAAACAACTTTTTATAAATAAATTAAAACAAGGATAATGGATTTATTACTGATTTTACTAGATAGTTTAGAATTTTTAGGCGCTCCTGTTTGGGACGCTGAAGATTTCTATAAACTTATTATAAAAGGAATATTTAATTTAGCAATAGTCGTTTTAATTGTGCGTTACATTTATTATCCTGTAGCCAAAAACAAAGACTATCTTTTTACTTATTTACTGATTAGTTTAACAGTTTTCCTACTTTGCTTCTTGCTCGATAATGTAAAACTGCAATTAGGTTTTGCTTTAGGGCTTTTTGCTATTTTCGGTATTATTCGCTACAGAACCGATCCTATTCCTATAAAGGAGATGACTTATTTATTTTTGGTAATTGGTATATCGGTAGTAAATGCATTGGCAAATAAAAAGATTTCTTATGCAGAGCTTGTTTTTGCCAACCTACTTCTTGTTTTTATCACTTATGGAATGGAGCGCCTTTGGCTACTCAAGCACGAATCGAGAAAAAACATTATTTATGAAAAAATTGAGCTCATTAAACCAGAAAATGCGGAAGCATTATTAGCAGACTTAAAAGAAAAAACAGGTTTAGATATCATTCGATTTGAAATAAAAAGAATTGATTTTTTAAGGGATATTGCTAATATTCGTATTTTCTATTATGAGGACGATTCTAAATAAGGTATTTCTACTTTTATTTCTTCCCCTTTCGCTTTGTGCTCAAGAAAACGATTTCCAAACATGGACTAGCGTTTCTGCAAGCAAGAAATTAATTAAAAAAACGGATTTATTTGTTAAACAAGGAATTAGGTTTAGGGAGAATTCTTCCCTAAAATATAAGCTTTTTACCGATCTAAGAATCAAAAGAAAATACAATAAACATCTTTTTTATGCAGTGGGTTATCGCTACTCAAACGATTGGGATAAGGAATTGGATTTGAGCCAACGAAACAGATTTTATGCTGATATTTATTATAGAGATAAATTCAAGAAAAGATTTTTAGTGTCTATGCGAGCAAGATGGCAAACACAAGGTAATATTCAAGGCTACTCTTCTGTATTAAGACATAAATCGGCATTGGCTTATAATATCAAGAAAACAAAATTAGAACCCTCAATTGCAGTAGAATATTTTTTGTATTTGGAAAGTAAGCTTATAGAAAAGATGAGATATACATTAGGGCTTGCTCACCCAATTAGTAAAAAGTTAGATGCAGAAATAGCATACAGAATTCAGCAAGAGTTTTACGCCAATAATCCTGAAAATTTGTTTATTTTTGAAGGAAAATTATCATACGATTTATAGCAAATGAAGGAAGAGAAAATAAACTTAACTTTTTTAAAAGCTCATTTTAATGAGCTTGATGAAGCTGAGCAGCAACTTATTAATATGGCAAAAAGCGCATACTCAAATGCCTATGCCCCTTATTCTGGTTTTTTGGTTGGGGCAGCTGTTTTGCTAGAAAATGATAAAATTATTAGTGGGAATAATCAGGAGAATGTTGCTTACCCATCTGGTTTATGTGCAGAGAGAGTAGCTCTTTACTATGCAGGAGCAAATTATCCAAATGTGAAAGTTAACACAATTGCAATTTCTGCAAAATCAAAAACATATGATATTACAGATGTTGTAAGCCCTTGCGGAGCATGTAGACAAGTGATGGCTGAATATCAGCAAAAGCAGCATAAAAACATTAGAGTGCTTTTACATTCCTCAAACAATAAGGTGCTTATTGCAAACTCGGTAGAAGACTTACTTCCTTTTATGTTTAACTCAGAGCAGTTAAGAAAGTTTTAAATAAATTTAATCTGCTTTGCTTCAAATTTCTATTTTTGTCTTTATTAGTCTATTCAAATGAAAATATCATATAGTTGGCTTAAAAATTATTTACATTTAGAGCTTCCTGCTGAAGAAGTTGCTGAGATTCTAACCAATGCAGGTTTAGAAGTTGAAGGGATTGAAGAAGTTGAAAGTATTAAAGGAGGGTTAAAAGGTGTAGTGATTGGTGAAGTGCTTACAAAAAAGCAGCATCCTAATGCAGATAGGCTAAGCTTAACTACTGTTAATATTGGCGCTAATGAACCTTTACGGATTGTTTGTGGCGCTCCAAATGTTGCATCAGGACAAAAAGTTCCTGTTGCTACTGTAGGTACATGGCTTTATAGCGGAGAGGAGAAATTCAAAATCAAAAAAAGTAAGATTAGAGGAGAGGTGTCTGAAGGGATGATTTGTGGTGAAGATGAATTAGGGCTTGGAGCAGATGCTGATGGGATTATGGTGCTTGATAAAAAAGCAAAAGTAGGCACTGTTGCAAGTGAATATTTTAATCTACAGTCTGATACTGTTTTTGAGATTAGCTTAACTCCAAATCGCTCTGATGCAATGGGGCATATAGGTGTTGCCCGTGATTTACTCACAGTGCTTAACCTTCAAGGTCAAAAATTAGAAATGTGTAGACCTTCAGTTGAGAAATTTCAAGTGCAGAATACCAGTAAAACAATTGATGTTCAGCTTACAGATCATGAAATTTGCCCTAGATATTCTGGTGTTAGTATAAGTGGAATTCAGGTTTCTGATTCTCCTAAATGGCTGCAAAACAAACTAGTAGCTATTGGCCTAACCTCTATCAATAATGTAGTTGATATTACTAATTATGTTTTGCATGAAACAGGGCAACCCTTACATGCTTTTGATATTGAGAAAATTGAAGGGGATAAAGTTGTAGTTGCTACTGTTAAAGATAAAACAAAGTTTACTTCTTTAGATGAAGTTGAGAGAGAACTTTCATCAAGTGATTTGATGATTAACAATACCAAGAAACCAATGTGTATTGCTGGTGTATTGGGCGGATTAGATTCAGCTGTTTCTTCTTCAACAACTGATATATTCTTGGAATCCGCATATTTTAATGCTGTAAGTATTCGAAAAACGGCAAAAAGACATGGCTTAAGTACTGACGCTTCTTTTCGTTTTGAAAGAGGTTGCGATCCTAATATTACGCTTTATGCACTAAAACGTGCAGCACTACTTATCACTGAGGTTTGTGGTGGAGAGATTGCATCTGAAGTTATCGATATTTATCCAAATAAAATTGAGCATTTTAAGGTAGAGCTTACTTATGCTAAAATGGATGCTTTAATAGGAGAACAAATAGATAGAGATAAAGTAAAATCTATTCTTAAAAATTTAGAAATTGAAATTGTAAATTCCACTGATGAAGGATTGAGCTTAGTTGTGCCTCCTTTTAAAGCTGATGTGCAGAGAGAGGTGGATGTAATTGAAGAAATTTTAAGAATTTATGGTTTTAATTTGGTGGAGATTTCCTCAAATTTAAATACCTCAATTACTTTTTCTAATGGAGTTAATTCAGAAGATGTAAGCAATACAATAGTAGATTTATTAGCGAATAATGGTTTTTATGAGGTCATGAATAATTCTTTAAGCAAAAGTGAATATACTGCTCTTATTCCTGATTTAGATGCTAATCAAAATGTAGAGATCTTGAATCCGCTATCAAAAGATTTAAATGTGATGCGACAATCTTTATTATTTGGCGGTTTGGAGAATATCGCATACAACCAAAATAGAAAGAATGCTAATGTTAAATTTTTTGAGTTTGGCAAAAGCTATCATAGAACTGAAAAAGGTAATGTAGAAAATCAGCATCTTCAATTATTAGTTAGTGGAAGAATTTGGGCAGAAAATTGGGATAAGCCAAATGACAAAGTCAATTTTAACTTTATAAAAGAAAAAGTAGCGCATATTCTCAACCGACTAGGCGTACAGAAGATAAAAGCAGAAGCCATTTCTTCTCATAGCTTTTCAGAAGGATTAATGTATAAATTCAAAAACATGAGATTGGTGTGTTTTGGGAAATTAGACAAGAAATTATGTAAAGCATTTGATGTAAAATCGGAGGTGTATGCAGCAGATTTTAATTGGGATTTACTATTGGAACTTGTAAAAAACACAAAAATAAAATACAAGCAGCCTTCAAAGTTTCCAGAGGTAAGAAGAGATTTATCTTTGTTGATTGATAATTCTATTTCTTTTGAAGCATTAGAAAATATTGCAAAACAAGCAGATATCAAGATTTTGAAATCAGTTAATTTGTTTGATGTGTATGAAGGTAAAAAACTGGCAAAAGGAAAAAAATCTTACGCCCTTTCATTCATAATGTCAGATCATACTAAAACGTTAACTGATAAAGAAGTAGATAAGTTTATGGAAAAACTCATAACATCTTTCCAAGATAAGGCAGGAGCTGAAATACGCTAATTAGTTTATAATTAATTTGCTTTTTGAAATAAAATGCTCAGTTTTAATCAAAAGCATATAAACCCCTTTTGCTAAAGATCCTCTTTTAATAATAATTGAATTTTTAGATAAAGTGGTGTTGAATTCTTTTACTTTTTTTCCTGTTGGAGAATAAAGAGATAGTTCTTTCACTTTTTCATTTGCTTGCAGTAGCTTGATTATTGTTTTGTCATTAAAAGGGTTTGGATAAATTACTAAACTTTCGCTCAATTGCTCAGCAATTCCTGACACGATATTTGTAACACTTAACACAGCAGAAGTATCAACACATCCACTCATATCTGTTACTATAAGGGTGTAATTTCCATTCTGAGTCGGAGTGAAGGTAGCATTTGTACCCAGTACTACATTTGCAAAAATCCACTGGTAAGTAAAATTAGGTGTTCCTCCAATAGCGTTTGCTTCTAAATCTAATACTGGTTGAGAAATAGTTGCTATCAATGCTGTTGGTTCGTTTATTGTAAATGATGCAGTTGAGCTTAAACCTAAATTGTCCGTTACAACTACAGAATAACTTCCTGCATATAATGCATTAGGACTTATACCATTCCAATTGATTGTATAAGGTGCTGTTCCCCCTTGAATGCAAAGTGTTGCTGTCCCACTACTATCTCCATTACAAAGTACATCTGTAGTACTTACTATAGCATTAGGTGCTCCCGGCTCAATTGCATTAAAACTTCCAGCCTCAAAAAGCACTCCCGAATCTAATGTGCCATCACTACCATCTGCAATAGCTAATTTAATATGGTAGGTCTCACATGGTGTAACTACTGCAGTTGCCGTAAATACATCAGTATACCCATTGAAAGCACTTACTTGTGCTAGTGAATCATGATTGTAATATTGGCTGTTACTAGTATCGTTTACTGTGCTTACAGTAATAGGTAAAGATGGATTATAATTAGGTACTTCTGCAATATTGATTGCTCCATTTGGAAAGCCAGCAGGAGAAGCATAAGGTCCAGAAATTCCAGGACCAGAAATTAAAAAAGCAAAAACATCATTGTATTCAGAGTTTATATATTGCAAATATTCTTCTGAAGCAAATACATAGTTAAATTTTACAGTATCAGCTGAGGGAACGAAATCAAATTCTATAATAGCTGCATCTTGAGTTGAAGTGACAGAGAAAGTTTGTCCAATCATAGCAGGAACAGAATTTGCAATTGTAAGCAAGTCAGCATCACCACTTCCAAAGAAATCAGTTGCAAGCTCATAGGTTTGTGAAAATCCAAACATTGTATCAACTCCAATATTTCCAATAGAATCAACGCCACCAGTAGAAAGTACAAAGCCGCTATCCATGCCGATTAGCCCTAAGGAATCATAGAAAAAACCAATTTGAGTAGGATTACCACTAAAAATATGATTAGATGTTACTACACCATTTCCTATTAATGCATTGTCAATAAGATGAGATGGGTTTGCATAATTTCCATTTGTATTAATACTTACTTGTGAATAAGCAAATATGCTTGTTAAACAGCAAATAACTAAAATTGTAAGTTTTTTTCTCATTTTTCTACTTTTTTTATGTGGCGAGATTACAGTTTATTATTCTAAGGTGAAATTTTGACATTTCGATTCTTATCCGATAAGCTATAAATCTAAGCTAGATATCAAATCATCATCTGCTTTGTTCGGTATAGTAACTTTTAGGTTAGGATGCATACTCATGGATCTTTTAATGGCAAAGTTGGCTTCTTTATTACGCGCCCAACTTCTTCTAGCAATACCATTATTTACATCCCAAAAAAGCATAGATCTTAATCTTCTTTCAGCATCATCTGTTCCGTCTAACACCATACCAAATCCACCGTTAATTACTTCTCCCCAGCCAACTCCACCACCATTGTGAATGGAAACCCAAGTAGCACCTCTAAAACTATCGCCAATTACATTATGTATAGCCATATCGGCCGTGAATTGTGAGCCGTCATAAATATTGGAAGTTTCTCTGTAAGGAGAATCTGTTCCAGAAACATCATGATGATCACGCCCTAAAACAATTGGGGCAGATAATTCGCCATTAGCAATAGCTTTATTAAAAGCTGCTGCAATTTTTATTCTTCCCTCAGCATCTGCATATAAAATACGGGCTTGTGAGCCCACTACCATTTTGTTTTCACCAGCAGCTTTTATCCAATTGATGTTGTCAATCATTTGCAGTTTGATCTCCTGAGGAGCATCTTGCATGATGTTTTCCAATACTTCACAAGTAATCCTATCAGTAATTGCTAAGTCTTTTGGATCGTTTGAGCTACACACCCACCTAAAAGGACCAAAACCATAATCAAAACACATAGGTCCCATAATGTCCTGTACATAAGATGGGTATTTAAAATCTCCTTTTTGATTCAGAATATCAGCTCCAGCCCGACTTGCTTCTAGCAAAAAGGCATTTCCATAATCAAAGAAATACATGCCGTTTTCCACTAGTTTATTGATGGCATTGGCGTGCCTTATTAGGGTTTTTTGCACTTCTTTTTTGAATTGATTTGGATTGCTGACCATCATCTTATTAGCATTTTCATAACTCATCCCTACGGGATAGTATCCGCCTGCCCAAGGATTGTGCAATGAGGTTTGGTCAGAACCAATTTCAATATCAATATCTCTTTCTACAATATACTCCCATAAGTCCACTATGTTTCCATTGTACGCTAGTGAAACTGCTTTTTTTTGTTCTCTTGCTGCAATAGCTCTATCTAGCAATTCATCTAAATCATCATAAACCTCATCTACCCAACCTTGCTCATGTCTTTTATAAGTAGCTTTAAGATTTATTTCTGCAACTATACAAACGCCTTTTGCAATCACTCCTGCCTTGGGTTGAGCACCACTCATCCCTCCTAATCCAGCAGTAACAAAAATCTTACCGCTTAAATCTACTGCTTTAGCATCAATTTTTCTTGCTGCATTTAGTACGGTAATGGTTGTACCATGTACAATACCTTGAGGACCAATATACATGAATGATCCTGCTGTCATTTGTCCGTATTGGCTAACACCCAAAGCATTGAATTTTTCCCAATCATCTGGCTTGGAGTAGTTAGGAATCATCATCCCATTGGTTACTACAACTCTAGGTGCGTCTTTGTGTGAAGGAAATAGCCCCATAGGATGCCCAGAATACAATATAAGTGTTTGTTCATCAGTCATTTCTGCTAAGTATTGCATGCACAATAGGTATTGCGCCCAATTTTGGAAAACAGCACCATTTCCGCCATAAGTAATTAATTCCTCAGGATGTTGCGCAATGGCATGATCCAAATTATTGGAAAGCATCAATTGTATGGCAGCTGCTTGTTTGCTTTTATGTGGAAAATCTTCTAGATGTCTTGCTTTTATCTCGTAATCCGGCATAAAGCGGTACATATAGATTCTTCCATGCATTTTCAGTTCTTCTGCAAACTCAGGACCAAGGGTAGTATGCATATGCTCAGGAAAATA
>NHFY01000015.1 GCA_002170165.1 Flavobacteriales bacterium TMED123
CTTTGCCCGAGTTAGTTTCAAAGCAGAATATCGCTTCTATCGTGTCCACCCCCACCCTGTTGACCCATCGTGGGGGAGTGCGGTCGACTGCAAGTTGAATATTTTTGGGCCTTGCGGGTAAAACAAATTCGCGCATCGCAGCATTGATATTTCCAAGGCCACTAAATGTACTGAGACGCCAAGTGAAGGCTACAAGGTCCCGCCAGTAGCTGTCTTCGACAAACAATTCATCCACGGCGACCATGTCGTTAGCTACAAGCGCATTTTCGAAAGCTTTTAACCAATTTATTGCAAGCTCATGCGCGCTGGCTTTTTCTAACGGCTCAGACATAACTCCCACTCCAATCGATGACACATTCGCCTGTTAACAAAAAAAAGTTCAAAACTTCTGATTTGTAATTCTACGCACGGTGTCAATTACGCTCAATACAACTCAGGCAAAAAACTAAACCGTGTAATAATTGTTAATTCAGACAGATTTGCACCACGACGATGCATCGCCTTGTGTAGCATATCGGTGACGTGAAAATCCGCGCCGGTAATCTCTTCTTCAAGTTTGATCGCTGCTTTTTGTATGCGTGACCGCGCCTTGTCCCGCTGCGCTGTTGTCGGAGGCAAGCCTTGCTTCGCCTGCCCTAAATAGCCGCCCATGGCATCAATTATTGCGTCCCACAATTCCTCTTTATCTATCGATTCACGATCTGTTGAGCGGCGCTCGTCCAGTTCCAGAAGGACCTGATCTTTTATAGCGACGAGCGAGGGAAGTGAACGTTGCTCGTCCGTATTGGCCTCTTCATTATTATTCGGCAGTCGAACCCGATAAAATGGTCCTGGTCCGGAGATGCCTATCCGTCCCTTAGGCAATGTAATTTTCCTGATTTAGCCCAATCACTATTATTTATCATAAGTTGGCTGGGACTAACTTCATGCTTATTGTCAATAAGATCGGCACTTCTCAACATCATGATGAAAATCTATCTAGCCGGCCCAGAAGTATTTTTCCTTGCTCCCCAAAAAGAGGGACAACGGTTGAAGGATATCTGCGCCGATCACGGATTTGAAGGTGTGTTCCCACTCGACGGTGAAGTAGGCATGGAGGGCCTGGCGGCATGGGAAATCGCTGAAGCCATCTTCGACGCAAACATTCAGAAGATCGACGAGTGTTCAGCGGTCATAGCAAACATGACACCGTTTCGTGGTCCCGGCATGGATGGAGGAACAGCGTTTGAGATTGGCTACGCGTATAGTGAAGGTAAGTTGATCGTCGGATGGTCATCCGATGATCGAGATTACATCGATCGTGTGCAGGAGTATTTTGGCGGAAAGCTAGAGCAACCAGACCGCTGGCGAGACCCACAGGGTTTGGAAGTCGAAGACTTCGGACAACCTGACAACCTAATGATGTCTTCAGCGGTGATTGATGTGGTGTCCGATTTTGAAAGTGCCGTTAAACTGCTCAGGACTGTGGTCACATAAACTGCCAAGCATGGTGTGAATTGGGAATAAGATGGCGATGGACGCCATAGCTGGGGAGATGATGGGGTAATGTCCGCTTTTAACCCAACAACAGATATACTGAGTACCTGCCTTAATCTCTTCTTTTGACCCGAAGATGACATTTTCCCAAAGATGAAATAACGCCCGGCTTAAAGCCGGGCGGATAACGTAAAGAATCTTTCGCACTTTCGAAATTGACGGCTCCTTCTACTCTGACGGAAGGAGAGACGACATGGATGACGATCAGAAGGGCGAAGAGATGGAGCAGGTGATTCGGATCGACGAGGCCCGGATCAAGGACCATCTGGGCGAGATGGTTCGCGGGACAGTCGAGGAGGCCTTGAACGCGATGCTGGACGCGGAAGCCGACCGGCTCTGTGGCGCGGCCCATTACGAGCGCAGCGACGGGCGCTAGGACACGCCGGCCGGCAGCTATGAGCGGGCGCTGCATACGAAGGCCGGCGAGGTGAAGCTGAAGGTGCCGAAGCTACGGCGCCAGACGTTCGAAACGGCGATCATCGAGCGCTACCAGCGTCGGGAGAGCTCGGTCGAGTAGGCGCTGATCGAGATGTATCTGGCCGGTCTTTCCGTTCGGCGCGTGGAGGACATCACCGAGGCACTGTGGGGCACGCGGGTGTCGCCGGGCACGGTTTCGAACCTGAACAAGAAGATATACGCCAAGATCGAGGAATGGCGCCACCGGCCGATCGAGGGCGAGCATCACTATCTGTACCTGGACGGGATCGTCATGAAGCGGACCTGGGCGGGCGAGGTGCGCAACGTTTCGCTGCTGGTGGCCAGCGCGGTGAACGCGGAGGGCTACCGGGAGATCCTGGGCATCTGCGAGGGGGCCAAGGAGGACGAGTCCGGCTGGTCGGCCTTCCTGCGCCACTTGGTGGACCGGGGCCTCTCGGGTGTGCGGCCGATCATCTCGGATGCCTGCCGGGGCCTGGTGGAGAGCGTCGCTGAGTACCTTCCCGATGCACGGTGGCAGCGCTGCATGGTGCATTTCCTCTGCAATGTTTTCAGCCACGTGCCCTCGGCCAAGGTGCGCGAGGTGACCCAAATGCTCAAGGCCATCCACGCCCAGGAGAGCCGGGACACGGCCCAGGAGAAGGCGGACACGGTGATCGGCGAGTTGCGACGCCAGGGGATGACCCGGGCGGCCGAACTGGTCGAGGAAAGCATCGGCGAGACGCTGACCTACTACGCCTTCCCAGACAGCCACTGGATCAAGATCAGGACCAACAATCCCCTCGAGAGGATCATGAAGGAGATCCGCAGACGGACCCGCGTGGTCGGCGCCTTCCCCGATGGGCAAAGCTGCCTCAATCCGGCCGCGGCCAGGTTGAGGCATATTGCGGGCTCCAAATGGTCCACCCGCAAGTACATAAACATGGCCCCGCTCTACGCGGAGCAAACCTCATCAACCGGAGCCGTCACTTGAGAAATGTGCGAAAGATCCTGGACAGCACCGCCGGGCGCGGAAATCGGACTTTACCTTTTTGTGTTTTCGAAAGCCTACATATGCTTTTCGATGCCGGTGATGCGGTACTGCTTGTCGCGGCCCTGCTTGAGCATCATTTTGACGTGATCGCCCGGCTTGACGGTCGACAGGTCGACCCGTTTGGTTACCGGCAAGTCCATGGTCATCTTCGGCCAGCCGAGGGCCTCGACCGGCTCGTGGGTCACGTTGACCTTGCCGCCCGCCGCATCGACGCTATTGATCACGCCCATGGCCTCGGCCTCCTTGTTGCCCATCGGGGCTTTCATCTCGCCGTGGTGCATGTGCTCGTGGTTCATGCCTTTTTTGTCCATGCCCTGGGCGGATTCCGGGCCGGCGGTGACGAAGGCCGCCAGGGCCATGGCGGCAAAAAGAACAGTGGTACGCATGTATATTCCTCCAAAGTTTGTGGCCGAGCGGCCGGTACGGGACCGGACAGGTATTCCGATCCGTTGTTGAATTCATTCCGCCGGTTCCACGAGGGATGACTGGGGTTGCGATGGTTGAGGCGTGGAAGGCTCGCGGCCTCTGAAGCGGCGTCCCTCCCACAGGTAGTAAATGACTGGGATCACCACGAGGGTGAGCAGCGTCGTGCTCGCCATGCCGCCGACCATGGGCAGGGCGATGCGGCGCATCACGTCGGAACCCGGGCCGTCGGTGAAAAAGATCGGCATCAGGCCGGCGACGATCACCCCAACGGTCATCAGCTTCGGGCGAACGCGCATCACCGCGCCCTTGAGAATCGCGTCGTAAAGCTCCCGCCGGCTGTGCGGCGGTTCCCTGCGCACCTGATGATCGATGTAGAGCAGCATCACCACGGCGGTCTCCACGGCGATACCGCCCAAGGCAATGAAGCCCACGGCGACGGCCACAGACAAGTTGTAGCCCGCCAGATAAACCGCCCACAGGCCGCCGATCAGACCGAAAGGCAGCGACAGCATGATCATCGCCGTGCGGTCGAAGCGACCGAAGTGCAGCATCAGCAGCACGAAGATGATCATCACCGCCGCCGGAATGGCAATGGACAGGCGTTCCCTCGCCTCGATCATCTGTTCGAACTGCCCGGACCAAGTGATGGCATATCCGGCCGGCAGGTCCACCGTCTCGCGGACGATCTGCGCGGCTTCCGAGACGTAGGTTCCGATGTCCCGTCCGGCGATGTCGACGAACACCCAGCCGGTCAGACGGGCGTTTTCCGATTTGATCATCGGCGGCCCGTCGGTGATGGCGATCCTGGCCAGTTCGCCCAGCGGAATGTGCTGCCCGGAAGGCGACGGGATCAGGATTTCCGCCAGTTGATCGGGCGTTTCCCGGAACGGGCGGTCATAGCGCAGCATGATGTTGTAGCGCTCGCGCCCCTGGACGCTCTCGCTCAGTTTCATGCCCCCGAGAGCCGTCTGAATGACCGACTGGAACACGCCCAGGTCGATGTTCTGGCGGGCCAATTCCCGCCGGTCCGGTTGGATTTCCAGGTACTTGCCGCCGACCACCCGGTCGGCGAACACGGAGCGGGTACCGGGGATATCCTTTGCCGCACCCTCGACCGCCAAGGCAATGCGCTCGATGACCTTCAGGTCGTTGCCGGAAATCTTTACACCTACCGGCGTGCGGATGCCGGTGGAGATCATGTCCATGCGGATCTTAATCGGGTAGCCCCAGGAATTGACCAGACCCGGCAGCCTGGTGCGTTCGTCCAGGTCCGTGATCAGACCCTCGACGGTCAGACCCTCGCGCCAGTCCTCCTTCGGCTTCAGCTTGATCCAGGTCTCGATCATCGAAATTGGGGCCGGATCGGTGGCCGTATCGGCGCGCCCGACCTTGCCGAACACCCGCTCGACCTCCGGCGCCGTACCAATCAGGCGGTTGGTCTGCGCCAGCACCTCCTTGGCCTTGGTGATCGACACGCCGGGCAGAGTCGTCGGCATATAGAGCAGTTCGCCTTCATAGAGCGCCGGCATGAACTCCGAGCCCACATGTTTCAGCGGATAATAAATCGAGCCCAGCATGGCCAAGGCGATCAGCAAGGTCAGCCAGCGCAGGGACAGGGAGGCCTTGATGATCGGGCGGTAAAGAAACACGAAAATGCGGTTGATCGGATTGGCCATCTCCTTGCGGATGCGCCCGCGGATCAGCCACAGCATCAAAACCGGCACGACCGTTACCGAGAGCAGCGAGGCGAAGGCCATGGCATAGGTCTTGGTGTAGGCCAGCGGGGCGAACAGGCGAAACGACTGTCCGGTCAGGGCGAACACCGGCAGGAACGACACGGTGATGATCAGCAGGGAGAAGAACAGGCCCGGCCCGACCTCCTTCGCCGCGAGCAACAGGGCATCGCGCCGTTCCGATGCGGTTGCCGTGTCGGGCAGGTTGGCCAGTTTGCGATGGGCGTTCTCCACCATGACGATGGAGGCATCGACCATGGCCCCGATGGCAATGGCGATGCCGCCCAGGGACATGACGTTGGCGGTGATGCCCTGCTGCGCCATGATCATGAAGGCCCCGAGGACGCCAAGCGGCAAGGTTATGATCGCCACGAAGGCCGAACGGACGTGCAGTAGGAAGATCAGGCATACCAGGGCAACCACCAGGGCTTCCTCGATCAGCTTGTGGTTCAGGTAATCCACCGCCCCTTCGATCAGCGGCGCCCGGTCGTAGACCGGCACGATCTCAACGCCTGGCGGAAGACCGGCCTCGATCTCGACGATCTTGGCCTTCACCGCCTCGATGACCGTCAGGGCGTTCTCGCCGGAGCGCATGACCACCACGCCCCCGGCGACCTCACCTTCGCCGTTCAACTCCACGACACCGCGGCGCAGTTCCGGCCCTTCGACGATGCGGGCGATGTCGGACAACAGCACCGGCGTGCCGCCCTCGGAATAGACCACCACTTCCTTCAACTGGCCGAGATTTTCGATGTAGCCGGTCGAGCGCACCATCAGTTCGGTCTCAGCCTGCTCGATCACCCGGCCGCCGACCTCGCCGCTGGCCGCCTTCACGGCGCTTACGATCCTCGACAGGGAAATCCCGAAGGCCCGCAGCCGGTTGGGGTCGATGAGTACCTGATATTCCTTGACGAAGCCGCCGACCGAGGCCACTTCCGACACGCCGGGAACGGTGGCCAACTCGAACTTTATGAACCAGTCCTGCAGCGTTCGCAGACCGGCCAGATCACGTTGCCCGCTTCGATCCACCAGGCCATATTGATAAACCCAACCGACCCCGGTGGCGTCCGGGCCGATCTGCGGGCGCGCCGTCTCGGGCAGGGAACCGCCCAAGGTGGACAGGGCCTCGATGACCCGCGAGCGTGCCCAATACTGGTCCACGCCGTCCTGGAAGATCACATAGACGAAACTGGTGCCGAACATGGAGTAGCCGCGCACGTCCTCCGTCTTCGGCAGCCCGAGCATGGCGGTCGACAGGGGGTAGGTCACCAGATCTTCGACAATCTGCGGCGACTGCCCGGCGAAGTCGGTACGGATGATCACCTGGGTATCGGACAGGTCGGGAATGGCATCCAAGGGCGTCCGCAGTACCGCCAGCCACCCGGCGACGATCAGAGTAATCGCCCCGACGATGACCAGCAACTGGTTGCGGATCGACCAATCGATGACCGCCGCTACGTTCGATTGGGTTGGGTCGTGGCCGGTTTCGATCGACCCGGTATCGGACTTATCGGTCATTGCCGTCAGTCCCGGTTTCGGATGAACTCGACTCGCTCAGGATCTGACCGATGACCTCCTCCGACGACGGCGTGTCCGTTTCCGGATAAGGAATTCGGCCGGCCTGTTCCCGACCGTAAGGGTTGTAGGGCGTGCCGTCGATCTGCAACCACTTACGGTCCAGGGTGTCCTTGAACACCGCCAACTGTTTGTCGCGGTAGTGGGTCGGGGCTCCTTGGAAAATCCATGGCTCCAACGCCTTGGTCAGCGCCTGCAGGGCGGTCTGGAGTTCCGTTTCGGTGCGCGCTTCCTGCGTCTTTTTTAACACATTGGTCGCGTCATCGAGGACAAACGAGAGTTGCGTGTCCTTGTATTGCGGCCACATCAACTCCTTTATCGAGATCGCCGCGTCCAACTGCGCCGGATCGACGTCGTAGCCATCGACCAAGGCCTCGTGGATATAGAGCGCCGCATCGATCAGGTGGTCGATCATGGCGAAGGAGTTTCTGTCCAGCTTCAACAAGGAAAGGGGCAGTTGCAGGCGCTGCAGTTTGTGGAACGACTCCCGCAGAGCGCTTTCGGAGTCCATCAGGAACTGCCCGGACACCACCACGTCCTCCCCCGGCTTCACGCCGGAGATCACTTCCGTCCAACCTCCCGCCGTCAGGCCGGTCCGGATCAGACGCGGCTGAAACCGCCCCTGGCCGAGAGAAATGACCACATGCCGTCCCTCGCCGTTCTTCAGGATCGATTCCGTCGGCACGGCAATGCGCTGATCGGTACCCACCTCGAAATCCACGTCGGCATAGCTGCCGGGACGGATATGGCCGTCCGGATTCTCGATGACCAGGCGGACCTGTCCGGTGCGGGTCTTGGGATCGATGGTCGGATAGATATAGTCCACCATCGCCCTGACCTCGCGGCCCGGCAGGTTGGGGAAGGTGACAAGCGCGGGGGTTTCCTTGCCGACGAAGCTCAGGTCCTTTTCCACCACCCCGACGATCAGCCAGACAGAGGAATAGTCCTGAATCCGGGCCAGCAGCATGCCCCGCTTCACGTAGCCGCCTTCGCGCAGGTTCAGTTCGGACACCGTGCCGCCCCGCTCGGCATAGAAAGGCACTAGGTCGAGCGGCTTTTTGATGTTCTTGATCTGGTTCAGGGCCCGTTTCTGCACCCCGAAGGCCCGCAACTGCATCAGGCCGCCGCCCGCCAGGTTCTTGCTGTTACGGGACAGGATGTGGTCGTTCTGGGAAGTGATGAGCCGTGGCGAGTAGAGCTTGAACAGCGGCATGCCCTTCTGGACCTCGTCTCCGACGGCGGTAACCTTCAATTGCTCCACCCAGCCTTCGACGCGGGCGGTGATTTCGGTGACCAGGCGCTCGTTCTCCTGCACGATACCGTAACTTCGGATCTGCCGGCCGAAAACTGAGGCCTCCGCCTTGCCCAACCTTACCCCCATGTTCTGGATCATTTCCGGCGAGATGGAGACGACGGTGCGTTCCCCGGCCGAGGTCGCACCCATCGCCCCGCCCCCGATTTCCACCTTCACCAGGTTCATGCCGCAGATTGGGCAGGCACCGAACTCGTCGGCGATGTAGTGGGGGTGCATCGGACAGCTCCACTTGGTGGTCCCTTCGTCCTTTTTCTCGCCCTCGGCCTCGTCAGCTTGAGCCTGGCTGGTCAGAACGCTCGTTATCGCGACACTCCATTTCACCGATACCTTTTCCTTGGCAGCCGGTACGGACACGATGCCTCCCACAAGCGCCTGACCAAGATAGAGGGTGGCGGAAAGGGCGGCTATACGGTTACGGGCGGAAGATGCGCTTTTACATCGTGAGCACATGCCAAAACTCCTTCGGAGGGAAACGGCCGATACCATGGGCTCCAGCATACTGGCGAGGCCCAGGCACGGAATGACGCCGGACACAGGCGTCCGGTCGTCCGCGACCTAAATCCGAAGGCGTTTGGAAATGCGAAGGGTGTCCCGTCCACCACGAGACGAAATTTCTCGGGGAGGTCCATCGGATCTTCGCCGGGTTTCCGGGAGCAGATCCGACGGTGCGATCCACGTCGGGATGTTGTCCTGGTCTAAGTCCCAGTCGATGGTCCAAGTGCTCAAAAGGGCACGGGATCGCGATAACGTCGCGGCCAGGAGCGTCATTTTATGACAGTTCTCGCAGTGCCCTTCGCCTTGATCCATGCGCATGGCGCAAAAAACTGGCGTTTGAGGCTGATGCTCTTGGTGGGCCGTCCCTTGATCGTGGTGTTCATGGGCGGCCTGCTGGTGGGATGTATGGTGATGGTGATCGGCGGCATCCGCGCTGCTCGTAAAGCAGAACGTCAGCAATAGCAGCGCAAACAAGGCTAAGCCGCGTACCACGATCCCTGATCTCTCCGTCATTGGACCCGACTACTATTTATTAGACTATCCTAACCGTCAAGTTTGCTGTCGATTTCGGCGCTCACTTTTGCGTGAGTGATTTGGGCCGACGTGCCCGAAGAAGAAATCATCAAGCAGTTGGTGCTGCAAATGGCTACAGGCAGACATTAAGAGTATTTCTGCTTTGATCTCAGGTGCGGAAGGACCATAAACGGCCCACGCCCAAGGTGCTTTCCAACCATGTCATTTGCTTAGAGGGTCATTTTGTCAGGCTAATAACCCGAAGATCAATTACCCTACCCGCCTCTAACGAAATTTAAAGCAGCAACAAACGCGGCAATTATTCAGCCCACGCCTCTATCTCATCCATCATCCAGACAAACAAAAACCCCAAGAAACGGTTAAGTTTCATGGGGTTAATATTTGGTTGCGGGGGCTGGATTTGGCCTTTACCGAACACGTTCAAAGAAGTGAAAACTCGGGCTTTAAAAGGTCCGCTTCTGAGCAATAGCGGACATTCCAGATTTATTAGCGTTGAGAGGTTTTCCCGGGATCGTAGCCAACTAGTGTCTGAAGTCCGATAAAAGCATC
>NHFY01000016.1 GCA_002170165.1 Flavobacteriales bacterium TMED123
ATATTTAGATACTTAAAAGCTGAAGGCCTTCCTTATGCTTATATCTTTTACATAACAGCTGTTTTATATTCTTTTGGTGTTTTCATGTACCACTTATTGATACGGGATTATGAAAAAAGTTCGAAATTAGGACCGTAAGGCCTACAATTAGTGAGTGTTTAGATACTTTTTAAACACTAAAATTCTTGCCCATCATCCCGCTCAACATCATCATTTCTAATATTACTTCTTTTACTTGAATCTCTGAAGTTTAGTTTTCCAAAAGTATATTTAAAACTGATCCCAATTGATCTGAAAAGAATCTTAGATTCACTATTTTGCTCAAAATTGTTACCTTGTATATCAGTTTCAAATACCTTATATCCTTCTTTTAAGAATGGTTCTACTAATCTTATTCCTAGTGAACCACGTTTATTCTTGAAAGATTTTCGAACTCCAAAACTCATCATAGAAAAGCTAGTAGATGACCCTTGTATAGTCTGCTTTGGCGACCGAAAGAACCCAAATCCTTCAGCTTTCCAATTCTTACCTAAATCAAATGTTCCTCCAAAATTATAGTTATATAGAATAGCTTCAGACACTTCATTTCTTAATTCTTGATCTTCTGATTTATATAACGAGATGTTAAAACCACCTCTAAAAGTTAGTTTATCAAACTTAATAGACCCATAATAATTTAATCCATATCTTTCGCTTTCACCTATATTCTCATATGATGTTACAGATGTATCATTTCTTACCGTAACAAAAGACTCTATTAGATTTGTACTTCTTTTATAATAAACATAATAACTACCTTGATACTTTCTGCCAAAACTATTATACCCTATTTCTATTTGTTGAGATCTTGAAGGAGTAAGGTTGGGATTTCCAATTGTTAAATTCTTATTATTTGTTCTACTCGTGTTGGTATTAATATATCTGCTACTAGGTCTTGATATTCTACTAGAATAACTTAATTTTAATGATTTTCCTAATTCGAATGTTTTAGATAATGTCAAACTTGGAAGTATATTATGATAAGAGTCTTCAAATTCGTCTTGAGAATTATTCTTCCAATTACCGTTAATATTTGTCATTTCATGCCTAACACCACCTTTAAGCCCAAAATCATTTAATAGTTGAAATTGTGTTGAAACATAACTTGCTGAAACTAATTGATTATAATTAAATACTTCTGTAGGTAATTTATAGAACATATCCTCACTTGTAGTTGTGTATTGCATTTCTTGATTTCTGTTTATGATTTTACCACCTATTTCTATTTTATGATTATTTATTGGGTATGTGTAATCAACCTGAAAAGTTTGTTCAAGATTCTTTTCATCATTTATATTCTGAAGTTGAATCAAGCCATCATTTTCTGATAAATCTGTATCTTCATCTTTTAATCTTCCACCAATCTGTAATGAGATACTTAATTCTCGACCTTCTTCGTCAAATATTTTTGTATAATCTGTTGTCCATTCAATTTTTTTAATGTCTTTTTCTGAATTAGTAATAGATTGATAACTAGTATCAAGATCCGAATTCCAACTCTCATAATTATAATATGTTGTATTTTTAGATGGTGTATTTCTACCACTAAAACTTATATTAGAAGATACAGAGTTGTATGCATTAATTTCATAATATAAATTTGTTCCACCCCAAAACCCAATCCATTGACTCTCAGATACTCCATTATTAGTTAATGTATTAACACCACTATCATCCCAATCTTTTCTGTAATAATTCACAACACCTTCTCTAGGCCAACTGTAATGAATACTTCCACTAGCAGATAAACTAAACCTACCTTTACCTAAGGTTACATTGTAACCGTTCTTATTGACTCTACTTCCAGCAGATCCATCAATTGTCGCTTTATATCCATCAATCAATTTTTTCTTAGTTATAATATTGACGATACCTGCATCTCCTTCTCCATCATATTTTGCACCAGGACTTGTAATTATTTCTACACTTTTTATCTGATCAGAAGGTATCATTTTTAATGCGGAGGCAAGATCTCCAGTTAAAAATGTAGACGCTTTTCCATTCATTAAAAATTTAATATTTTTTGACCCTCTTAACTCAACATTACCATCAAGATCTACAGAAAGAAGAGGTGCTTTTCTTAACACTTCAGTTGCATCACTTAAACCTTCATTAACGTCATTTTCTGCATTATATACAATCTTATCAATTTTTGATTCATATATTGGCTTTTCATCTTCTATTTTTACTTCTGAAAGCATCTCACTATTTGGAACTAATACTATATCAGATAATCGTATATCAGGTTTTCTTTTTGTTAATTCAAAATCTATTTCTTGAGTATCGTAACCAATAAAACTGATACTGATACGATATTTTCCAGATCTAATATTATCAATTTGAAACCTACCCTTTTCATCTGTTATGGTACCTTCTACTATTTTATCCCATCTAACATTACTAAGGCTGATGTTAGCAAATTCTAAAGGGGCTTTCTTTTCACTATCAAGTACTTTGCCTACAATATTTCCTTTAATATAGTCTTGAGAGTTATCTTTCCCTCCAAATCCTTTGAAACTTCCTCCTCTTCCACCACCTCTATCTTGAGCAAGTATAAAAAGCGGAAGGATAAAAATAAAAACTACTGTTTTCTTCATTTTAATTTATTCAGATTATATAATTAATAAAAGATTAATTATTGCATTTGCTGCCAAAAAGAGATTTTGCTTTAATGATCTCTGCAACTCCTTCCGGAACCATATCTTCCCACTTACCATCTTTACATGATTTGATCAAAGACAATACTTCTCTTGAAAAGATATGCAAAACCTCAGAATCATAATTCAAATCTTCAATACGCCCATTAGAATACAAATAGTTGTAGATTGGTTTTATACGTGGGTGAATAGGAATATTTTTACTGTTTTGTATTTCAACTTTATTGTTTGGCTTAAATGGATAAAGATATATTTTAATGTCTCTTGTAACAATAATACCGAACGCTTCCATAATACCTCCATTCAAATTCCGATAATATGTATCATCAAACATTTCTACTAAGTTATCCACTCCAATAATCAGCCCCATTCTAGCTTTAGTAAATTGAGAAAGGTATTCTATCAATTTATAATATTTCTTGTAATTGGAAATCATTACGGTATACCCAAGTGAGCATAAAATGTCAGCTCTATCTAAAAAGTCCTTTTCGTTTATTTTGCCTTCCATTTTTAGATTTGAGAGTGTAATTTCAAAAAGGATTTGCATATTACCCTTATCTACTTTTTTGTTTTCTAAGTACTTCTGCATGCCATTTTCTAGCATATTGATATTTACTTTCGTTACTGGACGGAAACTACCTCTTATGGTTAAAATATTCTTTTTATGAAGAATGTCTGCTGGCTGCTGGTTTACTCCATCAGGACTAAAAATAACAGCATCTGTCATCCTTTGTTTTACCAATGTGAGGCTTAGTAGCCGATTGTCGACCTCTGTAAAATCAGTGCCAGTGATTTTGATCATATCAATCTCTAAATTGTCTCGACTCAAATTATCATATAAAGATTTTAATAATTCTTTAGGATCATCATGATTGAAAAAACAAGCATGAACTAAATTCGCCCCTAATATTCCGATTGTTTCTTGTTGCAATTTAGCATCTGCATCATTTAAGCGCACATGCAGAATAACATTATTTGCCTGTTTTTTTGGATCCAACTGAAAGCGGATTCCCATCCAGCCATGGCCTTGTATGGTTTTCTCATGATTGATGGTTGTCATGGTGTTGGCAAATGCAAAAAACTTTTTATCCTGATGTAGTTTTCTATCTAGCCGTTCTTCCAATAAGCCATACTCTTTTTCAATCATATTCTGCAAGCGCGATTCACAGACATAACGTCCATTTTTCTCTTTTCCATAAATAGAGTCAGAAAAATCCTTATCGTAAGCAGACATGGTTTTCGCTATTGTTCGAGATGCATATCCTGCTCTGAAGAAGTGGCGTACAACCTCTTGTCCTGCGCCAACTTCTACAAAGGTACCGTAAATTTTTGAATCCCGATTTACTTGTAAGGCTTTTTGGTTTGCAGATAAGGTTATAGCTTTTTCCATTTTAATTTTTTCAGTTGCAAATTTATACAGATATATTTACTGAGACAAGATTAATGTATTAATTTTACCTGCTATAAATGCTAGCCAAAATATGAAAGTAACATTTTTAGGCACAGGAACTTCACAGGGTATACCCGTTATTGCTTGTAAATGTGAGGTATGCAAATCTAGCAACCCAAAGGATAGCCGATTAAGAACATCTGTGCTGATTGAGACTGATAATCAAACAATTGTAATTGATACTGGTCCTGATTTTCGTCAGCAAATGCTAAGAGAAAATGTGCAAAAATTAGATGCCATTGTATTTACCCATCAACATAAAGATCATGTTGCTGGCATGGATGATGTAAGGGCTTTTAATTATAAGCTTAAGAAGGACATGGATGTTTATTGTACTGCAGAAGTTGAGAAGGCACTCATTAGAGAGTTCCCTTATGTTTTTTCGTCTTACAAATATCCCGGAGTACCAGCAGTAAAGATTCACAAAATTACAAACGAAAAATTCAATATTGGAGGAGTTAATATTCTTCCTATTGAGGCTTTACACTATAAGCTAAGGGTGTTTGGTTATAGAATAAAAGATTTTGTTTATTTAACAGATATAAGTGAGATATCCGAAAAAGAGAAAGAGAAAATGAAGGGGGCAGAAGTAATTGTTTTAGACGCCCTTAGAAAAAGCCCCCATATTTCACATTTGAGTTTAAACCAAGCGGTGGAGTTATTAGAACAATTAAGACCTAAAAAAGCTTACCTTATTCATATCAGTCATTTGATGGGACTCCACAATGAAGTAGAAAAAGAATTGCCTGATTTTATAAAACCTTCGTTTGATGGCTTGAGATTAGAGCTTTGAACAAGTAAGGAGATTAAGAAATTTTAGACATTCTCCTTTTTAAATTACTTAAATAGTGGTAAATTGCAGGCCGAATGAATAAAAAAAAATAATAAGATGAAGAAGAGAACAATTTTCTGTTTAATGTTAATGCTTTCTACAGCTGTATTTGCGTACCACCATCATGGACATGATGAATATGAGGTACGATACATAAAAGAGCAAATTAGTACTGATTTAAGTTTGCAGCAAAGCTTAAGAGAGCAAAATGCTTGGCAAAATTTTCTAGCGAAATATCCACATTGGTTTGTGAACTTTAATCAATACAACCTTAAACCTCATAGAGCTTATGGTGCCCCTATTGAGCTTTTAGGCGGTAATACAACAGTAGATAAGGTAATGCATTTTATTACTGATGAGTTAGCTGATTTCAACATTCCGCTTGCTGATATTGCTTTTTTGGATATAAGAGAAAATGAAAAATATAAGTATTTGGATTTTGAGCAAACATATAAAGGTTTGCAAGTTCATGATAGTAGGTTGTATATTAAAACAACAAAGGATGATCAATTGGTGGTTTTCGGATTAGATGTCTTTTCGGATATTGATTTAAGCGTGCTTCCTGCAATTTCTACTACCGATGCTCTAAACAGTGCAGTTTTTGGTATTACAAATGCAATTCGTAATGTGGTGGTAAAAAACGATTTGAAAATACTTCCAATACCAAAGCATAATAAGTATAACTATCATCTTATTTATGAAGTGGAATTTGAAACTACAATAAATGTAGGGCCAGCAAAATATCTTTGTTTTGTAGATGCTCATACAGGAGAGTTGTTGATGAGAAAGAATACCATTGCATATGAGACACATTCTTGTTCTAGTCCGCCGCCACCATCTGCTACTGTACATGTTGAATCAAATTTGTATGCTGTACAACCTTATATTCCAGCTAGTATTGAAGACTTGATTAATTTAAAAGTAAATGTTAACGGAACATCTTATTATACTGATCAAAATGGTGATGTGACAATTTCGGCAAATATAGGTTCTAATGTATATTATGGTTTAGAGGGTAGATGGTCAAAAGTTGAAACTAATGGAAATACTCCTGCTATAAACACAACTTTAGGAGCTACTAATAATATATCATTTGATAATGATGCTACCTTACAAGAACGATCAGCTTATTATCATGTTAATGTAGTGCATGATTATATGAAAACGATTTTCCCAACTTTTACTGGTTTAGACTTTGAGATGACAACTAATGTTGATGTCCAAGGTTCTTGTAATGCCTTTTATAGTGGTGGTACTGTTAATTTCTATGCAGAAGGGAATGATTGCAACTCTTTAGCAAAAGTTGGTGATGTGGTATATCATGAATATGGGCACGGAATCAATGATTACCGATATGGAAGTAATGGTATGTGGAATGGTGGTTTAAATGAGGGTTATGCTGATGTTTGGGGCTTGTCGATTACGCAAAACCCTATTTTAGGACAAGGAATCAGCTTATCTGATCCTACTGAGTTTGTAAGGAGGTATGATATTGATAAGAAAGTGTATCCGCAAGATTTAGTAGGTCAAGTGCATGCAGATGGAGAAATTATTGCAGGATGTTTCTGGGATACATATTTAGCTTTTAACAATATGGGACAAATGATGGATCTATTTAAATATACTTATGATGGCGCTCCAGATGGTCCAGCTGGAACCGAAGGAGTTATTTATACTGATATTTTACTAGAGACTCTTATGGCAGACGATAATGATGGTAATATCTATAATGGAACACCTAACGATCAGTTGATTGTGAATGCGTTTGCAATTCATGGAATCTCACTTTTATCAAATGCCAATATTACACATACACCTGTAATGATGTCAACTGCAAATAATGATATTACTATAAATGCAAGTATTTCTCTTACTTATGCTTGGGCGCTTAATGATGCAAAATTGTTCTATAGAATAAATAATGCAAGTATGTGGAATGATATTCCCCTAACTAGTACTGGTGGCACGACTTATATTGGGCAAATCCCAGCGCAGCCAGAAGGGACACTTATTGCTTATTACATCTTGTTAGAAGATACATATGGTCAACAATCAGGAATAATCCCAATGGCAGCTAATCTTAATCAATATGCTAATGTTCCATATTTTATCTTGAATGGTTTTGAGTTTATGGGTATTGAAGATTTTGATGCTAATGTAGGTTTCTGGCAGTTAGGAGATGCTAATGATAATGCTACTACCGGTTTATGGGAAATTGATGAGCCTGTAGGTTCTTTTTCTGATCCGGCTGATCCCAGCACAATAGCGCAAACAGATGAAGATCATACACAAAATGGGATTGAGTGTGCATTTACAGGAAATGCAGGATTGCTTGATGGAATTGGCGCGAATGATGTAGATGATGGGCATACTACTTTATTTTCTCCTTATTATGATTTAACTAGTTATACAAATCCTGTATTTACTTATTATAGATGGTATACTAATAGCCCACCTTCAGGTGCAAATCCTGATGCAGATTGGTGGCAAGTATTGATAACAGATGATGGAGTGAATTGGCAATATGTAGAAAGTAATAAAACATCTGATAAAAGCTGGAGAAGGTTCGCATTTAGAGTGAAAGATTATGTAAATCTAACAAATCAGGTAAGAGTGAAATTCATTGCTTCTGATAGTACTCGTTTGGGTCAATACTTGGATGGTGGGTCGCTTGTCGAGGCTGCTGTAGATGATTTTTCGCTTTATGAAGAACTAAATGCTTCTGATGTCAATGATATTAGTTCTATAGTGAAAAATAAAAAGCTGATAAGAATTACAGATGTATTAGGCAGGGAAGTAGATTTATCTACAATAAAAGAAGAAACTACCTTGCTTTATATTTATGATGATGGAAGTATAGATAAGAAAATCTATTTAGATTATTAGATATAAGGATTAGGTTATTAAGAAGATTCAATCGGCTTTTTTATTAAGAAATCCTCAGAAACTTACCTTTGTTGTAAATAGCTAGTGCTTTTCCTTTTAGTTTTTCTCCAATAAAAGGTGTATTTGCAGATTTTGATAAAATATCCTTTTTACTAATTCTCCATTCTATTTCAGGGTCAAAAAGTGTAAGGTTAGCTGCTATTCCTCCCTCAATTTTTATATCTCCTGTTTTTAATATTTTCCTAGGGTTTATAGCAATTTTTTCTATTATTTCTGTCAAGCTTAAATAATTCCTTAGATGCTTACTTATCAATCCAAATGCAGTTTCTAAACCTATAATACCAAAAGCTGCATTATCAAATTCTGTTTTTTTGTTTTCCTCATCTTCAGGGCTATGATCAGTGCATATTACATCTATCGTTCCATCTTTCAATCCTTTTATTAGCGCAATACAATCTTTTTTGCTTCTTAGAGGGGGAAGAGTTTTGTACCTAGTGTCAAAGTGCATGATTTGTTCGTCAGTCAGTATTAAATTATGTAAACAAACATCTGCAGAAATTTGTAATCCTTTCTTTTTAGCTTTTTTAACCTTAGACACACTATCTTTAGTAGAAAGGTAACACAAGTGTATTTTTCCTCCTGTATAATTACAAAGAGAGATGTCTCTGTCAACCATCATTCCTTCTGCTGTTGCTGGCATTCCGTTCAAGCCTAAGGCAGTACTTATTTTTCCTTCATTTATTTGTCCTCTATTTGAGATGCTTGTATCATTCGGATAATTCATAATCAATCCCTCAAAATCCTTGGCGTAGAGTAGGGCATTTTTCATTACTGCATTGCTTTGTAGTGAGTTTTTATCATCCGTAAATGCAAGGGCACCTGCATTTTTCAAATCGTACATTTCCACCATTTCTTTTCCTTGCATTGATTTACTTAGGCTTGCAGCCACATAGGCAGACACTATATTGTTTTTCGCCTTACTTTGTATGTATTCTACTTGCGCATTATTATCGGTTATCGGCATGGTATTCGGCATAAGTAATACGCTAGTAAATCCTCCACTAGCAGCCGAATCACATCCAGAGTTAATATTTTCCTTATATTCAAATCCTGGATCCCTAAAATTAGCATGCATATCGAACCAACCTAAGGATAGGTGTAAATTTTTAGCTGTAAAGGATTTTGTTTTTCCAGCAGTTATTTTTGCTGCAATCTTTTTGATTTTTCCATTTTCAATAAGAATGTCTCTTGTTTTCTTGTGGTGCTTTCCCTTAGGGTCAATCACTTTTGCTGACTTAATGAGAATATTCATGACTTTAAATATTTAATGAGTAAAGTTTCAATGAGGAAAAAAAGTAAGCTCAATACAATAAAAAGTTTCCAGTAGCTTTTTCCTAAGCTAAGCTGCTGTACAATATCTACTCTCTGCTGATTTACTTTTTTATTTATTGTTATATTATTAATATTTTTTCTATTCAAAATTTCTTCTACCTCATTTATGCTGTATAGGCTTGGGTCCGATTCAGCTTTCTTATAATTAAAAGCAACTACATCTTTGATTTCATTATTTGCAGTGAGCTTGTAATTTCCTGCCTCTTTCAACTGATCGTGCAAGTACAATTTTCTTTTCCCTGCTACATATTTTTCTGTTGGTATAATATCAAACTTTTCTGACTGCAAATGATATATGTGTTCTCTACTTACTTTAGCAGGAGCATCAAAATATTGTTTTTTACCAATTCTATAAAATAAGGCTGATTTTTTAGTGCTCATCAGTGCCATATTGTACATTACAGGCACAAAAAGCGCATGATTGCTAAAATTACTACTCTCTTTATTCAGTGGAGAAGTAAAAAGGTAAATGTTAGCCCCATTATAATTGTAATTGCTTAGAAAATCATTTCCCATCTCAAGAGAGAAGATAGCTTGATTATTGGTATTGTATTTGCTTGAAATTTTATAATGTTTACTTACAATTGGTAGGTTTAATTTATCCTCTTGCTTTTCAAAAACTCCATCAAATATTTTATGCTTGTAGGCAATTTTATTTACCTTTTGGCGAGCAGTATCCATGCTTTGATACTCATCAATTTTCAGCAGATTACATAGTTGTTTGTAATCAGCTTGGCTCATCTCATTATTTGGAAAAATTGCGATACTTCCTCCTTCTTTTACAAATGTTTCAATTGTTTGCAATAGTCCAGAAGAAATATTGCTAAGCCCATCTAAAATTAGAAGCTGCTGATTTTTAATTGCCTCATATTTTATTTGCTCAAAATTTACGGACTCAAAGCTAAATGCATCATCATTTTTATATAATGTTTGTATAGCAAAGTTGGGTTTCTGATTGTAAATGGATAGTACCTTTATTTTGTCTAAAATTTTAAAGGAGAAATAAAAATTATCATCAAATGATATAGGGTAATCCTGTAAAGAAATTTCACATACTTTAAATCCGGAAGTTGAAGGGGTAAACTTGAAAGCAATTTCTATACTTTCATTTGGCAAGATGCTAAAATTACTTATTGCTTTTTGCTGACTGTTCACATGCAAAAATGCGGGAATATTATTTAGCTCAACATCGGATCTATTGGTCAATCTAGCTAAAATTTCAATGGGTTTTCCCTGTTGAATAATTGGGCTATTGGTCCAGCAGCTATCAATGTACAAATTATTGTTAGCTGCACTACTTAAAGGGATAATCAGCGCATTAAAATTGGAGTCCAAAAGCGCTAAATCTTCAATATTAAGGGTGCTTTTTTGCATATCAGTAAGCAGATAAAGTTGAGCCTGCTCATTAGTTAAACTTTGTAAACGACTATAAATGGACGAAAAACTTCTATGGTCAGCTGATATTTTGATGTTTTGCAAAACTTTTGGAAATTCTACTCCACTAAATGCACGATTATGCTTGGCAGAAAAGTCATTTGTTATGAGATAGAAATTACTCTCTTTATTGTGTTGTTGAAAAATTTCCTCTGCTTTGCTTTTAGCTATATCAATGAGCACACCATCTTCTGATACGCTTTCCATACTAAAAGAATTGTCAATGTAAAAGAAAATATTATTAGCAATGGATTTTTGTGTTTTTTGTACAGGTAAATAAGGCTTTGAAAATGCAAAAACTAGAGCTGCAATAGCCAATATTCGGCTTAATAGTATAAGTATGTTTTTTAATCTGGAACGAGAGCGCTTTGCTTTTTTGATTTCCCTCAAAAAACGCACACTACTAAAACGAACAGTTTTGTATTTTCTAAGATTAAAAAGATGGATAATAATGGGGATTGCTATTGCAAAAAGTGCATAAAGCAGTTGTGGGTTTTGATATCTCATCAAAGTACAAAGATACGCTTTTACACAAAGCTGAGTACTTTTTCTAACTATTTAATTTTCCGTCTATAATTTCAACTTTTCTGTTAGCTATATTTGCTAATGCTGCATTATGAGTAACCGCCACTATTGTTTGTCCTTTTTCCTTGTTTAGTTTAACCAGGAGTTCGTGTAATTCTGCCGCATTTTTTGAATCTAAATTTCCAGAAGGCTCATCTGCTAAAATTACAGCAGGACGGTTTATAAGGGCACGAGCTACAGCCACTCTTTGCTGCTCACCACCAGAAAGTTCGTTTGGTTTATGATGAAGGCGGTTTTCTAATCGCAACATTTTTAGTAGTTCGGTTGCATATTTTTCTGCACTTTTTTTATTTTTTCCAGCAATGAATGCGGGTAAACAGACATTCTCTAAGGAGGAAAATTCAGCCAATAGATTATGAAACTGAAATACAAATCCTATTTTTTGATTTCTAAAAATAGCCAATTCTTTTTCGCTTAGTTGTTGCACTGATTTTCCTTCAACAACAATATCACCACTATCAGATTTTTCTAGTGTACCAAGCAATTGCAGAAGAGTAGTTTTTCCACTTCCAGAAGCACCCACAATACTAACAAATTCTCCTTTTTCAATTTCTAAATCGAGTCCTTTTAGCACTTGCAGATTTCCGTAAGAAAAATGTATATTTTTAGCTTTTATCATTTAGTGAGGTAAAGATAATCTAAATAATAAACTACTTTTAAGGAAATACTATTTTGTTGCAACAAGCTAAATGATTCCTCTATATTATCTCTCCAATGATTAATTAAAACATTGTCCTCATTTTCTATTGCATTTTTCCAAACCAAAGAAAGCTGAGATCCAGGTGCAAACCACCAATTAAAGGCAATATCTGAAGTCCAAGTGGTGTAATTGATATCTTCATTTCTAGTATAGTCAGTTGTTTGCAAATAACCATCATTTTGTAAATTTTTAAATTCCAAATTCTTTACTTGATCAAGATGATAGCGTAATTTCACAGAAAAATCCATTTTATTATTCAAAATATAAGAAGCGTTAAGTACATTGGTAATCATATATGTGTTTCTTATAGCAAAAACAGGATTGTTCAAGCTATCGGTAGCAGCAAAACCAACATCATTAAATTTATCTTTTACTGAAAGCACATAACTCATTGAAGCTCTATCATTAAATCTAATTCTTGGAGAAATTCTTACTCTATATTCGTTTCCTGAATACAGCGGCTTGAAAGTAGCGCCACATCCAAAATCTACGGCAAATCTATTTCTATAGTCACTTGACATATAGGTGCTAAAACGTATAGCTTTAGATCTTTTTAAAGGACTTTTATAATCATTTGTTCTTGCTTCATAATAATCATACTGTTCATAAGGATTTCCAACAATTTTTGCCATTATGAATAAATAGTTTTTAAGCATATATTTAGCTTCTGCTTCAATTTCTAAGTTGACAAATTTATTGTCCGTAAATAATGTGTTGTGCTTAATAAAAAGATAGTGCTCTGAAAAAATAAATTTTTTATTTGCATTTAATTGCTCATATCCAATATTTAATCCATTAGTTATTTCATTATTTGAATATAAAAATCCTAAATCATTTGGGTTGTATTTATCATCTTCAAAAATTGAATACAATTCATATCTGTAATTTCCACTATTTTTAGCAGCTTTTAACATTCCAGAAAAACCGACATTAGTGCTATTTGTAAAAAACTCTTGACTCATTTTAAGATTTGCGTCATAGACATGTGTATTTTTTTTATTGTTTAATCTTGTAAATATACCTGTCACATTTGCATCTTTTTCGTCATTTGTATTAATTACATTTGTATTCATTAAGCTTACTGAAGAGCTGTTGTCCAAAGCTTTATCTATAATAAATACATTGTAGTTTGTTAATGGGTTATCATTAGTTTTATTTGTTATAGCATTTAATGCAGCAACTCCTAAACCATTTTTAGTTCTTCCTGTAACTTTAGAAGCATTTAATAGATCATCTTGTAATCTTCTACTATAAAACATTTCTCCTCCTTTATTAAATAATTCAATTCCCTCATTAAAAAATTGACGCTTTTCTTCATATTTAACTTCAAAAGGAGATAGGTTTAACACCATTGCATCTGAAGACACTTGACCAAAATCTGGAATTAACGTCATGTCTAATGTAAAACTTTCATTTAAACCATATTTTAAATCCATACCATAGTTATATGGAAAATGAGTCTCGTTATCATAAGAGTCCATATAAATAGAACTATACGGCATAAATGACAATCTGATTGGGCTTTCAACATATTTAACTCCATCTAAAAGTCCAGATTGTAAGGCGTAATTTTCAAACTTTAGATCAATTGGATTCCAAGAATACTCCTCTCTATATCTTCGTATATTTCTGAACATATTTAAAGCCCAAGGTCTGTCTAAATCTGGAAATCTTATTTGAGAAAGAGGTATTGCAATTTCTACTGACCATCCTTTGTCAAAAATATCAACAGCAGATCTCCAAACTGCATTCCATGATTTATCACCACCATTTTTTGACATTTTTTTGTCTATTTGTACTCCTGAAGCAGTGACAGTAAAATTATACTCAACTTGAGTATTATTAAAAGGGTCTAGTACAATTGTAAATCTATCATTGTTTTTGTTATCATCATCTCTTTTACAAAGCTCTTTCAAAATACTATCAGGAGCAATATCATACATTATTGCAGCAAAATATAAGTTTTGATTATCATAGCAAATTTTTACTTTTGTTTTATGCGTAGAGCGCTCTAATAAACCATTATTGGGTTTAAATTGAGTGAAATTATTTGCAACATTAATATTTTTCCATATGGGTTCATTTATCACTCCATCAATTTTTGGTTTATCAGTAGTCTTTGTAATGAAGTAGATTTTTTTTTCTGCAAATTGAGAAAGTGATAGAAAAGGAACTAAGAGTAAGAAAAGTATAATTCTCATGTTTGAAAAAATAATTGCAAAAATAGACAATAGATTGTTGTATTTAAAATCAATCCTATATTTTTACATCTTTAAAATTTACATATGAATTTACACGAATATCAAGGTAAGGAGTTGCTCTCAAGTTTTGGAGTAAGAATACAAAGAGGAATAGTAGCTACTACTGCAGAAGAAGCAGTAGCTGCTGCTGAGAAATTAGCTGCAGAAACAGGAACAAACTGGTGGGTAGTAAAAGCACAAGTGCATGCAGGAGGCAGAGGTAAAGGTGGTGGTGTAAAATTGGCTAAATCCATTGAGGAAGTAAGGTCAATTGCTAACGATATTTTAGGTATGCAGTTGATTACTCCTCAAACTTCAGCAGCCGGAAAAACCGTACATCAAGTACTGATTGCAGAAGATGTTTATTATCAAGGTGAAAGCGAAACTTCTGAATTTTACATGTCTGTATTATTGAATCGTTCAATTGGTAGAAATATGATTATGTATTCTACAGAAGGAGGAATGGATATTGAAGCGGTTGCAGAGGAAACCCCCCACCTTATTTTTACTGAAGAAATTGACCCTAAAGTAGGTTTAACAGGATTTCAGTGCAGAAAAGTAGCATTTAATTTAGACCTAAATGGAACGGCTTTCAAGGAAATGACAAAATTCGTTTATGCGCTATACACAGCATATGAAAAAACAGATTCTTCCCTTTTTGAAATCAATCCAGTTTTGAAAACATCAGACGATAAAATAATGGCGGTAGATGCTAAAGTAACGCTTGATAATAATGCGTTATTTCGCCATAAAGATTATACAGCATTAAGGGACAAAAGAGAGGAAGATTCTACAGAAGTAGAAGCAGGAGAATACGGTTTAAATTTTGTAAAACTGGATGGTAATGTAGGCTGTATGGTAAATGGTGCGGGATTGGCCATGGCTACTATGGATATCATCAAGCAAGCAGGAGGAAACCCAGCAAACTTTTTGGATGTAGGAGGTACAGCAGATGCTAAAAGGGTAGAGCAGGCATTCAGAATTATTTTAAAAGATAAAAATGTTAAAGCACTACTTGTAAATATTTTTGGTGGAATAGTTAGATGTGATAGGGTGGCCCAAGGAATAGTTGATGCTTATAAAAATATTGGTGATATCAATGTACCACTTATTGTTAGATTGCAGGGAACAAATGCTGAGAAAGCTAAAAAACTAATTGATGAAAGCGGGCTTAAAGTAGAGTCTGTTATTTTGTTGCAAGAAGCTGCTGATAGGGTAGCTGAGGTATTGGCTTAATATTGTATAGTTTTTAAAACTTATATCTAATATTATTGATTTCTAAATAACAAACACTTCTACAATGTTTATTTTTAGAAGAATTATGAAAGACAAGAAATTCGTCAAAAACGCGGAATATCCTGGAGGAAGTGAGGCGCTTAAGAAATTTGTAAAGGAGAATCTATGCTATCCTAAGAAAGCGCTTTTACATAGGGTTGAAGGTAAAGTTTTTTTAAAATATCAAGTGAATGATAATGGAGATGTGCATTCAATTGTAGTTGTGAATGGTATTGGTTATGGTTGTGATGAGGAGGCAAAGCGTATTGTAGGGCTTTTGAAATTTCCTGCGCAAATTAATAAAGGAGTAAGAATCAATACCAAGTTCAAAATAGCGATTTATTTTAATCTACCAAAAGCAAAAACAGTAAAAATTAATTATGTCTTAAAAAGATCTTGAACAAATAAGATTTTTTAAATAAATAGTACAAACTTTTATATTATTAGGCAAATCAGTTGTAAGTTTGCAAAAAAAAATAATGCGACTAATCTCTTTTCTATTTCTACTCATTTTTTCTTTATCAACTTTTGCGCAAGATCCAAATTCGGAAATCTTATTAAAAGCAGGAGTGTTCACTGCTAATAATGAAATCAATTTAGTTGATATTAAATCAAACGATAATCAAATTTTTAATGGCAAGTATTATCGTTTGATGCAATTCTCTGTTTTGCCAACCGCTAAACACAAACTTAAAATGAATGCCTTAGGGGTTAAATTTTTAGAGTATATTCCGTACAATACTTTTATAGTATCTATTTCTCAGAATATAAGTTCGAGGGATTTCGATACTTACAATGTAAATGCTCTTATTCCAGTTAAGGCTAAACAAAAGATTCATCCAAAATTACAAAATGGAAGTTGTCCTGATTGGGCAAAAGATGGTGAAAATGCATCACTTGAAGTGTTATTATATGAAGATGTAAATATTACTGCTGCTTTTGAAATGTTAAAAATTGATAATTTTACAATAAAAGAGATCAATACATATGCTCATTCTATTATTGTCACTACTAAGATGTCTACTATATTAAAATTAGCTGAATATGCCTTTGTACATTTTATTGCTCCTATAGACCCCCCATCCTTTCCTGAAAATAAAACAGCTAGAACACTTCACAGGTCTAATGTGATTGATGCACAATATACAAATGGTAGACATTACAATGGAGAAGGGATTAATATTATGATGCAAGATGATGGTGCTATAGGGCCGCATATAGATTACCAAGGAAGAATAAATCAAAATGCTGTCAGTAGCAGTAGTGGTAATCATGGCGATCATGTTGCAGGAACTGTTATGGGAGCTGGTAATTTAGACCCCTACGGAAAAGGAATGGCTGATGGCGCAACTTTATATGTTTATGATGCGTCAAATAATAACTATTATAGTGTTCCAAATCTTTACCAAAATAACGATGTATTCATAACCCAAAAGTCTTATTCTAATGGGTGTAATGCTGGATATACTTCTTTAGCAAGAGATTTGGATGAGCAAGTAAGAAATTACCCATCATTAATTCATGTTTTTTCGGCCGGAAATGATGGTACAAGTGATTGTGGTTATGGCGCTGGAAGTAATTGGGGAAATGTAACTGGAGGACATAAACAAGCAAAGAATGTAATTGCTACAGCAAACTTAACCTCATCTAGCGGCTTAGCTAATTCATCTAGCAGAGGGCCAGCGCATGATGGTAGAATAAAGCCAGATATAGGTGCGAAGGGCACAAATGTATATTCAACTGTTGAGAATAATGATTATGATACTTACACGGGAACTTCTATGGCGTCTCCTGGAATTTCAGGTGTTTTAGGACAGTTATATCAAGCGTATAAAGAATTAAATAATGAAGAGAATCCATCATCTAGTTTAATGAAGGCAGTTCTATTAAATTCAGCAGATGATATTGGTAATTCAGGGCCTGACTTTAAACATGGATGGGGAGAAGTTAATGCATTAAGAGCTGTTCAAATTCTAGAAAATCAGCATTATTATGAAGATAGCATCTCTGATTCAGGTAATAATACTCATAATATTATTGTTCCTTCAGGAACAGAGCAAATTAAAGTAATGGTATATTGGCATGATAAAGAAGCTAGTACTAATGCTAGTATCGCTCTTGTCAATGATCTTAATATTCAGTTAACTACACCTAATGGAAATAATTATCAGCCTTGGGTGCTAGACTTTACTCCAAATGCATCAAATTTAAATCAAGTAGCAACAAGAGGAATAGATGATAGAAATAATATGGAACAAGTAACAATCGACAACCCTACAGCAGGTATCTACACACTTAGTGTTAATGGATTTTCTGTTCCTTATGGTCCACAAAAATATCATGTAGTATATGATATTATCTCTGAAGAAATAACACTAACATATCCAAATGGTGGAGAAGGTCTTGTGCCTGGAGAAAATGAAATGATTCGTTGGGACGCTTTTGGAAATCCAGGAGTTTTTACCTTAGAATTTTCATTAAATAATGGCACGAGCTGGGGAACTATTTCTTCCAATGTTAATAGTTCACTGCGTCATTATAATTGGACAGTTCCTAATAACGCAACTGGGGATGCTTTGATAAGAGTAAGTAGAGGAAATTATAATGATCAATCAGATGCAAATTTTAGTATAGTCCGTCTTCCTCAAAATTTTGTAGTTGATTGGACTTGTCCTGATTCAATATTTTTTTACTGGAGCCCAGTAGCTGGTGCAAATGGATATGAGATATCCATGTTGGGACAAAAATATATGGATTCTATTGTAAGCTCTACAGGAACTTCTGCATTTTATCATAATACTAATCCATCAAATATTGACAACTGGTTTGCTATTCGTGCATTGATGAGTCCGAGCAAAAAGGGTAGTAGAACAGTTGCTGTTAATAGGCAGCCAACAAATAACGCATGTTTAGCACCACCATTTGCGATTATTTCAGCTAGCAGTACAAATAGCTGTTCTGGTACAATTAGTTTTTTTGATAATAGTTTGAATATACCAAATAGTTGGTCATGGGATTTTGGTGATGGGAATACCTCCACGCAACAAAATCCTACTCATACTTATCAAAGTCAAGGAGTCTATACGGTTAGTTTAACAGTTACTAATGCATTAGGAACAAATACCGTTATTGAGAATAATTTTATTACTATAGCTTACAATCCTGCTCCAATTGCTTATAATGACACGATTTGTGCAGATTCAAGTTCTTTTAATTTAATTTCTTATTCTACTGGACAGACTAATTGGTACAATGATACTTCATCTGGTATTATTATTCATACTGGAAATACATATACCACACCTGTATTAAATTCATCAACAAATTATTTTTTAACTGAAGATCCTGGCTCTTATTTTGGTGGCGCGATAGATAATACTTTTGGCACAGGTGGTTATTTTAATGGTGATCAACATCAAATTTTTGATGCAACTAAAGCATGTATTATTAAATCTGCGAAAATCTATTCAGAAGCAGCAAATACGATAACATTTGAATTGCGTGATCAAAATGGTAGTGTTATAGATGATACAACGCTAAATGTAGTTTTAGGAGAACAAAGGATTACCCTTAATTTTAATGTTCCAATTGGTAATGATATGCAATTAGGTGTAGCACAGGGTGCATTACAAAATGATGGGCTATACAGAAATAATGCAAGTGCTAATTACCCATATAATATTGGTAATCTAATTAATATTACAAGTTCAAGTGCAAGTAGTGCTCCTTTTGGATATTATTATTTTTATTATGATATCGAAATAGAAGAGAATTGCAAATCAGAATATAAACAAATCACAGCAGTATTAAATTCACCACTTTCTAGTCCAGTTATCTCTCAAAACGGGAGCCAATTATCTACAATAAATAACCCAACATATACTTATCAGTGGTATTTAAATGGAGTATCAATAAATGGTGCAAATGCTGCTACATTAAATATTTCTCAAACAGGCCAATATTCAGTTGATATTGAACAAAATGGCTGCTTTGCATCATCTGCTAATTTTTTGGCTATTTATTCAGGGGTTAATGAGCAAGTTCAGCAAATTTCCGTACACCCTAACCCATTAAAAGATATGTGTAAAATAACCTGTGCAGTACCTATATCTTCTGTATCAGTTTTAGATATAAGTGGGAAAGTATTGTATAAGTTTGAACAGCTAAATAGCTTAAATTTTCTTTTAGATTTAAGTAAGATTAGTAGTGGTATCTATTTTGCAAAAGTGACTACGGAAAATGCTACCTCAAAACATAAGCTTATTGTTCAGAAATAAGTCTCAGCAGAAAAAGATTTTATTATTACTACTTTTTTTAAGTTTTAACTGCATTGTACAAGCACAGGATAAACCTAACATAAAGGAATTTACAATTGTTGGTGAGGACACTATAATCATATCTAAAGTCCCAGAAGTAGAAATTTTAGCATTTAAGGATTATGATGAAAAGTTGCACTATTTTATCCTTAAACGAAAAGTACTCAAGGTCTATCCTTACGCCTTAAAAGCAAAAGCAAAATTAGCTGCAATTCAAATAGGATTGGACAGTATTCCAAAAAGAAGACATAAAAAACGTTACACCAAAGAAGTTGCTAGTTGGGTAAAAGATGAATATGCTCAGCAATTGAAACAACTCACAATGAGTGAAGGGAGAATTTTAGTTAAGCTAATTTATAGAGAGACTCAATTTACTTCATATGAACTTGTAAAATCTTACAGAGGAAGATTTAATGCTTTTTTTTGGCAGACTGTTGCAAAATTGTATGAAAATGATTTGAAAGCAAAATATAACCCAATAAGTAATAGGGTAGATATGTTAATTGAATATATTATTTTACAAGCAAAGCTAGAAGGAAAAATAGATTAATCTTCTATTTAATCCATGAGCTAATGAATATCTTATAAGTCAATCTTTTTTTCATTTTATCAAAAATTGCTGAGCTACTTTTTTGTTCTTTAATCCTTCTGAATAATCATAAAAACCTATTCCGGATTTTACACCTAATTTTCCTTTTTTAACCATCTCAACCAGAAGTGAACAAGGGGCATATTTTTCATCTGAAAAACCTTTATACATAACATCTAAAATAGAAAGACAAACATCCAAACCAATAAAATCGGCCAATTGCAATGGACCCATTGGATGAGACATTCCAAGAATCATCACAGTATCAATTCCTTCTACGGAAGATACATTCTCATTTAAAGTATGGATAGCCTCATTAATCATAGGCATCAATATTCTGTTGGCAACAAATCCTGGGGCATCATTTACCTCAACTGGAATTTTTCCTAAATGTTTGCTCAATTCCATGATGGATTGGGTAACTTCATCTGAAGTTACTTGCCCTCTAATCACCTCTACTAATTTCATTATTGGTACAGGATTCATAAAATGCATACCAATTACTTTATCTTCCCGATTTGTTACATTTGCAATTTGCGTAATAGAAATAGAAGAGGTATTGGAGGCTAATATGGTGTCACTTTTGCATACTTTATCTAATTGTTTGAAAATTTTTAGTTTCAAATCTATATTTTCAGTAGCTGCTTCTACTACCAAATCAGCATTTTTTACTCCTTCAGAAATTTCAGTGAGAGCACAAAGATTTGACAAAGTTCCAACTTTATCTTCTTCAGTGATTTCCTCTTTTTTTAGCATTCTATCTAGGTTCTTCTCAATAGTTGCTAGGGCCTTTTCAAGCGCTTCTGGAGATATATCAATTAAATTAACTTTATATCCTTTTTGGGCAAATGTATGGGCAATACCATTACCCATAGTTCCAGCCCCAATAACACTTATGTTTTTCATTTTCTTTTTTATTATTTATTAATACTATTTCCCTCTACCTTGTAAAACAATTAAGATGGTGTAAATCAGAATTTTCAAATCTAAGGTAAAAGATATATTTTCAATATACAAGATATCGTATTTCATTCTTTCTATCATTTCATCAACATTTTCTGCATAACCATACTTTACCATTCCCCATGAAGTAATACCAGGTTTTACCTTATGCAAATGATGATAATGTGGAGCCTTTTCTGTGATTAAGCCAATATAATGTTGCCTTTCTGGTCTTGGCCCTACAATAGACATTTCTCCTATAAGCACATTGTAAAATTGTGGCAATTCATCCAATCTTATTTTTCGCATTATTTTCCCCCATGGGGTAATCCTTTTATCGTTATCGGAAGAGAGTTGTGGACCATTATTTTCTGCATTTTCATACATTGAACGAAACTTAATAATATTAAAATTTCTACCATTTAAGCCAACTCTTTCTTGTTTGAAGAACACACTTCCCTTTGAAGAAAATAGCACCAATATTGCTGTAATTAGATATAATGGAGAGAGTAAAATCAAAACAAACAAAGAAATACTAACATCAAAAAAACGTTTCACAAACCAATGCCAAGTTGGCATTAAATCGTGCTCAATTTCAATAAGAGCTGTTCCGAATATTGTGCTCATCTTCACTTTGCCAGAAATAATATCGCACATATCAGGAAGCATTTTTATATAGACTTTTGTTCCTTCCAAAATATCAATTATTTCTTCAATCTTATGATGTTCTGTGCTCTCAACAGCAATAATCACATCCTCAATATTATGTTCTTTAATGAGTGATTTTAACCTATCTAAACTTCCCATTTTAGGAATATATTCGCTAAGCAAGTATTTAGGCTTTTCCTCCACACAAACAAAACCGACAAAATTATACCCACTTGATAATTGTTCATTCTCAAGCTCTTTATACATTTCTACTGCCTTAATATTACTCCCAACTATAAGTGTATTAAAGCGAATCTTTTTTTGATGCACCTTTCTTGCGATAATGGAGGTTAGAATAAATCTGAAAATAGCAGTTAGTAATAAATGTGCACAAAAAAGAACAACAAACAAACTGTAATAAGTTTTATAATTATCAATATAATCATCTAGTAAAGCTACAAAGAAAATAATAACAGTACCAATTAAAACAATAAAGAAAGTATCAGAAAGCTCTTTCAATCTTGATTTTCTATAAATGTTATTGTAAGTTCCTGTAATCAGATAGAGGAAAATCCAAAACAGAGGAATAACAAAAATACCAACATAAAACTTTGAAGTAAAATCAATAGGCATTTCTTCTATATAAACTTTTCTGTAGCTAAAAAACAAAGTCCAAGAAAGCACTGCTGACAAGAGGTCAAAAAAGAGGTATTTTGCTATTTGAAAGTTTTTTTTCATCTAATAGACCACTTTGAAATTATCTAAGTATAGTGTTGCCATTTCTGTACTATTAACATCTCTCGTCATTGAAATAAAAACTTTATGATTATTGGCTTGCTGGGTATTAATAATTGCAGAAGTTAAGTCTACATATATTTTATTCCACTCATTTTTAGGATTTACTGTAACTATTGAATTAGTACGAATTGTTGGGCTAAAATCAGCATACAAGCCTATTTGAAAGGAGGTGTTGCATTTATAATTCAACTCTACATAAACTGGCGTTCCTAATTTTGGTAGTTGTAATCCTTCTGTTGTAATCTCAAAGGTAAGGTGAGGAGGTGCTAAATGCATACCCCCAGAATTTCCTTCAAATACAGTATCATTGGCAACTAAAAAAGTAGTGTCGCTATCTTGAGAATGATATAATATTTTGCTTCCAGTTTCAAAATCAATGATGTGAAAAGATGTGTTCTCGAAATAACTTACTTCAGGATTGAGAATAGTAATACTATCTTTTTTGAGATATACTTCCTCTTTGTAAAAATCATAAAAGGGATAGTTGGCTCTTGTAGCAGCAATGCCATTGTTTTTTATTCCAGCTTTTATACTGATATTTTGTATTCCTTCTTTTAATACAGGAAATGTGGCTGGAAGCGGATAGATCCCTTGTAAGTCATTATCAAAATACACCCATGCATCTGTAATTTTCTGTGCATCACTGCCCTGAATTGTTGAATCTTCTATCATCAAATCAATAGATGGAATATTTATATAGGAAGGGACACCATCATTTAATTCTGTTTTTTTGCAAGATTGAAAAAAAAGAAGTGAAAGAATAAGAATAAAGGTAAAGTGCTTCATAATGGTTTTGTGGCTTTTCAAACGCATCTTTAGTTTATTTGTTGTGCAATCTGCTCAGCAACATCAAGTGCAGCAGTTGCATCTTGAATACTAACAATAGTTGCTGTATCATTTTTTATTGCAGCATAAAAGGATGTTAGTTCATCTTTAATAGCATTATTTTCCTCTGTTTTTGGGCTTTCAAATTGAATCTGCTTTTTTCGTTTTCCTTTTCCTGGATCTATAATCAAAGCAAAAGGATCATTTGAATCTGCTACATCTTTCATTTTTATGAGTTCTGCTTTTTTCTCTAAGAAATCTATAGCAATGTATGCATCATTTTGAAATACCCTTGTTTTCCGCATATTTTTAAATGAGATTCTACTTGCAGTAAGATTAGCCACACAGCCATTTTCAAATTCAATTCTGGCGTTTGCAATATCAGGCGTATCGCTTATAATTGATACGCCACTTGCATTAATCTGTTTAACTTTCGAGTTGACTATTTTTAGAACGATATCAATATCATGAATCATCAAATCATGCACTACAGGAACATCTGTTCCTCTAGCATTAAATTCAGCCAAACGGTGCGCCTCAATAAACATAGGATTATTGCATTGATCCTTGATTGCAGTAAAAGCAGTATTGAACCTTTCTACATGTCCAACTTGAATCTTACATTGTTTGTTTGCTGAAATTTTTAGCAATTCTTTTGCTTCTTGAATTGTAGCTGTAATGGGCTTTTCAATAAACAAGTGTAGATTATTTTCTAAAGCTAATTTAGCATATTCAAAATGAGATTCAGTAGGAGTCACCACATCAATTGCATCACATTTTGCTATTAATTCGGTTGCAGAACTGAATGCGGTAATATCAAATTCATCTGCAATTTGTTCTGCATTTTTACTGTCATTATCAAAAAAACCAACAAACTCAAATTCTTGGATATCTTTTAACAAACGAATGTGTATTTTTCCTAGATGTCCAGCTCCAATTACGCCTATTTTTATCATTCTTTTGTACTCAAGATTTGTTTGCGAAAATAAAATATTTATAAAGAAAATCAATTAAGGATTTAGAATAAATGCAAGATACATTTAAACACCAAGGTTTAAGAAGAAAATTGATTGAAGAAATAAGACAAAAAGGGATTGTAGATGAAAATGTTTTGTCTGCTATTGGTAAAATCCCCAGACATCTTTTTATGGACAATGCATTTGTAAATTTTGCTTATGTAGATAAGGCTTTTCCTATTGGTTCAGGACAAACCATTTCTCAGCCTTTCACGGTTGCAAAACAAACTGAGCTTTTATCAATAAAACCTTACGAAAAGGTATTAGAGATAGGCACAGGATCTGGCTATCAAGCAGCAGTATTAATTGTTATGGAAGCCAATGTTTACACAATAGAAAGGCAACAAGATTTGTACAAAAAGACGAAAGATTTCTTACCCACAATAGGATGTAAGTGTCATTTCTTTTATGGAGATGGTTATAAGGGTTTACCTAAGTTTGCTCCTTTTCACAAGATAATTATCACCTGTGGTGCTCCAGAAATCCCAGAAGAATTATTAGAACAGCTAAAAGTAGGTGGAAAAATGGTTGCTCCAATTGGAGGGGGTAATATTCAGCAAATGCAATTGATAGAAAAAATATCAGATACTGAGCACAAAGTGACTACTCATGGCAGCTTCTCATTTGTACCAATGTTAAAAGATAAAGATGATAGTGGTTAAATACTCTTATAGCAATTAAAAAGAGATATCTTTATTTTACATCTATCGATTAAAATAATCTCTTATGATTCAATAATAAAATTATTATAGATTCATGAAATACACTTATTTTACTGTAATATATATTATTCTGGATTCTTATAAAATTTCACTTTATACTTAATATTTGTTAATTAATTTAAATAATTTTATTAACATCGCGCTTCAATTTTCAAAGGGAAGCCAAAAACTTTTAGAGTAGGCAATTTTTTTTAAAAATATATATTATGAAAAAAACAATTACATTATTATTTGCTGGAATTCTGACTTTAGGAATGTCTGCACAAAATTTTGGTCTAGGAGTAGATTATATGATGCTTTCTGGAACAATGGTTGAAGAATCTGAAGATCATCATGATCATAATCATGGAGATGAAGATGAGCTAAGCACTTCTTCAGCGGTACTAAATTTAAGTTACGCTTATTCTATTAATGATGACATGTCAGTTATAGGATCTGTAGGTTATGGGATGGGATTTGGTCTCATACCAATGAAAGCAAAGTTTAATTACGGAATCACTGATAAAATTCATGCAAATGTTGGTATAGGAATGTATATGATTACAGATGATCATTATACTCCTGAAGAATCCCCTGAGGGTTCTGAAGACTCTTGGAAAGGGTCAAGTAATGAATTTGGTATGACAATGGGCGTTTCTTATGCAGTTATGAATAATATTGGTGTTTCTTTTGGATATGAAATGATAAAAGGAGGCGATCACTCATCATTAAATGCAATGACCGTAGGATTAACTTATGGATTTGGAGGAAAGTCTTCTTCTGATGATTCTGATGAGTAATTTATTAAAACTAATTTTTGGAATTAAAACTTCACAAAGTCAAAAAAATTAAAAAAGGAACCGTTTGGTTCCTTTTTTTATGTTTCTAATATTCCTTTGATAATCTCACAACCTTTGATAATCTCATCTTCAGTAATCGTAAGAGGAGGTGTAATACGAACAGCTGTTTTACAAAATAAAAAATAAAAGATTATCAAGCCTTTTTCTAAAGCTTGCTCTACCACTTTATTGGTTAAAGTTTGATCATCAAACTCTACAGCTAACATCAAACCACATCCTCTTATTTCCTTAACTTTTGGGTGCGTTAAGTGTTTTCTAAAGAGAGCTTCTTTTTTATCAATTTCCTGCATAAGATCGTTTGTAAGTAGGTGTTCTAGAGTTGCCAAACTTGCGGCACAATTTACGGGGTGTCCTCCAAAAGTGGTAATATGTCCTAATTCAGGAGAAAAGGTAAATAAATTCATCAAATCCCAAGAAGTTATAAAAGCACCTATAGGCATACCACCACCCATTCCTTTGGCAATACATAGAATATCAGGAGTAACATTATATTTCTCAAACCCAAAAAGTGTGCCTAATCTGCCATAGCAAGTTTGTATCTCATCAAAAATGAGTAACGTTCCAGTTGTATTACATCTTTCTCTTACTTTTTGCAAAAAATCATTTTTTGGCGTTATAAAGCCACTTCCCCCTTGTATAGGCTCAATTATTACAGCAGCAGTTTTTACCGTAATATTATCTAATGAATCTTCATTGTTAAATATGATTAGATTGCAGCTGGGTAATAAGGGACGATAATTTGTTTTTTGCTCTTCATTTCCCATGATACTTAGAGCTCCTTGTGTAGAGCCATGATAAGAATCTTTACACGAGATGATTTCCACTCTTCCTGTGGCGCGTTTTGCCAATTTCATAGCACCTTCTATTGCTTCAGCCCCAGAATTGGTAAAATAAGTGGTATATAAATTGTTGGGGAGGTTCTCAGCAAGTAGTTTTGCCAATCTGTATTGAGGAGACTGAACATATTCTCCATAGACCATAACATGTGAATAATGTTTTAATTGTTCAGTTATAGCCTTTGTTATTATAGGGTTGGAATGTCCTAAAGTACATGCAGAAATACCAGCCACAAAATCTAGATATCTTTTTCCTTTGATATCTGTAATATAGCTTCCATTTGCAGATTTAACTTCTAAAGAAGATGGGTTTTTAAAAGTTTGTGCTTGATATTTTTTGAATATTTCCTTTGCATCATTCATATTCTATGCAAATTTAATACTTAGTGGTTGTTGGTTGGAAAAATTTAGAGTAAGAATCATTTTCTTTTCATCACTTTTTCACATGATTCTATAATATTATAAGTTGTAAGTCCATACTTTTCCATTAAACCTCTAGGTGTTCCACTTTCTCCAAATGTATCATTTACACCTACCATCTCTAAAGGAGTTGGTAAAGATCTGCTAAGAAGTTGAGCAACACTATCTCCTAAACCTCCATTTAACATATGCTCTTCGGCTGTAACTACACATCTTGTTTTACTTGCTGATTCTAATATTGCATTCTTATCTAGTGGTTTTATGGTATGGATGTTTATTAATTCTGCAGAAATATATTTCTTTTCTAATTCTTTTACTGCTTCTAGCGCTTCCCAAACAAGATGTCCTGTAGCTATAATTGTAACATCACTACCAATTGTCATATTAATAGCTTCTCCTATTTTGAATTCTTGATTAGGATCTGTAAAGTTAGGTACTTTAGGTCTTCCAAATCTTAAATAGACAGGCCCAGCATGTTGAGCAATTGCTATTGTTGCGGCTTTTGTTTGATTAAAGTCACATGGATTAATTACTGTCATATGTGGAAGCATCTTCATCATTCCGATATCTTCTAAAACTTGGTGTGTTGCCCCATCTTCACCTAATGTTACGCCTGCATGTGATGCGCAAATTTTTACATTTTTACTAGAATAAGCTATTGATTGTCTGATTTGATCATATACTCTAGATGTAGAAAAATTGGCAAAAGTTCCTGTGAAAGGAATTTTGCCACCAATTGTCATTCCAGCTGCAATACTCATCATATTTGACTCTGCAATACCCACTTGAAAGAATCGTTCAGGATTCTCATTTTTAAATTCATTCATTTTTAATGAACCGGTAAGGTCGGCACAAAGCGCTACTACATTTGGGTTTCTTCTTCCTAATTCTGTGAGCCCTGCTCCAAAACCTGATCGTGTGTCTTTCATTTCCATCTTAATATAATTTTATTAATGCTGATTTTCCTGATTGTATTTTAAATTCTTTCTCTCTTGTATATGCATATTGTTTAGCAGATTTAGATCGAAAAACAATTTTATAATTTCCTGGAAGTAAATAGAGTTTTACTTTTTGCGTATTGTCATCAATAGGAAATACCTGCTGCCAAAGATTGTCTTTAAACCTATAAATACCCCCATAGCCTTTTGAAGGAAGCAAAATGTTTGCTGTACCTGTATTTGGCATGTTTATAGTAGTTGTTTCTGACTGTTTTATTATTACTCCCTCAATACTAAATCTGGGTGTAGTTAAAACTTCAATATCATATGCTCCAGTCAAATATTTTTGTTTAGTATTTGTTGTTTGAAGATGTAAAGTTTGATGTTGGTCCTTTAACCGAACAATGAATGGGTAATCCTGTTTGCTTTGCATCTTTATTTCTAATTCTCCTTGAGGAGTTGAAAGGGGAATTATGGTGTGTTTTCCAGGGGTAAGAGATATTATTTCTGATTCTACAGCAGGAATTGTGTGTGCTACTACTTTGTATTTCAAAATAGGGTCAATACTCATGGTATCAGGATTACCCTTGTGGTTCATGGTGTGAATGAAGTTGTATTTAGCCTGCCCTGAAAACTCATCATAAAAGGTAAGATTAACATTGGTTTCTGTTGGATTTCCACTTTCATCCAAAAGATTAACTTGAGCAGTAGTAGAGTTTAATACATGAGAAATAACCACCTCTAATACATTCTCAAAGTCCTTTTCTTTTGAAGCATCATAATAGGTTCCTACACAATCAAAAGTTTTTTTGTATGATTCATCTAACCCAATACCAATTACAAATGGCTTTAATATAACCCCCTCTCTTTGTAATAGGCTAGAAACCGAACAAGGATCCATATCACACTCTTCAATACCATCTGTAATAAGAATAATGATGTTTCTACTGTTTGTGTTTTTTGGAAAATCATAAGCTCCCTTTTCCAGTGAACTTGCAATTGGAGTAGTGCCTCTAGCTCTAAGCATTTTTAGTTTAGCTTTTATTCTATCAGCAACCAAATCACTAGCAGTAAAGTCGACCTCCAATTTTGTATCATCACAATATTGTGGTGGATAACTTTTTTGATGCCCATACACCCGCAAACCAATTTCTAAGTTATCCATATGCTTCAAACTATCTAACATATTGTTAAGGAGTTTTCTTGCAATATCAATTTTTCTGCCGGACTGCCATCTACTAAGCATAGATTGAGAGGCGTCAAAAATAAAAAGAATTCTATTTACTTGCTCTTGCTTTTTTTGAGAAAAAGCCGAAAAATCACACCCTAAAAGAAAGGCTACTAACAATAGTATTTTCAGATTTTTAATAATCACCTAAAGTTTCTGCATTTTGAGCAAGTGCTGACTCTAGTTGCTCATCATTAGGAGCAGAACCGTGCCACTTGTGTGTACCCATCATATAATCAACTCCATTACCCATTTCAGTATGTAATAGAATTGCTATCGGTTTATTATTTCCGGAAAGACTTTTTGCTTTTTCCAAAATCCTGATCACAGCTTCTATATTATTCCCTTCTTTTTCTTCTAACACATGCCAGTCAAAAGCTTCTATCTTTGCCTTTAAATCGCCTAGTTTTAGCACATCATCCAAGCTACCATCAATTTGTTGTTTATTGTAATCTATCGTAGCAATCAGGTTATCAATATTATTAGCTGAAGCATACATCAATGCTTCCCATATTTGCCCTTCTTGCAGTTCTCCATCTCCATGCAAAGAATAAATAAGCTTATCATCATTGTTGAGTTTTTTAGTGAGTGCAGCCCCAATAGCTACTGAAAGTCCTTGGCCTAGAGAGCCAGAAGCTACACGAATACCCTCTAAATGATCGTGATTAGTAGGGTGACCTTGCAAGCGAGAATTAATTTTTCGAAATGTAGCGAGTTCAGCAACTTCAAAATAGCCAGATCTAGCTAATGTTGCATACCAAACAGGGGAGATATGTCCATTTGAAAGAAAGAAAATATCTTCATCTTTTCCATCCATATTAAAATTGGAATTATGTTGCATGATTTTAAAATAAAGTGCAACAAAAAACTCTGTGCATCCTAATGATCCGCCAGGGTGTCCTGAATTGTTTGCATGCACCATACGTACAATGTCTCTTCTAATTTGGGTGCAAATATCTTTTAGTTCAGCTGTTGTCGGCATGTTTTGTAATTTAATTCTTGCAAAAATAAGAATAGTTGTTAGGCGCTCTTTTCAAATTTAGTTAAAAAACAAACTTTTATTAACGCATTATTGACAATCGTAAAATTTCCTAAATGCATTCAAACAAATTTCTATATTTGCGCTCAATTTTTTATAAATAATATGGCATTAAAATGTGGAATAGTTGGACTTCCAAATGTGGGTAAATCAACCTTATTTAATTGTTTGTCCAAAGCAAAAGCGCAATCGGCTAATTTCCCCTTTTGTACTATTGAGCCAAATGTAGGCGTAATAAATGTTCCTGATGAACGCTTAGAAAAATTGGCTGAATTGGTAAATCCCGAAAAAGTCCAAGCTACCACAATAGAAATTGTAGATATAGCAGGCTTAGTAAAAGGCGCAAGTAAAGGAGAGGGGCTTGGCAATAAATTTTTAGCCAACATTAGAGAGTGTAATGCTATTATACATGTACTAAGGTGTTTTGACGATGACAATATTGTACATGTAGAGGCGAGTGTTAATCCTATAAGAGATAAAGAAACAATTGATTTTGAATTGCAATTAAAAGATTTAGAAGCACTTGAAAAAAAGCGCGAAAAAAAACAGAAAATTGCAAATTCAGGTGATAAGGATGCTATAAAATCAGTTGAAATACTAGATAAATACATTACAAATATTCAAGAAGGAAGATCTGTTCGTTCTTTAACTGCAACTGATACTGAAAAAGAAGTAATCCAGGATTTGCATTTACTTACTCAAAAGCCTGTTCTTTATGTTTGTAATGTTGATGAAAGTGCTGCAAAAAGCGGAAATAAATATGTAGCACAGCTTAAAGAAGTTGTAGAAAATGAGAATGCAGAGATTCTACTAATCGCTACAGCCATAGAGGCAGAAATTGCTGAGTTGGAGACTATTAATGAGCAGCAACTATTTTTAGAAGAAATGGGCTTACAAAAACCTGGGTCACATCATTTGATTCAAGCCACTTATCGTTTATTGAATTTACAAACTTACTTCACGGCTGGAAAAAAAGAAGTTCGAGCTTGGACCATTAAAAAAGGAATGAAAGCGCCACAAGCTGCTGGCGTAATCCATTCTGATTTTGAAAAAGGATTTATTCGTGCTGAGGTAATTGCTTACAATGATTTTGTAACCCTAGAGTCTGAACAGGCTTGTAAAGATGCTGGAAAACTATCAGTAGAGGGTAAAGAGTATATTGTGAAAGATGGAGATGTGATGCATTTCAGATTCAATGTTTAGATTTTATATGTTTACATCTTGTTGTAAGTTGAAAAGATTGTTAAAAACCTAATCAGATATTCTTCTGATAATTTCTTTTTCTTTTAATTTTGCTTTCATTCTTTAAAAATCAGAATTAATACTTTTTGTTATAAATGCCAAAACAAAATTACACAGAGGATAGTATTCGTTCACTCGATTGGAAAGAGCACATTCGCTTAAGACCTGGGATGTATATAGGAAAAATGGGGAATGGCTCATCTCCAGATGATGGTGTTTATGTTTTGATAAAAGAGGTTATAGATAATTGCATTGATGAATATGTGATGGGGTATGGGAAAACCATAGAAGTCTCAATCAAAAACAGCAAAGTTGCTGTTCGTGATTATGGAAGGGGTATCCCTCTTGGAAAGGTAATTGATTGTGTGTCAAAGATAAATACAGGTGCAAAGTATGATTCTAAAGTTTTTAAAAAATCAGTAGGACTAAATGGAGTAGGAACAAAAGCCGTAAATGCCCTTTCTTCTTATTTTAAAATAAAGTCAGTTAGGGAAGGAAAAAGTAAATTGGTAGAATTCGATCAGGGGACTATCATCAATGACGAGCCTATTCAGGAAAATACATCTAGGAAAGGAACAAAAGTCACATTTGTTCCTGACGAGGAGCTGTTTGGTAAATACCGTTTTATCAATGAGTATGTGGAAAAAATGCTTTGGAATTATTGTTTTCTTAATACAGGATTAACCATACTTTATAATAGCCAAAAGTTTATTTCTGAAAACGGCCTATATGATTTGTTGCAGCAAGATATAGATACTGAATTACTATACCCGATAATTCATTTAAAAGCAGATGATATTGAAGTAGCACTTACACATTGTAAGAATCAATATTCCGAGCAATATTATTCTTTTGTAAACGGACAACATACTGTACAGGGTGGCACACATCAAGCAGCTTTTAGAGAAGCAATAGCAAAAACAATTCGTGAATTTTATGGTAAAAATTATGATGCAGTTGATATCAGGCAAGCTGTACATGCTGCCATAAGTATTAAAATAATTGAACCTGTCTTTGAATCACAAACCAAAACCAAATTAGGTTCAAATGATATGGAGCCAGATGGAATAACCATCAGGACCTTTGTAAATGAGTTTATTAAAACACAACTCGATAATTATTTACATAAAAATCCAGAAACTGCTATTATCTTACAAAAAAAAATACAACAGGCCGAACATGAAAGGAAGGCTATGGCTGGAGTGAAAAAATTGGCAAGAGAAAGGGCAAAAAAAGCCAATTTGCACAATAAAAAATTAAGAGATTGTCGAATCCACTATAACGATTTGAAAAAAGAAAACAGAGCTGATACTACCATTTTTATTACTGAGGGAGATTCAGCTTCTGGCTCCATTACCAAAACAAGAGATGTAAAAACACAGGCTGTCTTTAGCTTAAGAGGAAAGCCTTTGAACTCTTTTGGACTCACGAAGAAAGTGGTGTATGAGAATGAAGAATTTAACCTTTTGCAAGCTGCATTGAATATTGAAGAAGGAATTGAAGGGTTGCGTTATAACAAAATTGTTTTAGCTACAGATGCTGATGTAGATGGGATGCACATTCGCCTATTGCTTATTACTTTCTTTTTACAGTTCTTTCCAGAACTGATAAAAGAAGGGCATGTACATGTTTTGGAAACACCTCTTTTTAGGGTTAGGAACAAAAAAGAAACCATATATTGTTATAATGAATATGAACGATTGCAAGCTATAGAAAAAATTGGAAAAAATGCAGAGATTACTAGGTTTAAAGGTTTGGGAGAGATTTCTCCTTCTGAATTTAAGTATTTTATTGGCAAAAATATTCGATTAGATCCTGTAATCATAGGAAAAGAAGCTGGAATAAATGAAATACTTAACTTTTATATGGGGAAAAACACTCCTGAGAGGCAGCAATTTATTATTGAAAATTTGAAAGTAGAAAAGGATTTAAATTAAAAGATGGGAATAAACACTAAAATATCTAATAAAGAAAACGCGTACAAAGCAACTTTTCTGCTCATAATTATAATTATAGTTAGTATAATATTACCTATTTTCTTTTTGCAGATATTTCCGACTAGTACTATAACTAAAACATTATTTTCATCACCATGGTGCTTTCTAATTCTTTTTGGTCTTATTGTCTCGATATATTTTATCTTTACAGGAGTTTATTACTTTGTCTTTGAGGCAAATAACTATATTATTGAAATCGGATCAAAAAGAACCGTCTCCTCTTATTTTTCTTCTAAATCAAATTATATTGAAATGCCTATTTCATCTATTGAGAAATTCGGCTTTTTCAACAGGCCATTTACATTTAACACTATTTTAATGGTGAAGTTTAAAGTATCTCGCAGAAAATCAATTGCCAAAAGATTTAATTTTGCTTTTTTAAGTAAAAAACAAAAAGATGAGATGATAAGTGTATTACAAAAGATCATTCAGAATAATCAATTAAATGGATAATATACAAAACCATAATAATGATGAAAATCTACACGATGTAATACACATTTCTGGTATGTATAAAGAGTGGTTTTTGGATTATGCATCCTATGTAATTTTAGAGCGCTCAGTGCCTTATATTGAAGATGGATTAAAACCAGTTCAAAGAAGAATTTTGCATGCGCTTAAAGAATTGGATGATGGTAGATATCATAAGGTTGCAAATGTAATAGGGCACACCATGAAATACCATCCTCATGGAGATGCTTCTATTGGAGATGCGCTTGTGCAAATAGGGCAAAAGAACCTTTTGCTGGACATGCAAGGAAATTGGGGGAACACCCATACAGGAGATAAAGCAGCTGCTCCAAGATATATAGAAGTGCGATTGAGTAAATTTGGATTGGAAGTGTTGTACAATTCCAAAATCACAAAATGGATATCCTCTTATGATGGCAGGAGCAAAGAACCCGTAATGTTACCAGTAAAATTCCCTTTACTATTAGCTCATGGTGTTGAAGGAATTGCAGTTGGACTTTCTACCAAAATAATGCCTCATAATTTTAACGAACTTATTGATGCTTCTATAAAGGTTTTGAAAGGGGTTAAGCCAAGAATTTTTCCTGATTTTTTTAGTGGAGGAATGGCAGATTTTTCCAATTATAATGACGGGAAAAGAGGTGGCAGAATCAGGTTGAGGGCTAAAATAACACAACAAGATAAAAGCACTCTTATTATTTCAGAGATTCCTTACTCAACTACAACAACTTCTTTAATTTCATCAATAATAAAAGCCAATGATAAGGGAAAAATAAAAATCA
>NHFY01000017.1 GCA_002170165.1 Flavobacteriales bacterium TMED123
GATTAAATGGGAGCTAAAGGAACTGGGTTTACTACCTACGAAGAAGAGTTAGACGAAGAGCAGTTAAAAGCAATACAAGAAATGGAAGACTTTCAATCTCAAATTGAAAATAAAGAAAGCATTTCTTTAACAGAATTTTCTGATTATTTTAGAGTAAAAGCTGCACTTGATAATCAACCTGGATTATTAGATAATAAAAGTTCAAATGAAATATATGATTTAGCTAAAGAGCAAGAACATCCTCTTGTTGATAAAGTAATTAAAGGTGGTGGTATAGACCCTAAAGATTATATACAGCCAATATTTGATAATCCTTTTAGTGATGACCCTGAAGATACATTTCAATTTAAAATGCCTATTTCTCCTCAATCTGCAGGAACAATATCTCAATTTGCAAGAACAGTAGCTCATGGAGATTACAGGTCTACTCTAGATGCAATAAAATCTTCTATACCTTTTTCAGATACAATAAATAAATTTAGTAAACAACTAGGATTTACTCCTGACTATAACAGACAATCTGTTGACGAAAAATTACTGTTAGCAAGTGAATATGAATCTAACGGAAGATATGAAGAAGCAGATTATTTAAAATTAGAAGCAAATCGTATTGAAAATATATTAAATAAAAAAATGGAAGATAGGAGTGGAGATGAAGATAGGTTTGCAAATATTTTAAGGCAAGTTAAACCAGGAATTACTGATGAAGAAATAGCTATCCAAACATATCAAAGAAATCAAAATGAAGATAAAATAAGTCTAGATATACTAGATAATTATATAAATTATAAGGAAGCTACTGAAAGATTTATGGAAAATAATCCTAAGGTAGCAGCTGCAAATCAGTGGCATGCTGGTGAAAAAATGACTGATACAGGAGTTGTAAGGCATGTTTCAAATGTAGTTTTTAGTGCCTTAACTTCTAAGCAATTTATAACTATAGCACAACTTGCATCATCTATGGTAGCTGCAACTCCTCTTATTCCTAAAAAATATAAAAGATATGCTGCAGCTGGAGGAGGATTGCTAGGTGGTTATATTATGGAAAGTCAAAATTATTTATTTGGTGAAGCTGAAAGTGCTGAAGAAGATAAAATAGTTTCTAAAGAAGATTATGTAAATGCATCAAACGAACTATTAGAAGACCTTAAAAAAGATTACCCAAGACCTACATATATAGAAGAATTAGATATGACATTAAGTGCAAATCAATTGCATAAAATGCTAATGAGGCAAAACTACTATGAACATCCTACAGCTAAAGGTGAAATTGTTCAAAGAGGACTAGACCCTTTGAGTGCATTAGAAGTTAATTTAGGAGGCCATTTAATTTACGGAGCTATATCTTCTGGAATAGAAATGCTAAGTGATATGAAAGTAATAAAAAAAGCATTGGGTGAACAATCAAGAGCTTCAGAAGCTTTAGACAATTTTTGGCCTTATAAAACAACTAGAAAAATATCTCAAAGACTTGAAAAAGAAATGAGAAAAATACCTGAAATATCTACTGCATCTAGCAGATTAAAAAGATATGGAAAGTATCATGGTTTTCAAACACTAACTCAAGGCTTTGTAGAAGGAGTTGAAGAAGTTTTACAAGGTATGACTCAATCTATAGTAGCAAGCGGTCAAGATTTAGATTCTTGGAGAGCACCTGAAATTAAATTTTTTGAACATCATGGAGGCTTAACTCAAATTAGAGATGAGTTTATTGGTGGTTTTGGTGCTGGTGGTGTTAGTTCGTTAACTCAGCAAGCTAAAATTATTTCAGGAATAAATGAAAGAAATAAAAATAGCTCTATAGCAAAGCTTGCAAGAACATTAGAAGGTACTGGTTATTATGTTAAAAAAAGAAGCTGGAGAGAAAGAATGTCTGGCTTAAGTAAATACTATATAGCAGCTAGAGTTACTGAAAAAGATACTGATACTGGTAAAATTATAAGTGAAGAAATATCGAATGTAGCTGATAAAATTAAATTAGATGATGGTTCAAGTATGGATTTAAATTTTGATAATTTTTCAGAAGCTTTTAATACTGTTGAAATATTAAATAAAGCAGAATCAACTTCTGCTAATAAGAAAAAAGCTTGGAATCTTAGAGATGTAAATCAAGGTGAAGTAAAAGTAGTCCAAGAAAAGGGTAAATACTATATAGATATATATGATAATAATGGAAAGCTTAACGAAAGAATTCAAAAATCTTACCTTACTAAAGCAGAAGCAAATAAAGCTACAATAGAATATAAACAGCTTTTAAGTAACGCAAAAAGATTATATGAAAAGTATGGCGGACCTAAGCTAAAAGATGACTCAGTTATTGTAGAAGAACAAACTAACAGAGAAAAGAAAGTAAAAGCACAATTGAGTGCTTCAGGTGTAGTAGATACAAGTACACAAGAAGATTTTGAGATGTACAGACCTGGAGTTGCTATTGGAATGTTTTTAGGTGATGATTTTAGTTTTAGTGCTCATGGTATACAAGAAATAAAAGGTGATATACTAGAAAATGTAAAAGATTTAAACAGAAACCCTGAAGTGATATTAGACTATCTAAGAAAAGGTGGTGACTATTTATTTGAAGGAGTTGTAAAGAATCATAAGGCTACTGAAATGATAGAAGAGTTTGATTTAACTTTTAAAGATACAGAAAATTATGCTAAACATAGAGCTGAACTTGATAGAATATTAAAACCTTTAATTAAAAAGTTTGATACTAAAGAAAGAATACCTCTTACAGAAACCCAGCAAGAAAATATTACTGAAGAAACTCCTGAAATTACAAATGAAGATTTGTTAATTGAAGATACAAGTATGGAAATTCCTAAAGCTGATACAGGTCCATTAAATATTATTGCTGATGAAACTCCATTTAGTGAAGAACCTGTTCCTGAGGAAATATTTAGCCAGGAACCTATACCTGAAGAAATAAAATCTAAAAGCAAAGGTAAGTCCAAAACTGTGCGTAGTATACAAGATTTTTCAGATAAAGAACTGTCCGAAGAATTAAATAAGTTTAAGGGTAAAACCGATGCAATCTCTAAAGGTATGGTTAAAAAAATTAAAGAAGAACAAAGTAAAAGAACAAAGAGGAAAAAGATTACTCCTGGCACAACAAGAAGTCGTAAAGAGATGTTAAAAGGATTAAGTGAATCTGAAGTTAGCGATGATAAGCCTAAAATTAGTAATGAAGAAAAAGCTATAAATAAAACAAAAGAAGTTAAATCTAAGCTTGAACCAAAGCTTAAAATGCTTAAAAGTAAATTTAAAGATACTATAGAATATGAGTATGTATATAATGAAGAAGATGCTTCTGCTGGCTATATTACTTACGATGAAGGTAAGGGTAAGATTGTAATAAATACAGCTGCTAAAATGGAAGATTTAGATACTACTCCTTTCCATGAATTTGCTCATCCATTTATAAGACAGATGAGAGTTGAAAATCAAGAATTATTTGAGTCTATATTAAATGATATGTACAACACTAAAAAGGGTAAAAAATTATTTGAAGAGTTGCAAGCTAGAGATATGTATGCAGACTTATTTATAGAAGATAGAAATGCATTTAATGAAGAGTTTATTGTTACGCTATTAGAAGATGCTGCTGGGTATCATTATAACTCTCAAGGTACATTTTTTGCAGCAATAAGAAGAATTATGGACTGGGTTGCTGAAAAACTAGGATTAAAAGTAAAAGGTCAAACAAAAGATATTGAAGTTAGATTGTTAAGTCCTAATACAACGTTTGATGAATTATCTAAGATTTTAGGTGATAAAGAAAATAGATATAATATATCAATAAATGATTATGGATTTTTTGGTGAAACAACTGAAATGGCTAATGAATCTAAAAATGAATCTGAACAAGCAAATACATTAGTATCAGCAAAAACATTTGAAACAGAAAGTCAAGCTATTAGACATGGAGAAACTAACATTCTTGTAGAAGAGTTTTCTAGCTTATGGTATGATGTAGAGTCAGTAAGTGACTATGAAATAAAGATTAATAAGTTTTTTAATTACATAGAAAGAAGATTTAAAAAACCATATAGAATAATATATGGGAAAAAATTAAAAGAAGAAATAGAATCTATGAAAGATTGGCATAATTCAGGTAGAAAAGTTTGGATGTCAGTTCCTGGTTTTACTAAAGATTCAAATAGATTAGGTGCTACAAAAGAATGGAACGATTATGGTGATGAGCCTATGGGTAATCCAGCTCGTATAGCTGCTATAAAAGAAGATATTCTTAGTAGAATACCTAGTAATTTAAAAGATATGCCTAAAGAAATAAAACCTTCTATAAATGCTGCTGCTGAATTAATAGAAAGAGTAGGAGATTTAGTAGAGTTTTCTTATAAAATTACAGATGAGTTATTAGATAAAAATCCTGAAATAGAATTTAATGTCGATAAATTAGCTAGTAATAAAAAAGTTATAATTGGAGGGAAACCTGAAGAAGTTAAGGTAGATACTCCAAGTGGTAGAGTTAAAGAAAAAAGAGAAGCACGGTATGAATACAAGTTGTTGTTAGATTTTGCAAAATATTATAAGAAAGAGTTTAACACAGATACAGGTACAGGTAAAAAGTTATCTTATGAATTTAAAAAGTTTGCTAATAAAAAAGTAGGTTTAGAATTTACTAGAGGTCATTGGACGCAACTAGAACATAGCGTAATAAGCTATCAAGAACTTTTTACAGATATTTCAATAAATGATATTAATAATGGTAATGTAGAAATTTATAGAATGGGTGGTCATTTAGGAAAGTCTGTTCGTTTGGATAAACATATGGCTCACTCAATGGATAATTTTAATCAAGAACTTCCTTTATTTTGGTATGCAGTATTGAAGGATAAAGAAGGTAATATTGTATTGCATGAATATCAAGGCGATGCTTACAAAAGAGATAGAAAAGGAAAACCAAAAAATTTAGACATAGATGGAATAGATGCATTTGGTGATGAGTTGTTTTTAGAGAAAAGAATTTATGAAGAAAAACCAAGCGGTAGAAGTATCCCTTCTCTTAATCGTGTAATTAAACAAAGTTTATCAAGCCCAGTTCTTATTCAGCAAATAAACAATCATGCAAAATGGGGTGTTGAACCTGCTATATACAATTATTTAGATGTATTAGATTTAACGTTTAATTTAAAAGACCATGACATAAGCTTAACAAGTATGCAATTTCCTTTAGAAGACGTTCTTGCATCAGGAGGAGTCCAATCTCTTAATGTAATACTAAATTCAGCTATAGATGATGCTTTAAAAAGAAATAATTATAATGATAAAGATAAGTCAGATTATAAAAAATTAAACATAATACTTAAAGAGTTAATTGAATTTTCAGAAAAAAATATAAATATAACTATAGCAGAAACTGAAGATAATGAAGCTGTATTAAAAAATTCATTAAACGAATTAAATCATTTAAGAAATGCTGCTGGTTTACGTAATTATGGAAGTTTTTTACAAAAATATACTACAGAAGCATTGTCAAGATTTTTAAATAATCCAAACAGACAAAAAAGAAAAGATTTATATGATTTTATAACATGGTTTGAAAAAACAACTGATGAACTTAGAGAAGGCGCAGTTGGAAATTATGGTATAGGCTTTAGATTAAGTGATGCACAAATAATGAGTCAGTTTGAAGATTCAAATAATTTATTTTATCAAGAAATAGTTAGATTAATAGCTAATGATGAAAAATATACAACAACAAATAAAGATGCTGCAATAACAAATATAAAAACAGACGATTTTGCTATTAGTAAAGGCATAAGTAATTTTAATGTTATTTACAACTCTACAGGAAAAGCTGCTTATAGACATATTCATGGTAGACAAATAGACCAATATAGTGAAGAGTGGGCTGACACTTTAGGAGAAAGTGTAATAAATTTATTATTATCTAGTAATGGTAAGCGTAAACCAGTTTTTTGGCAAGACCCTAATACGCCTAAATTTTCACATAGATACATGCAAAATGCTCATAAAAGAATAAAAAAAGAAGCAGGCTCTTATAAGAATAAATACCTTAAAGAAAAGAACTTACACAATAAATTAGACTGGCATGTTGATGTGTTTACAGGAGAAAATGGTTTAGATAATTATAAAAAATATATAAAAGCAACAACTTCTTACTACGTTCATCAAAGATTAAGATTATCTATAATTAGAACTATAATGCATAATAATTTAAAGGAAATGATACAAGATGCTCCTAACATGAAGGATACAAAAAAATTAGTAATTCCTGAGCAAGTAGTAAACTTAAAAGAATTAAAAGAAAGTTTAGAAGAGTATAATTTTGCTAAAAAAGTAAAAGACCTTCAAAATACTTATCTTCCTATAAGCATTGTTCACTCATTAAAGTTAGCTTATATGACAAAAAATAAAGATAAAGATGTTTTTATTCATACAGGAGGAGGAAACACATTATTACAAGGAGGTGATAGTTCTTCTCAAATGTATAATACTATAGAAGAAAGTAAATTTACTTTATTACAAAACTATTTAAGAGGCGGTGAGTTGGATTATAACTTATTATATGAAGCAAAAACTCCAGATGGAAAACATCTTGATGAGTTTATTGGAGTTGAAATGAGCTTAATAGATTCTATAATGAATGCTTCTCGTGTAAAGAATTTTAATGGATTATCTTATGTATTAGGTCATGCAGGTTTAGATGCTAAACTTACTAAAGAGTTAGATATAATAAATGCATGGGAAATAGATGATAGACAAAATAGTTTAGAAGAGCAAGGTAGTGCTGGATTTTATAATTTTATAAACAATTTAACTGGTGAAGTAAAAACTTATCAAACATCTACAGAAATATGGGAAGAGCTTGCTAAAGAAAGAAATGAAATACAAAGTAAGCTTAAAGAAGCTTCTTACAATTTTGATTCAAAAACAGCATGGGAAGTAGGTATTAAAATAATTGATTTTCTTGAAAATCATATTGAAGGTAAGGATAAAATAAAAGAAGTATTTAAAAAAGCTGTTCCTGGCTATTTTTATTCTACATTAAAAAAAGTTACAAACCCTAAGGGTAGAAAAGGACCAGGTATGAAAGGTAAAGGTTCTAACTTCGGAGTAACTATGGAATTAGTATTTCCTGAAAATTCTTTAACTCCTATGTGGAAAATTAACTATGTGAATCCTGATTTATTAGTTCCTAGAAGATATAAGAAAGTAAAACAAGCTCAAGAAAATGAATTAAGTACTCCTAGCAATGAAGAAATGCTTCAAATTGTTACTAAAAAATCTATAGAATTAAAAAACTTATCTGAAAGAACAGAAGAAAAACAGTTTATTAATAACTTTTTTGATTCAACATTTAAAAACTTAGTTAGAATAAGTCCTAAATATAAAGTAGATATAAATAGTTTTCAAAAATATATGATTGAAATTATACCAAAAGACTTGTATTTAGTTTTTGAAGATTGGTTTGATTCTAATTTTGAAGGCATTTCTTTAAAGTCCCTTAAAAATAAGAGATATACAATAAATGATGAGTCAAGAGATAATTCATATGTACTAGAAGAAATAGTAAGAAATTATGATTCAATGGAAGAAACTTTTGATAGTATTTTAGAAAGAGGAAGTACTAATGAAAAAGAGATTGGTATAAACCACTTGCTTTATTTCCCAGCGTTAGGTCAAATGATTAACAAAGCTGATTTAAAAAAGATAGGAAGATGGGCTCATCAATTTGAATTTTATGAATGGAAAAATAGTAAATTATCTTCTGTTGTTCCTGGAATTAAGAATACTTCTAGAAAAGAAGTTAATAGAGCTCTTTTAAGATATTATAATATGTTAAGAAGTACTGTTGCAATTAATAGAGATTATAAAGTTTTAGATAGCGGTCAAATGGTATCTGCTATTACTCAAAGATGGAATTGGCAAGTTGAAATATACTCTAAGTATAATGAAGATACTAAAAAGTATGAATTTTCAGAACCTTCTATAATAAGTATTGTAAGTGAAGAAAATCCTAACGGAAGAAAAAATAAAGAATATGACAAAACAACTATATATGAGTATAATGCTAAGCCAGGTAAAAAGTATATATTTGAGTATATATCTGGAGGAAACGTATTAAGTTTACAAAATAAATTTGATAATTCTGGAAAGCAAGTATATATTTATAATCCTGAAACTGGAGGTTCAAGAAAAGCAAAAGAACTAAGGTCTAAATATGGATTTATAAAAGAAGATGAATTAAAAGATGTTGAAAAAGAATTAAGAAAAGTAAATAGAACAATAGCATTTATAAGAGGTGATTCAGATAAATTGCTAGTAGTAGAAATAAAACCTGAGCATATAGCTATAGGAAAAGCTCCTATTGAATCATCAGGAGGAGCAGAAATTTACTGGCTTGCAACTCTTGGTAAAATTTTTGGCTCAGATTATACTCAAAGTGTTGAAGATAGACTATTGCCTGATTTATTATCTGGTAGCGATATGGATAGAGCTTCTATGATAGCTATAAATGAAGCTTTTAAAAGTGTATGGCCAAAGTATCTATTAGACTCTAAAGGTGGCGCAAACGTGTATAAAAGGCTTAAGCTCCCATTTACACCAAGTACTATAAGCCATAGTATGCCACCTATTAGAGTATTTAAATTTGACCCTAATGAAGTTGATTTTCAATGGGAGAACAATAAACCTAGACCTGCAATGGAATATATGTTTGGAAAACTTACTTATATACTAGATGGAAATAGTCTTACATCTAAATCTCTTTTTGATTTATATGAAAAACATCATGGGTATAAAGGACTTAAAGCTAAGACGGTTATATACCAGCTGAGAGGAGATAATGCTGTTGCTATAAAACATGAGCATGTTGCACCAAGAAAAGGATTGAAAGTATTAAATAAAGATGGTGGTATTTTGTTTGAATTTAAAAATGATAGAAATTTATTTTTAGGTCCTGCACATCCTTCTTATGTAGAAGGAAAAAACAACTCTGTTGATATGATAGCTACTTCTGACGAAATAAAAATACTTGAAGCAAATATTAATGAAGATACAGATGAGCTAATTATACCAGGTCAATCTATTGGATTTACAGAATATGACGAGCAATCTAAAAACACTACTAAACATCCTATGCAATGGTATAACTATGTTGATAACAATGCTGTTTTAGAGTATTTTAGAGACGTTAAAGTTCCTGAGATTCATAGAAAATTAAGCACAGCTATATACCTTACTTTAAACGAAGGTCCAAAAAATGCTCCTGATAGTATACTTGGATTTTTAGAAAAAATTGCAGGTAAGAATCCTGAAGGTTATTTACCTACTGCTTTAGAGCATGCAAAATTAGGAGCAGGTATACATAAATCAAATAATATATATATAGATAAAGTAGTGCAAAGTTTAATAGTGCAAGATGCATTAAATTTAGGAGATACTCCTGGAACTGTAGCTAAAATAAATATTGACCCTACAAACATGATACAAAGAAAAGAAATACATTTATCAAAACAAAACTCAATTAATGTTATTAAAATGATAAGAGAAAAAGAAGACAAAAAATTGACTATACCTGATATTAACAGTTGGCTGCAAAGTAACGAAATATATGTTCTTGTAAGTAGAGTGCCTATAACAAATAGAGGTGGTGTTTATATGGCTAGAGTAACAAGATTGCATGATAGAAAAGGGTTGGCTGACTTAAACCCATTTGATGTAAAAGAATATTTAGAAGCTGATGGTGACGGTGATACAGTTCATATAGAACTATTACCAGAAGATGGAGCTAAAATATTTAAAAATTATTTAGATGATATAAAATTTATACCTTATTCTTTAGATGATTTTGCTACTGGAAGAAAATACTCTATTACATCTACTGAAAAAAGATTTGAAACTATGTCTTCATTAATGGCTGGTCAAACAGCTATAGGTGAGATAGCGACCTTAGCAGGAGTTTTTGGTTTAATAACTCATAATTTTAAAAGCATGACCTTCCAAGATTCAAAAGGCTTTAAAGTTAAATTAAACATACCAAAAAGAACTGATAAAATTAACTTCAAGCAAGCTATATATAAAGGTAAAAAGGGAGGTTGGAACGGAACTATAGAAGATTATATAAGAATATGGCTTCAAGCTGCTGCTGACAATAATGAGTATGGATTACTTTACGAATGGAATTATCAAGAAGGTGGAGCTAAGGCTATAATGAAAGAAATATTAGGTTCTCCTGATGAAGTTGTATTTGAACAATTCTGGGAAGAAGTTTATAGTCATTATAAAAACATGAGAACTGTAAGACAAGGAAAAGACCCTAAAAGAGGAGTTTATAGTTTTAAAGATACATTAGAAAGAAGTATAGATATTAAAGAAAGAACAGAAAAGCTTTTAAAAGCATTAGAGCATGAAAAAAACAATGATATGACATCAAAACATCCTTTAGAATATATAGCTACAGCACCTGCTGATGTATGGCAAAGAATAAAAAATAATTTTAAATTAACTGGATATGAAGGCTCTCCTTTTATATTAAGCCAAAATGTTCACAATAATTCTCATAGAAGTGCTGTAAAGTTTATAAATGAAAATTTAAATACTATTGTTAAAAAGAAATACGAGCAAGATGTAGAGCTTGGAGTTGTTGATAGCAATGTAAAACAATGGAGAGATGAGCAAAGAGTTGAAGCAATGAAATATGTTAAGTTAATGACTAATGAATTTTATGAAACAATTAAAAAAGTAGGAGAACTTGGACCTCAAAGTATGGATAGAAATGATATGCTTATAGATTTTAAAATGAAATATAACAACCAATTTAAAAATATGTCTAACTTATCTAAGGGTATAGCTACATTAATGTTTATAAAAGGATACTCTGGGTTTTCTAAAAAAGGAGAAGGAGCTAGTGCAAGACAACCAGTAGCTATACCGCCTGTAAGCATGAATAAAAAAGAATACAGTTTGCTTGATGCTGGCATAATGAAGTTATTCTTTAAAAAATATAACGAAGTAGCAACAAGCCCTGAAATGAAAAAAGAATTTGCTGATAAAAAAACAACTGGAAGAATGAGTGACATTGTTCTTGATGATGTGGTAAGGAGAGTGTGTAAATAATGCCTGATAAATGTGATATAGCTAAAGAAAATGTTGATATTTTAAAAGAAGCTGATGAATTAAGAGAAGAACAATCTTTAAAAAATACTAAAGTAGTTGCTTCTAGCATTGAAAATGATTTAAAAATGAGAGAACATATTAGAAAAACTTATCCTAAAGGAGAGTTTTTATCTGAAAGTGACTTAAACCAATTATTTAATGAAATTTATGGTAAAAAGTCAGATAGAGTAAAGTTAGCTAACAAAATAAATGGATTAATGGAAGCTAATGAAAGTTTAAAATCTTACATGAATATCTATATAGCTGAAAATATACCTGAAGGTGTGAAAATAGCTGAAACAAGAGAATATGTAGATGATGAAGGCAATAAAACTACTAAAAAAGTAATGGTTTTAGCTAATCTACCTAAAGGTACTTTAAAAAATATATTAAAAGAAGCTCTTACTCCTGGTACATGGCAAGACTCTAGATTAGGATTTTGGGGACATCCATTAAATTTTGATGGAATAATGTCTCATATTTTAACTCAAAAACAAAAAAGTAGAAGAGAACCTTCTGGAGCATACTGGCAAATAGTAAAAGGAACTGAAGATTATCCAACTAATGTTTCAGCAAGAATTAATACATTTACATCAGAAAGTTTTGCTGGGAGTACTCATGGTATGAATGCTATATATGAAAGAATAGCAAATATATCACGTTTTGGAGATAGCACAAGAATGGAAGAAAAAAAATTAACTAGATTATTTACTAGATATATGATGGGTTGGATTTATAAAGATAAAAATACTGGTGAATGGATGATATATGAAGATTATATGATAAGAGAAGACGAAAATGGAAGAGCCATGACTTATGGAGAAGATGGAAAGGGTGATTATATGTTTGGTTATCAAAACCCTGTTAAATTAAAAGATTACACTCCACCAGAAGGAGAAAAAGGTTCATGGTATGTAGATTTTGATAGTATGAGTAACCCAAAACAAGCGTTAAAAGAATTTTTTAATTTTGCTGAAAATGCTAGAAAAATTGATGATGAAGTTTTTAAATACATGCAAGAAAATATGACAAAAGCTGTTGATGAACTTGTTCAAGAATTATACACTACATTTAAAATGTCTGGATTAACTAAAAATCAAGTAAAACAAATATTTTTTAACCCTAATATTAAAGCATCTAAAAAAATAATCAAAAGTTTAAATAAACCTAACAAAAAAATGTATAAAAATTTATTTGATACGTTTGGAACTATTATTAATGACCAGTTTGTAATTGCTAATGGAGGTAAAATTCTTTTTCCAAATGAAGAAGGACATAGAAAAAATCACTGGCCTGTTATATATGATAGAACTGTATTTGGTCATATGATTAAAAAATTAATAAAAGAGTTAGATGCTAGAGTAAAAGGTTTAAAGCTTGATTTAAAAACTGGAGTAGATAAAGAAGGAAATCCTTACACTTCTGAAGAAAGAGCTGAAATAAAAGATAAAATTCTTAATTATTCAGAAAAATTAGAGAATGCTATTAGAATCAACGATAATAGATTAAACTATAATGAAGATGGAATGGAAGGAGTTACAGTTCCATTTGTATCTGATAATAAGTATATGAAAAATATTTCTAATGCATATGATATTAGACAAGCTAGAACAGACGAGGGTGTTTATTATGAATATTTAAAACATGTTATGTCATCAATAGAAAGAAATATATTGTCTGCAAAATTAGTAAAAGCATTAAGAATATCATCAGAAAATAATAGTAAAAAAATGGATAATGTAGTTATAGATGAATCTATTAATCTTTTTAAAACTATATTTAACACACCTGATGTTAACGGACCTTTTAGCAGAATATCAGGAATGAAAAC
>NHFY01000018.1 GCA_002170165.1 Flavobacteriales bacterium TMED123
ATGACAAGGTGCGTAAGAAGAACACAGCTAACTTTACCCTTGAGGGTTTCATCTATGAGCTTGCCAGAGCCAGAGCTAACTTCTATGACAACGCTACAAAGATGCAGGTATGGGCTAACACCTCAACTAAGTATGTAGATGTTAAGTCTTTGCTTGATGATATGATTTCATCCAAACGTAAGGCTGAGAAAATGTTTCAGTTGTATAGCCATGAGGCCAGTGTACGTGGGCATAACAAGTTCTCTTTGTACTCTGCCTTCACCAACTATGCCAGCTATGCTGATGAACGTAACGGGTTCAGCCTCAAGAATACTGGCAATGACACACAGGCTGTAAGCATGTGGTCACGTGAGCAAGAGGTGAGCAAGTGGGTCAGTGATCCCAAGTTCATTACATTGGAAGCTGCATAATGACTAAGTTGCCACGATATGTACAGCCACGTAAACAACCTAAAGGTGTAGTGTCCTATCGCTTCAACCCACCTCAGTCTCTTGTTGATGCTGGGGTGGTACAACGTAAAGAGTGGGGTAGTAATCTGTGGCAAGTTAAACGACTCGCCAAAGAGTTGAATGCTTCCATTGATAAATACCGTGATGAACAGTCAAAGATAATGCAAATAAAACCTAGTAGTACTGTTGCAAATATGATACACTATTATTATATGTCTAATGATTACAAAGCATTAAGACATAGTACTAAAGTAGATTATAGGTACTTTCTTGATTTACTGGAGTATGAAATAGGCCATCGTAAACATGGAACTGTTACCTCTAAGGTTGCAAAGCAAGTGTACGAGAAATGGGTAGAAAAGGGTATTAGCTATGCAAATCATGCGGCTACATGTGCCAGTCGTGTGTTTAATTATGCTATTGAAATGGAACAGGTAACATACAACCCATTCACTAATATAAAACGCAAAACTGTATCTCAACGTAAAGTTGTATGGAAACATTCAGATGTGATAAAGTTTCTTGATGTGTGTTTTAGTCAATATGACTATCGCAATATGGGTATGATTGTTGCTATGGCATACCAATGGTGCCAGAGATTAGGCGACATGCGTAATCTTACATGGGACTCTATTGATTTTGATCAGCAGCGTCTGTATCTTGAGCAATCAAAGCGCAGGGCAGAGGTTTTTCTGCCAATAGATAAGAGTCTGTTTAACATGTTAAAAGAACAGCATGTTGACTTTGGTTTTCAACCATATGTAGCGCCACATCCTAGACCTTCTGGGGGTAAGTTCCATCCTTATGCTATGGAAAGACTTTCTAAAGTAGGTAGAAAGATCATGCGAGAGGCAGGTATATCTAATGAACTACGTCTTATGGACTTACGTAGAACGGGGGTAACTCAAATGGTAGAGGCAGGTGTACCTTTGCCCCAAGTAATGGCAGTTACGGGTCACACACATGTTGCATCTGTGAAACCCTACATGAAAAATACATATACATCTGCAAATAATGCCTTGACAGCTAGAACTGCTCATGTAAAATCGAACACAGTGAGTAACATAGGAAAGTGAAATGAAATACTTTTTTGAATGGTATAAAGAATTACGTAGTAGACATATACCTAGTAAAGTGTTAAAAAAACATGGAGGTGCTCCGAATTATACCATTATAAATTGTTTATTCTGGGCTATGTGGAACTGTAGAAATAAACAAAAGGTTGAATATCGTGAATATAATAGAAATTATAAATGATTTACAATTAAGTTCTGGTGACAGCAAACGTATGAACTGTCCTACTTGTGGTGGTCGCAATACGTTTACCGTTACAAATGCTATGGGTAAGGTTATATGGAATTGTTATAAGGCTTCATGTCCCGTCAGTGGTGGTACTAATGTATCAATGTCTGTGTCTGATGTTCGTAAAGCATTAGGATACATGGTAGATGAATTAGAACCCTCTCCCTTTAAAAAACCAGACTATCTCGTACAAGGATATGGTTTTCCAGAGGTACATAAATTTTGTAAGTTGTATGGTTTAGACCCCAAAGAATTAAAACTATTATATGACGTAAAAGAAAATCGTATTGTCTTTCCTATAATGAAAGATGGTAAAATGGTTGATGGTTCTGGGCGTTGTTTGTCACACAGTCCCATAAAATGGAAGCGTTATGGTAAAAGCGACTTGCCATATACATTTGGCTGTGGTACTGTGGCTGTAGTGGTAGAGGACAGCGTGAGTGCGGCAGTTGTGGGTGCGACAGCGAATCGTCTGGATGCTTCTAGTAATGGTGTATATGTCGGGGTGGCTGTGTTGGGTACGTCATTATCAGAGGGACACAAGAGATACTTATCGCAGTTCTCTACCATAATTGTAGCACTAGACCCCGATGCAATACCTAAGTCATTAAAGTTTGCTAAAGAGTTACGAACGTATTGCAAAAATGTACGTGTACTTAAGTTAATTGATGACTTAAAATACCGCAACCAAATTGACATAGAAAATCTAGAGACACTAACACTTAGTTAAGGATACACCTCGACATGGAACTAGCACTAATAAGAAGTCTTATGGACAAAGAGTTTTACGACAATCACCGTGGCACTCGTTGCCCTGAACGGTTATTCAGTCCTGATGTACGCAAGATTAAAAAGGCAATTGACTCTGCAATGCAGCGTTACGAGCGTACCGTAACACCTGAAGAAATTGAAGCATTGTTTATAGCCAACAACCCAACTTTGACTACGGCACAAAAGACTGCATACAAGGGTATCTTTGGGTCTGTAAAACGTGAGCAGCTTATGGGTGCTGATATAGCACAAGAAGTTCTATCTAAACTGTTTCAACAGGTAATTGGAGAGGACATTGCTAATCTTGGTTTTGACTATGTAAATGGGACTAAGGATAGCCTAGAACCATTACGTAGTTTACTTGAGCAATACGAAGATAACTTTACTCCTACTACTAATATAGAATGGGAAAATGATGACATTGAGCATATCCTTGCCCTTAATAGCTTAGAAAGCCAATGGTCTTTTAATATCCCAACTCTTACAACTAAAGTTGAAGGCGTCAATGCTGGTCATCTTATTGAGATTGGAGCTAGACCTAACACTGGAAAGACATCTTTCCATGCTAGTATTGTTGCAGGAAATAATGGTTTTGCATGGCAGGGTGCCAAGTGTGTTGTCTTATGTAACGAAGAGGGTTATCATCGTGTAGTACACCGCTATATAACCGCCGCTACTAACATGGACGCCAGAAGGGTTGTTAACAATACGAGTAAGGCTATGGAAATATATGGTAAGATTAGACCAAACATTAAATTCAAGGACTGTACAGATCGTGATATGTCATGGGTAGAGAGTGTATGCAAAACATACAAACCTGACATTGTGATACTTGACATGGGAGACAAGCTGGCTAATATGAATGGTTACTCTCGTCCTGATGAGGCTTTGAAAGCCAATGCAATACATGCAAGAAGGATTGCCAAGCAATATAAATGTGCTGTTTTCTATATGTCTCAGTTATCTGCTGATGCAGAGAATAAAGTAGTTCTTAATCAGTCTATGATGGAAGGTAGTAGAACAGGTAAAGCTGCAGAGGCAGACTTAATGTTATTGATTGCAAAGAACCCACCTGTTGAAAATGCAGAAGAACAAGATATGCAGCGTCATCTAAATATAGTCAAGAATAAGTTATCAGGATGGCATGGCATTGTTCATTGTGAATTAGATTATAAAACGTCGAGGTACTCAGTATGAGAGAATATATCAATGACTCTTGGAATGTTGTAATGAATGTAAAGTACAACCCATTAAGAAACGTACATGACACACAGGCAAGGCATTTAATCATGCAAATACTTGCATGGATGTGGTGCATAGTATTTAGTTTCTTTATGGGTAGTTATATAATCTTTGGTCTAACTGCTATTGCACATATAATATTGCTTGCTGCAATAGCAATAACTGTAAGTACCTTTGATACAGCCAACAGAAATCCACATATACTGTATAATGTAGCTAAACGTATTGATGGGTACAACGGCAGAAGAGTAACGGGAGAGCATGACTAATGATAAATTGGGTTCAAATAATGTCTAAGGAATCTAAAGAAACTAAATGGAGAGTGCATCCTTACATAAGGTTAGTAGACTTTCATAAACCTCTACTATCTCAAATGCCTGTAATATTATTTACATGTGGGGTGTTTGTGGTACTGAGTATAGTGCTAACACTAATATATTATGGGAACACACATTAAATGGTTGTAGATAAAAAGAATGAGCAACAGAAGATGCTTGATATATCTTTTGAACAATCTGTTCTTGCTAAAAAAGAAAGGTCTCGTATGAACATAAAGACAATAAAAGAAAAATCTAAAATAGAAGTTACTCTTATTAATTCTATGGGCAATGATCTTACAGTTGCTAATGCAGCTAGAGTTTCTTTTGGTAAGACAAGTAATATGGATAACAGTGATCCTTGGGGTCCACCTGTGCTATTAGAAAAGGATGCTAAACTAATTAGTTATTTAGCTAAACACAAACACATGTCACCCTTTGGACATTGCTTTGCATCCTTTCATATTAAAGCTCCTATCTTTGTAGCTAGACAACTAGTAAAGCATAAGTTTCTACGTTGGAATGAGATTAGTCGTAGGTATGTAAATGATGAACCTGAGTTTTACATACCTGAATTTAGAAAGGCAGTAAAAAATAAAAAGCAAGGTTCAGGAGAACTACTTAATTCTGAAAGATTAAAAGTACGTTTTGAAAGAGAGATGGTTTCTGCAGCACATAGTTATCATTATCTATTACATCAAGGTGTATGCCCAGAGCAAGCACGTATGGTGTTGCCACAAAACACCATGACAGAATGGTATTGGTCAGGTAGTCTTGACGCCTTCTCTGATATGTGCTTACTTAGATGTAAGCCTGACACTCAGGCAGAAACAAGACAGGTTGCTGATAAAATATCAAAAGAAATGATAACTATTTTTCCTGTATCATGGAGTGAGTTACAAGATGACTAATAGAAAATTTGTAGGTATAGCTAGAACATTTTTTATACTCGTATTTTTAATAGCAGGTATACCTCTACTTTGGGGTATGTCTTTCGAAAAAAACTATCCTTCTTATTGTAAGCAAGCTATTGCTATACCTTGTTTAGGTATATACGACAATGACTAAATATGCTGTACAAATAGAAATTGAAAGTGGTGAATATATGATGGTTGCTTCTGTAAATCCTTGGACTTACATGGATGAACCAAAATTATTCAACAGTTATGAAGAGGCTACCAAAGAGGCAATGAGATGGAACACTGGAAAGGTATTAGAGTATGATACTTACATTGGACGTAGAAAATACAGTAACTAAAAGAGAAAATAAGCTACATCTTGATCCTTTCGAGCCTACCAACACTCTGACTATGGTTGGTCTATTAGACGAGACAGGACATGAGGTTATTTTAACCTTTGATCATTCAGAAAAACAAGGTACACCTGATGATCACGCATTTTTACAACGTACTCTTAACAAAACAAAATTACTAATAGCGCACAATGTACCGCATGACCTGCTGTGGCTATGGGAGTCTGGCTTTACTTATGATGGTAAGGTATTTGATACGATGATCGCTGAGTATATATTGCAGCGTGGGCAAAAAGAACCCTTATCACTTGAGGCTTGTGCAGAAAGGTATCAACTAGACACAAAGAAACAAGAAACATTAAAAGAGTACTTTAAAAAAGGATATAATACACGTGATATACCTTTAAGTGAGCTATCAAGTTATTTGTCTGCTGACTTATCTGCTACACAACAGCTATATAACAAATTAATATCACGCATTGAAGGCACAACATTGCAGAAAACTATTGATTTATCTAATCAACTATCTATTCATTTAGCACGTATATATCAAAGAGGTTTTAAGGTTGATTTAAATGCATTAGACAAAGTGCAGAAAGAGTTTGAGAATGAACGTCAAGATTTACTTAATAGCCTTGAGGAACATACACGTGAATTAATGGGCGATAGACCAATTAACCTTAATAGTCCAGAGCAACTATCGTGGGTTATATATAGTCGTAAACCTAAAGATAAAAAGAATTGGTCAGAGTTATTTAGTTTTAATGATAATTTTAAAACTACTGTAAATCGTAATACAAATGTGTTATACAAACAAAAAGCAAAACAGTGTCCTACTTGCAAAGGGATAGGGCAAATTAGAAAGGTAAAGAAAGATGGAACTTCTTTTAAACGAACCAACAGGTGTAGGTGCTGTGATGGTTGTGGGTATACTTTTATGGATACTAACGTTTTAGCTGGATTAAAATTTTCAGCGCCTAATCAAAAATTTATTAGTGCTAATGGTTTTAGTACAGGTAAAGATAGCTTAACTATACTTGAAACAATAGCCAGAGTTAAAAATATGCCAGAAGCAGAAAAATTTTTACGGAACATGAAGCGTCTTAACGCTATAGAGGTGTATTTGTCTAGCTTTGTTAATGGTATATCAGTTCATACAAAGCCTGACGGTATGTTACATGCTCGTTTATTACAACACAGAACAGGTACTGGTAGATTGTCAGGTGCTGATCCTAACATGCAAAATATGCCACGTGGTGGTACATTCCCTGTAAAAAAAGTCTTTGTATCACGTTGGGAAGGTGGCAATATTATGGAAGCAGACTTTGCACAACTAGAGTTTAGAGTAGCTGCATTTTTATCTCAAGACAAAGTTGCTATGGAAGAAGTAAAAACAGGCTTTGATGTACACAGCTATACAGCTAAAACTATTACACATGCTGGTCAACCTATTACGAGACAACAGGCTAAAGAGCATACTTTCGCACCTTTATTTGGAGCTACAGGATATAATCGTACACCTGCAGAGAGACAATACTATATAAACTTTATGGAAAAGTATTCTGGTATTGCCGCATGGCATAAACGATTAGCATCTGAGGTACTTACCACAAATTGTATAACTACACCATCAGGTAGGACATTTACATTTCCTAATGTTAGACGTAATAGATATGGAGTTGTAACATATTTCACACAGATTAAAAATTACCCTGTTCAATCATTTGCTACAGCAGACATCGTACCTATATGTCTTATGTATATTGATAATTTATTATTAACAAATAATATGAAAAGTTGCATAGTAAATACAGTACATGACAGTGTAGTAATTGATGTACACCCAAAAGAGAAAGAGAAAGTACTAAAGGTTATAAAAAGAACTAATGATAGGCTACCATATATTGTGGATAAGACATGGAATATAAAGTTTAATGTACCCCTATTATTAGAGGCAAAAATTGGCCCTAATTGGCTTGACACAGTAGATGTGGCGTGATATAACTACCAAATAAGTTCAGTGTAAAGGAGAATATACACATGACAACAACAGAAGTAACAACAATTGATACAAACAACTATGCAGTTATGGCTAAAGCTATGGGAATGGGACAGTCTGCTACAGAAAAAAAGACAAGCGCACTAGCTCGTTTACGTATTGTACATCAGCCTATTATGGGTCAACAAGAGATTAAAGGTAAGATAAAAAATGTAGAGGTAATACCAAGTGGTGTTTACAAATTAGAAATTCCAGATGGTGGAGTTTTATTTTCTAAAGATATTTGTATACGTCCATTCTTACAACGTTACATGTATAAAAAGTTCATAATGGGTAGTGGTGACGTTAAGAATCGCTATGTCAAGACGGTTATGGGAGATAGTCTTAATATTGACATGAAAGATAATGACGGTGGGTTTAATTGTGGTAAACCTTCTGGTTGGATTGAAGACTTCCAATCTTTGCCAGATAGTATGAAAGACTTAATTCGCTCTGTCAAACGTGTTCGTGTATTATTTGGTGTAGTTGATATGATTGACTGCACGGATATCAATGGGGATTTAGTTGAACAGGATAGCACTCCCTTTATCTATGAGATTGAGAATAAAGATGCCTTTAAAATATTTGGTGGATTATTTAATAAGCTAGGTAAGATGCAACGCCTACCACCGCAGCATTACATTCGAGCAACCACGGATGAACGTGAACTTCCTAATGGTAACAGTTTCTTCGTGCCAAAAGCAGACCTTGATTTGATGGAAACATTAGATATGGACAACAGTACTCAGGAAACCTTTGGTGATTTCATGTCATGGATAGGAAATTATAATCAGTACATTCTAAACGAATGGTCTGATAAAATGAAGCATGACAATGAAGAGATGCCTAATGATGTAATTGATGATTTTATTGATTTAGAAGAAGAGGTTCCCTTCTAATGTTAAAGCCAGAAGGCATTATATATAATATGTCTAATGAGGATTATCACAATTCTATTGGATATTCTTCCTCTGCAATAAAGACAGTGTGCAAGCAATCGCTTGCTCACTACATGGCACAAAAACCTTTAGGCGATAGTCCAGCGTTTGCACTTGGTACTGGGGTACATGCAAGTTTATTAGAACCTAAACGTAATTTAGTAATTAAAGGACCAAAAACACGTGTATCTGCAGCTTATAAAAAATTATATAGAGAGAAAAAAATTGATCAAGTAGTACTTACGGAAGTAGAGTACCATGTACATAATAAAATGTGTAAATCTGCACTTGAAAATAAATATACTAGTGCTATATTAAAACATAAGGACAGGGTAACAGAAAGTAGTATATTTACCGTGGACTCAGCTACAGGATTAAACATTAAAACTAGACCTGACTTATATATACCAAAAACAGGTTTTATATATGATATTAAAACTACCACAGACGCATCTCCAAAAGGATTTGCAAAACAAGTACAAAAGTATGCGTATCATATACAAGGTGCATTTTATATGCACACTTTATTAGAGGCTGGACTAAAGGCCACAACGTTTAATTTTATAGCTATAGAAAAGACTGCGCCATACGTAACTCACATGCATCGAATAGATCATGGTTTAATGGCTAAGTCTTTAAAAATAGTAAGAAAAACACTTGTTAAAATTGCAGAAGCAAACAAAACAGGTGTATATGACACAGGATGGGGGGAAACCTCTCTATTAACATTAGGAGATGTAAATGTTTAACTCAGATGAACTAAGTGCAATGGAAGATGAAATAAAAGAAATGGAAGAGGCATTACAGCAAGCCAAGGCACAATATAAAGAAAAAAAATATAGTGCTTTGCGTGATGCAGTTAAGACAAGGAATGAAATGGATAAAGTTGTACAAGAAGAATTAAAAAAATTAGGAGTTTCTTCTTGGACTAACAACAATCCAATACAGTTTCCATTCCAATTTAAATTCTAAACATGGTATGGGTAGGGTTTAGAAAAGCCCGTACCTATGGGTATAGGAGTGGGTTAGAGGTCTCAATAGCAGATTATTTAAAAGGTTTAGGCGTTCCTGTAAAATATGAAACTATAAAAATAGAATGGGAAGACTTATCTTATCGCACCTATACCCCTGACTTTGTGTTACCTAACGGTATCATAATAGAAACAAAAGGATTGTTTACTGCTCTCGATAGACGCAAGCATCTTGCGATAAAAAAACAACACAAAAACTTAGATATTAGATTTGTGTTTACTAATAGTAGACAAAAACTACGTAAAGGTGCTAAAAGTAGCTATGGCACGTGGTGTGATAGATATGACTTTGATTACTATGATAGGATCATACCTGAGTCATGGTTAAAAGAAAAGGGTAAAGACAAACATAAAAAGTTTATTATATACCCACACCCAAAATTAAAAAGGAAGTAAGCATGACAAACAAAATTGAAGACCTTAAAGATGAAGATTTTGCCATACGAATAAGGCCTTTTTTAAACAAAGAAGGTAATTGGGAAGGGGATGTTTCTATTGGATTAATTACATCATCTGAAAATCCATTACAAGATGAAGATTTTTCATACATAATACATCTATGCAGTATGATGTCTGCAGTAGTCCCTGTATGCGAAGAAGATGAATACATTAGAAATAAACTGCACAAATATGTAATCTCTGAGATTGAAAGGGATGAAGAAGAGCCTCTATATTATACAGAAGGTAATTTAATTACTCTTAATAAAAATACTAAAACAAAAGGAAATGCTTAATGGCTAAATGGAAAGAGTTTGATATTGATCCAAATCCTCGTTTAGATGTAGTAACTAAACCTGAGCATTACAACCAAGCGGGTATTGAATGTATTGATGCAATGAAAGCTATGACTAAAGGTATCCCAAAATGCAGGGAAAATATTACAGCACATCAATCTTATTGCTGGCAGAATTGCTTTAAGTATCTTTGGCGTTGGCCTTATAAAAATGGCATTGAAGACCTAAAGAAAGCCCGATGGTATCTTGATCGGCTTATACAAGAGATACAAGAAGATGCAGGTTAGAGTTATGATGATATTAGAAATAGATCCAGAAGATTATCCTGTGCCTGTGGATGAAAGTTTAGAAGATGAAATATACGACTTGATAAACGATACAATTTATGATACAGATGGTGTAAAGATAAGCAAAATAAAGGTGATACAAGATGACAAGTAATACTCAATTACCCACAGACTACCAAACATTTATTGCTACTTCACGTTATGCACGTTGGCTTGAGGATAAAGGACGCCGTGAAACTTGGCATGAAACAGTGTCTAGGTATATAGATAATATTATAACTCCTTGGGTTGGCAATGATACATCAATTTCTGATGAAATATATCATCATATAATTTCATTACAGGTAATGCCTAGTATGAGGTCAATGATGACTGCAGGTAAAGCATCAACAAGAGATAATACTTGTATGTATAACTGTAGCTATTTAGCCGTAGATGACCCTAAATCTTTCGATGAAGCTATGTTCATCCTTTTGTGTGGCACTGGTGTTGGATTTAGTGTTGAGAATAAGTTCGTTACTAAGCTCCCAGAAGTCCCACAACTGTTCGATAGTGATACCACAGTTGTTATTAAGGACAGTAAAGAAGGTTGGGCTAAAGGTCTCAGACAAGTGTTAGCACTCCTATGGGCTGGAGAAATTCCTAAGTGGGATGTTTCAAGAGTACGCCCTGCAGGTACAAGACTAAAGACATTTGGTGGTAGAGCATCTGGTCCTGCACCACTAGTTGATTTGTTTATGTTTGCAGTAAACACATTCAAGTCAGCACAAGGACGTAAACTATCTTCTATAGAATGCCATGACATTATGTGTAAGATTGGTGAGGTAGTAGTAGTAGGCGGTGTTAGGCGCAGTGCTATGATTAGTTTATCTGATCTAACAGATGATAGAATGAGACATGCTAAGTCTGGTGCTTGGTGGGAAAATAATACACAACGAGCACTAGCTAATAACTCTGTTGCTTATACTGAGAAACCAGACATGATGTCTTTCATGCGTGAGTGGACAGCATTAGTAGAGAGTGGGAGTGGTGAACGTGGCATATTTAATCGACAGGCTTCTATTAATCAGGCGTCTAAAAATGGTAGACGTAATATTAACTTTGATTTTGGGACCAACCCATGTTCGGAAATTATCTTACGCCCGAATCAATTCTGCAATTTGTCTGAAGTTGTTGTCCGTGAAACAGACAATATTGAGGATGTCGGAAGAAAAGTCCGTATTGCAACTATACTTGGAACAATACAATCTACCTACACCCACTTCCCATACTTGCGAAATATGTGGAAGTATAATACAAAAGAAGAACGTTTGCTTGGTGTGTCACTCACAGGTATAATGGATAATCCTTTAATGACTACAAAGAATAAAGGTTTAAAAGAAACATTGGAGTATTTAAAAAATGTTGCAATTAATACTAATGCTGAGTGGTCTGATCGTTTGGGTATCCCTGTTTCTACTGCTATCACATGTTGTAAACCCAGTGGCACGGTATCACAATTGGTTAACTCTAGCTCTGGCATACATGCAAGGCATAGTCCTTATTATATTAGGACTGTACGAGGTGACAATAAGGATTCTCTAACACAGTTTATGATTGATCAAGGAATACCTTATGAAGCAGATGTAATGAAACCTAATGATACTACTGTATTTAGTTTTCCTATGAAGTCTCCTGATAACGCAATATGTACCGCAGATGTTACTGCCATAGAACAACTAGAGACTTGGCTAATGTATCAAAGGTATTGGTGTGAACATAAACCTAGTGTAACAATTAATGTTAGATCAGATGAATGGATGGAAGTAGGTGCCTTTGTTTATAAGCACTTTGATGAAATGTCTGGTGTTTCTTTCTTACCATTCAATGAACATACATATCAACAGGCTCCATATCAAGAGTGTACAGCAGATGAGTTTATGGATATGATAGATAAAGCTCCATTAAATATTGATTGGAGTAAGTTGTCTTCTTATGAAGTAGAAGATAATACATCAGGTATGCAATCATTTGCTTGTACTGGAGATGTTTGTGAAGTAGTAGACATAACTTAATGAAAGGAACTTACTATGTATATAGTTTTATTACTGCTTAATTACGGAAGTGCAGTAGAAATAAAATCAGACCTAAGAATATTTAACACTAGACAAGAGTGTGAGGCTGTGTTACAAATACACTTGGAAACACTAAGACTAACAGCACCTACTCCTTATGCAGAAGCTAGTGGTAAGTGTGTAAACATGGAAGAAGACTCAGTAGGAGTATAAAATGAAGCCTTATAGAAAGCCTTTCTCACATAACTTATACGGTAAGTATGATGGAATAGCAAAAGAAACGTTAATTAAACTTCTAGAAGCAAAAGGACATGTAGTTATAAACAGTAAAGAATCTTACACTGCTGATTTAGTTACACAAAAAGACGGTAAAACATACTTTAATGAAGCAGAAGTAAAAGTATCGTGGAAGGGAGATTGGCCTACTCACTGGAAAGAAATACGTATACCAGAACGTAAAAAGAAGTTACTAAGTAAGTATACAAGTAATTTAACTTTTTACATTTTTAGGGAAGACCTTAAACAAGTATGGTGTATTGACAGTAAACAACTTAAAGAAGATACCTTAAAAGAGGCAAAAGGCAGAAATATAATGAAAGGTGAACAATTTTATCATGTTCCATATGTAGACGCCAAGCTAATTAATATAAAGGAAACTGCATGACTACTATCATACCAACAAGACAAGACAGAGGTTTAGGTAAGTATGACGCTCCCCTTAAAGTTCAGTGTCAACAAGGTTACTCTTCTTTTTATAGAGGTCGTTTAAATAATCCTTTTAACGTTAATACTATGCAGTTTCGTGAGTGGAATCGTGGCTTTAATAAAGCATATTACGAAAACTTAAAGAGAGTAAAACGAAATGAACAGCTTAGAAAAAGACGCAAAAAACTTTATGCAGGGGAAGTATAGCATGTCTGACTTTAATTCGTACCAAAGATCAGCAGCAACCACAGCTATCTATACAGACAAGGTTGTGTATCCTGCACTGGGCCTAGTAGGTGAGGCAGGTGAGGTAGCCAACAAAGTTAAGAAGGTCTTACGTGATAAGGATGGGGTCTTTACATCTGAGGATAGGGACGCTATAGCCAAGGAGATTGGTGATGTACTGTGGTACTGTGCCGCACTAGCCACTGATCTTGAATTAACATTAGGTTATATAGCTAGTCAGAATGAGTTGAAGTTATCTAAGCGTAAAGCTAATGGTACTATTGGTGGTAGTGGTGACAATAGGTAAAAGAAAAAGAGGGGCAATTAAGCCCCTCACTCTTTAGAATATAGTATCGCCAGTACTTAGTGCTTCATCTAGGGCTTTTAATATTAACAAGTGAGCGCCATTTGTTCTGTCAAAAGGTGTTCTATCTTTTTCATTTAGTTTATCTTGCCCAATATCATAAGCCTGTTTTGCCCTTATTCTTCTGTCTTTTGGTATTTTATTATATTCATCAGTTGCTAATTCGTTAAAAGATACTCCTTCTTTAGCAGCTTCTTTTGTGAGTTTTTTAATATCGTTTGTAAACCCTTTAATTATAGGACGTATTTGTTTATTTACAAAAGCGTCTATAGACTCACCTGATTTGTACTCAGGTGACATTTCCATATATTTTTTACGCAGACCAACCTCTATATTTTTAACTGCACCTACTACTTGATTTAAATTTTTACGCATTAATTTATTTTGTGCATTTCTAACTTTTTTAACAGGTTCTTGACTACCTAATTCCCAATCATTAAAACCTTTACGGATTAAATACTCTGCATTTTCAGAGTTTCCTGTAAATCTAGTAATACCAAATAGCCCACTCCCTATTGCTCCTACTCTAGTTCTACCACTGTCTACATCAAACAAACCTTCACGTAACGGCATATCTCCAATGGCACTAGGATTAAATATATTTCCATAGCGTTGATCAAAAGATCGTTCTACATTAGATGTAAAAGACTCGCCAAAATCTTTTAATATATAGTCTCCTGATCTATCTTCATAAGTCATAGGTCTGTTTCCAGAGATACGTTGTGCCTCTATAACTTGTGCTAGAGGCACACCCCAAGACGCCAGATAGTTACCCATGGTAGCACCTAATAGTTTACCTGCCTGTTCTTCACCTTTTAAATCACCAGCATTACTAATCATGTCTCCTATTTCATCAATAAATACATTACTTGCACCTGTACGCATAGATGCACCACCAAAAGTTTCTAACATTTCATCTGCTGTAAAACCTTTCCAGTTATTTAATGTACCTTTCATTACTTGATTAATAGCTTCACCTATCCATAAGGTTTGTCTCAATGGAAACTGTGGTGTAACGTCCATTACTGTACCATCACCTGTATTAACTTGTTCGTAAGAGGCTGGCTCTTGACCACTGGTTCTGTACTGATAGGCAGCATAGATAGCCATAGCACCTGTCATGTTTCTAGTAATATTCTGTCTGTCTTTAGCGTCTAGTGGGCCACGTTTACCCATTATACGTTTTAATACTGGATTAGCTGCACCAGCAGAATATTGTCCCATTAACTCTAGTGAGTTAAACATAAATCTTGGAAATTCTATTACAGTAGTTAAGCCGTTACGAGTAATAAAATCTGATGCAGATTTAAACATAGGTACATCTGGTGCTTTAGCATATGTAACATCTAATGCTCTACGTATAGATTGCTCAATTAAATCTTCAAACTTTGCCTTGCCTTTAGGACGTACACTACTACTGTTAGCCATAAGGTCACGTAGCTTACCATCTTTAAGAGCCTCAAGAAAATCTATACCGTATTCTCTTTGTACAAGACGTTCCATTTCACCCATAAAAGCACCCCTACGTACAAGATATTCTTGTATTCTGTTGGGAGTGTTGGCAAATGTTACTACATCTTCTACTTTACTTAATACTGTATCTAATGCACCACCTTCACCACGACCTGTAACTTTTTGATATTCATTAACATTGTCAAATAGATTAGTGTATTGTTTTGCAAACTCTGGCCTATCTAAAATATGCTCTGTTAGTTCTTTAGCTAGTACAGGATTACGATACATATACTTTAGGTGTGACAAGGAACCTTTCCAACCACCTCTAAGGTCTAGTAATGCTTTACCGCCAGCAATAACACCATCATTCTGCAAAGCATAGATAGTATTATCCATAATGTTTTCAAAGGCTTCCATAGGCGCACGTATAGCTGCAGATTGCAGGTTACGGGCAGCAGTCTTAATCATACTGACCATACCACCACGCCTAATGTTTTCTAAGCGTCTAAATGTACGCATGAAACCCTTCTGTCTTTTTTCTAATGCTTTGTTTTTAGTTGCATTTACATTATCTAAATGTCCTGCACGTTTAATTTGAGATAGTTTGTTAAGAATTTTACCAGCGTCTGACCCACCACTTACTACAGTCATTACATATTCATCAAATGTCAAGCCATACTTTGCTAAACTATCAGCTAGTTCTTGGTTAGCATCAATGTCTTTACCAACAGTAAGTTCAAACAAATTGTCAATAACTGTTTTGTCATTACTCCAACTATTAGGATTGTTTATTTTAAAATCTTTAGCTATAGATACAATAGCATTAAATTTTTCAGCCTTTAGGATAGGACTCATTAACGCATCTGCATCTTCTCCTACATCTAGGAATGCTTCTGCGTCAGTAAATATCCTATCTGCATCTTTTCCTTGTGCTATTAAATCTGCCTCACTAGCAGACCTACTAGCCTGTAGGTTCATTACATCTGTTGCTGTATCTCTACCAGCGTCCCTTGCTTTTTGTTGATTGATGGATAGCTTGCCCGTTTCAGGGTCTACGTCTGTTACATTTACTTCATTAGCCTCTTCAAATTCTCGTAAGAATTGTTGTCCAATTTCTTTACCTTCACCAGTATTAGCAGATACTCTTGCAGCTTCTACTGTCTCTTTTGTAGAAGATGTATCGGCTGCAACAATTTTATCCATAACTTTTTTTCTGGATTTTCCAGCAACCTTTGTGCCTACCTTAACTACACCAAAAGCAGGTGCTAATGACAGTGCAGCAGCACCTACTTGTAAACTGGCTACACCATAATCACCGTTCTTTATACTCTCTCCTGCATCTTTAAATAAAATAGGTACATCTACTATACCAGTTACAGGATTAAGAAATTCATCTGCAGTAACAATAGTATTTATTTGTGATATGGATAGCCCACTATTTAATAGTTGATCAGTAAGTCCACTAGTTACAAAATTTTCACTAGTTAATAATTCAATTAACCGTTCTTTCTTTTTATTTACTTTTTCTACTGCACGTGCGCTTTCTTGTTCTGCATACACTTCTGCAGTTTCACTTAATGATCCTACCTCTATTCCTCTAGCTTTAAGTTCATCTTCCATAGCTTGTTCCATTTGTTCTGGAACAACGCCTTGTCTACGTAAATCTTGCTCAATGCCCCTACGTATATCTGCAAACTCTGCTTTTCTTCTTACGCCTGTTCTAGTAGATTTACCTGATGCATCATACTCTTTTGCTTTAGTAGCTTTAAACTCTGTATCATACATAGAGTTTACTTTTTCTACTACATCTGCACTTAATTCTTGTCTTGCTAAATTGTCTGCTTCAAAAGTTACCTCGTCTGTAGGCGCACGATCATCTGTAATAAGTTTTTCATTACCTACAACATTAACATTAGGACCAGTACCATAAGTAGGATCAAATTTTTCACCAAAAGAAAATCTACCTTTAGAATTATTTACAGGTTGAGGTTTATTTTTTTGTGTTATTTCACCAGTAAACTTTTCACCAAAAGAAAATCTACCTATAGAATTATCTATGGGTTTAGTTTTAGTTTCTTTTGTATTAATGGGACTGTTACTAAGTTTATTTTTTTGTGTTATTTCACCAGTAAACTTTTCACCAAAAGAAAATCTGTCCATTATTAATCTGATCCCATACCTAATAATGTACCTGTAGTAGTAATTATTGCATAGCCTATGTCTTGTTCACCCTTATCATTAGTAAATACGTATTCAACAACTTGATTAGGTCTGTATTTACCTGATTTTCTTCCTTGTTCTATTTCTTCTTCACTTCTTGCTGTTGTACCTGCATTTTCTAATGGAACAAACTTAGGAATTGCAGGATTAGTATTTAAAAAAACAGCTTCAGGCTTATTCTTTGTGTTTTGAATGTAAGCAATTGCTTGATTATTTAAAGAAGTTCTTTGTCCTTGTAGTTTTGTTATAAAGGGCTTATCTGTTACGTTAATAAATGCTTCTTCATTTTGTGTTATAATACTGTCCATAATACTAAATACTTGGCCTTGATTACCTTCAAACTTTAATGTTATCTCACCATTTATATCTCTTTTATACAATCCTGCATTTTTAAATGCATTTGTAATAGGTGTTTGTAATATAGCATCACGTGTTTGTATAGAAAAATCTAATTGTCCTGATGCTGCCGCATCTTCGTTTTCTTGTTTAAATTTTTGATGTGCTGCATTAATACTATTAAATCTTTCTTGTGCAGCTACACGTTGTGGCTCTGTAGAAGCATTTAATATATCTTCATTAGCAGCTACAAGTGCAGCTTGAAAAGTATTATGATCTTTTTTCTCTTTTTCTGCGATAGGTTTAAATGTTATAAAACTAGGTACAGCACCATCTTGTCCTGCAGGTATATCTGTTAGTTTACCAGTAGTAATATCTACCATTAAAGCAGGGTTAAGTCCTGCATCTCGATATGCACCAGCCATTGCTAATGCCTCACCAGCAAACCCAATACCTTTATTAGCAATGGCCTGTGCTTTGTCACCATAATGAAACTGTAATTTTTCTATTAATTCTTCTAATTTTTCTTCCTCTGCTTTACGTTCTTTCTTTTTTAGAACAGATGCAGCATAAGCACGATCTGCTAATTTTTGTTTACGGGCTTGATCACGTACACGTTGTGCCTCATCTCTTTCATCTTGAATTAATTTTCTTTGCTCTTTACGCTCGTCTTCAAGTTTAAATTCTTTAACAAGACCTTCTGAAAACCCACCTGCAAGAGCGCCACCTACTCCACCAAATAATCCCATTTACTTTCTCCTCATCATAAGACCCGTAGGCTCAGATGTTTCTTTTTCTTTATCTGTTTGTTCTACTTTGTCTGAAACTTTTTCTTTGATATTTTTAAAAGCTAGAGCAATTTTTGTATTATCTATTTTATCAGGATCAGTTTTTATTTTTGTACCCATTTCGTATTTAATATCCGAACCCTCTGCAACATTTGCAATAATTTCCATTATAATAGGCATTACAAGAATACCTGCATCAACACTATGTATTCCTTCCATTATAGAACTATTATTAATTATTTGAGCTAGAGAAGTTACAGGTACTCCTAATTCTAACACATCTAAAGTTTTGTCTACAAATATAGGATCAGTTAAATAATCCATGTAATAATCTATTACATTTTCTATATCTGCATGTTGTGCAGGTTGTTGCCAAGGTTTTGCGCCTAGTTCTCCTGTTAAAGACATACCGGGAATTGGAGCATCTAAAGGATTATTACTTATTGTCATTTGTTCTTACCCTTATTAAATCTAACATGAGTCCTGCAACTCGTTTACGTGAATCAACATTACCTTGTTTTTTATCTTTTGTTTTGGGTTTATTACGTGACAACAATCCTGTATGAGAACTTTCTACAGGTGCATTAGATTGACTTTCTTCTAATAATTTTATCATGTTTAAGTAAGACTGTCTAGCTTGATTTATCATTTATTTTTCCTTATTAAAAGAGTGTATCTATACCTTTTTTAAGCCCATAAGAAAGTAATTCACCTACAGCACTAGCTTGTGCTATACTTTCTCTGTACTCATTTGTTGTTTGAGCTTGATTATTTACAAGATGTTGTAAAGCTAAGTTATTTTGTCTTTCTCTTTCGTTGTCAGCAGTTGTCCAAGCCCATTCCATTTGATCAGCATGTTCTTGCCATAAATTTTGATATGCTTGATTTGATATTGCTAACAAAGATTGAGCATTAATTTCATTTGCTCTATTTATTGCAGCAGTATCTGCAGTTGCAATTTCTCTACGCCAAGTTGCATTTGCTTGAGCAATTACTAAACCATTTTGTGCATTAAATTGTTCACGTTGATTTGTTAATTCCTCAGTAAATTTACTAATAGCATTTTCTTCTCCTGCATTAAATTGTGCCATAGCATTTGCTTGTGAAGCATTAAACTGGGAAGTTTGCGTTTTAAGACTAGCAAAAAATTGATCTGTTTGATTTTTACTAGTAGCATTAAATTGAGCAGTTGCATTTACTGCAGCCTGATCTGTAAATAAAGACTGTACACGTTGTTGTGCTTTAAACATTTCTGTCTGTTGTTCATTAGCTAGATTAGACATATCCATAGCTAAAAAAGATTGGGCATTTTGTACAGCGGCAGCTTGACGATTATTTAAATTAGCCATGTCAAGATTAGCAAGTGCAGCAGCTTCTGCTACTACTAACGCTTGTTTATTAGACAAATTATTTAAAGCCATAGTATTAGCAGCACGACTATTTTCTAATGCTATTTGTTGCTCTGCTGTAAAGTTCATGTTAGCTATGTCACTAACTTTTGATGCATTTGCAACACGTGCTTGAAACGCTTGATTAAACTCTTGCCCCATAAATGAAGCACGTTGTTCTGCAGCAAGCATAGCTCGTTGCTGTCTGTTACTAAGATTTTGCATTTCAAAACTTGCAACGGTAGATGCGTCTGCTTGTGCAATAGGTAAAGAGGCTTCCATAGCAGCTTGTACAAGAGCTTGCCCTGCCATGCTACTAACCCCTAGTCCACGTGCTGCCATTTGCGCTGTAGCGGCTCTCATTGCTCCTGAAGCCCATGCAGGAGTGTTACCGTCCTCAAAGTCTTCCATTAAATTTTCTAGTTGACCTTTTACGGTAGCTTTTTTTGTAGGAGTAGCTTGTGCTGCTTCTATCTGTTCTGTAAATTTAGCTGCTTTTTCTGCGTTTGCTGCAGGTTCAATAAGTTCTCCTTGTTGCAATTCTCTTTGAACAGGATTGTTCATCATAACTGCTTCACCTTGTGCTGCAGTTAAATCAGATACCATAGATTCTTTTTGTTCTTCTGCAGATACTTTAGAATCTTCAGATATTTCTCCTTTTACTGTTTCTGTATCGTCTAATACTTTTTTTACATCCTCTTTAGTTTCTCTTGGATCATCTATTATATTAGTTCCAGTAGTGGTTGCTGCAGTAGCATCTTTTACATCTGCTGTTTTTGTTGTAATAGAAGGTGTACCTGTTATTTGCCCTTTATCTTCAGATATTAATTGATTAGTATTAACAACTGTTCCAGAAGGTTGTGAAATAGTTCCTGTTGGCATAGTAGGATTATTCATTCTATCTATAGAATCTTTTTGTATTTGATTTTGATTATCTTCTATATCTTCATCAACAACTCCTCCTTCTTCATAGTTTTTACGTACCATACCACCATTCATCATATTAATCGCTTGCTGTGTATACTTTTCGTATTGTTGTTTTGCCGTAGGATTATTGTTAAGAAAGTCTTCAAACTTATCTGCACTACCTTTAAAGCCCAACGTATTTGCAATACGCTGTTGTGCTTCTGGTTTAAATCCTTTAAATTGCATATTCATTATTATAACCCTTGTAAATATAAAACAAACAAAAATAAACCGTATAATCCTAATAGTACTGCAATTACTATTGCAGCAATTCCTACATTATTATACAATTCTGTTGCCCATTTTTCTCTCTCTTCTTCTTCTTTTTTTCTTGCAATCCTAGCATCTGCTTGAAACTTTACCCATCTATCCCATTGACCCGGTTCACCTGCCCATATCATTATTTCTTTTAGTGAATTTTCTTGTTCTCTTATTTCTTCCAGAGCCATAAAAGACTCTAAATCTGCACTATTACGTCCACGTGATTTATCTTCCCTTACCTTTTTTTCGATGTCTGTTTTTGCGTGAGTATAATCAGCTATTTTATGAGCAACTTTAGCAAGATCATTGCCATTTTGAACAGCAGTTTTAATTACTTGAAAAGCAGCATTTGCTACAGCTAATTCAGCAAGCATTGTTTAATCCTTTGGTCCTTCAAACAATCGTTGTATGTCTCTACGCATTTCTTTTTGTTCTTGCCTTACTTCTTCTAGTAAATCTGTTCTATAAGATATTTCCTTTTCTAACATTTGTATCTTTTTTTCATTTGTAAATATCATACGTATTAATGCAAGTATGCTTGCACCTAATGCCGTTGCAATTATTATTAATAAATCTTGTAATGTGGTGTACATAATTATTCTGCCCCATTAAATATAATTATAACTCCAGAAAAACTGCCATCTACGCCACTGCCATCATTTCTTGCTTGTATGGATATAGTAGCACTCGCAGAGTGAAGTTGAAAACCACCTCCATTAGTGCCTCCTGTATATGTGGCACTTTGATAAGGGTTACTATCCATTCTAGATTCGTTAACAAAAGGCAAAATTAACGCACCTTGACCACTGCTTAACGTAGCTAAAGTAAAAGTAGTAAAAGTACTATTAGTGACGCCATTATTGTGAGTCTGAACAGACGCAAAAGTTAATCCTTGAGTATAAGATTTAAGCGTACTAGCGACAATCTGTTTCATGATTCCACCGTCATTCAAAACCATTTGGTCTGAATCGGCTATCGTGACGGTAGAAGCAGATGTGTCTCCGTCCATAATGTTAAGCTCTGCTGCAGTACTAGTAACAGCCGTAGAGCTTAGTTTTAAATTTCCAGAAATATCTAAATCTCCAGTAACGCCCACTGCGCCAAATAAACCACTACCTGTTGTTCTAATCTCGCTTGAACCCGTGTTAATACTGCCAAAACCACTTCCAATTTGACCACTATTAAGAACACCAACTGTTGTAGCTGCAGTAGTTACTAGATTAGGCATTGCTGTTATTTCATCATCAAAGTATGCAGCTAAATCTGTTACTGCTACTTGCACCATAGAACCATTATCATTTATAACTACACGATCAGCGTCTTCAATTGTAGTAGATGTAGCAGAAGTGTTACCATCAAGAATATTTAACTCTGCTGCAGTAGAGGTAACTGCCGTAGAGTTTAAAGTAAGTTTGCCATCTGGAACTATTAGCCCTGCAGCACCGCCTAAAATTAAATCATCTTCACTTGCATCCCATTGCACATAAGCGCTTGCCGTATCACCAAAAAATTTAACATCATACCCTGTATCATCCACGCCTACTGTAAACGTATTATCTAATTGAACAGCGCCATCAATATCCACAGCATCTAAATTAGTTGTGCCATCTACGTCTATATTACCAGATATATCTAATGATGCACCTTCAAAAGTATTAGCTACTAATGTTTCACTGCCAAGTGACCATTTATCATTTAATTCATCCCAAACAAATGATACATTTGCAGCATTACCTCTTTCTATTTCAATACCATAAGACTGATTAGTAGGAGGACTTGCTCCAGTAAAAGAAGAGTTAATAAGTACTAAATTATCTGCTAAATTAATTTCACTTGAATTTACAGTAGTTGTTACTCCAGAAATTGTTAAATTTCCAGACACAGTTAAATCTTGAGATATTGATATATCACCATTAGAAGCTATGGCAATAGCATCAGTATCACTAGCAGAACCAATAGTACCTGCATCATCTATTACAATACTTCCTGAAGTAGCTACACCTGAAGATGTTATATTTCTAAAACTAGAAACATCTTTGTTAGAATCTACCGTTACTGTTTTGTTTGCTACTACTGTGCCAACAGACGCACCTGTATTATTGTAATTTAATTCAGCAGTAGAAGATGTTACACCATCAAGAATATTTAATTCTGCAGCAGTAGAAGTAACCACAGTGCTATTTATTGATAAAGTATCAGTTTCAAGTGTTCCGTCTATATCAACATCACCAGATATATCCAGTGTAGCAGCGTTTAATGTACTCGACAATGTAGCATTTGCTGCGTTTAAATTGCCTGTAAGTGTTAAGTTACGAAAACTTGCTACGTCCTTATTAGCATCAGCCGTAACAGTTTTATTTGCTACAACAGTACCAACTGCAGCGCCTGTATCATTGTAGTTTAACTCATCAGTAGTTACACTTGCACCATTTAATACGCTAAGTGTAGCTTCAGAAAACGATGTAGTACCAACTGTTAGTGATCCCGATACTTCTAAATTAGCATTTATATCTACTTTAGTAGCATCAATTTGCACTTCTGCATCTGCTACAATATCTAATTGACCATCTACACTAGATTGAATATGAATTGCATTATCTCTAAACTGAACTTTTTTATTTGTATCTACTAATACATCTTGATTTAGTCCATCAATATATGCCATACCATCTATATAAAGGTCTTTAAATTGTAAACTAGACGTACCTATATCTACTGTATTATTAGAATTAGGAGTTACAGTAGTAGAACTAGCAATAAATTCCCCACTAGGTCCAAGTGTATTTATTCTTCCTCCTTCTTCTGCTGTGCCATCGTGAGAATGACCAGAAGTACCAAAAGCTAATGCAATTTGATCAAATTCAGCATCAAGGTCATCAGCATTAATAATGTTACCATTGGCAATATTATTAGCATTATCTTGTCTTGTGTAGCCTGTACCCATTTTAATTACCTTCTTGCATTTGTATTATATTCTAACGTAGCTGTATCTAAACCAAAAGAGGGATTAGTATTATCTGTTTCAAATTTTAAAGATACTACAAATCCTGTTCCTACTGTTTGAGTTTTAAATATTCTAGCTAATTTTCCACCATATTTAGCAGAAGTATCTGATGCAGTATTAGTAAATAATGCTTGACCGTAAAAAGAAACAGTTGATGCTATATTACTAAAACTAATTGCATTAGGTTGAACTGAGTTTAATTCATCAAAATCAAATTTTAAAGATACATCAAATTCAATAGAGCCTTTTGGATTTGTAAAAATTGTGCATTTATATATTGTTTTACGCATTCTAGGATCATTTAAAGGCATAAAAGGGCTTTGATATACTGCTGATATATTAGCTCCATCAAAACTATTTCCGCTTTCTAATTGATAAACATATCCTGTATCGTTAGAGAATAAAATAACTTCTTTGTTATTATATAAATTACTTGCGGCTACGTTAGCTTTAATACCACTCATTTCAGACCAAGCAAAGTTTTCTCCACCTTGAGAAGAAAATTGTGTGCCTATAATACCATTGCTAAATAAATTGTTTGCAAATAATCTATATTGTGATTTACTTCTAATCACAACACTAGTAAAATTAATATTAGAATCTATAAAATCTGTTAATTTACTTTGAATAGCTTTTGAAATAACTCCTAGTCCAAAGTCTCCAATACGATCTGTACCACTTAAAAGCCTAAGTCCATCAGGACCAAGAAACATTATATCGCCACCTACTTCTTGAATTGATTCTGGACTAGAAGTTCCTATGTCAGTAGTAATTGGCTTTAAAGAAAAATCAGATGCTGTACTTCCTGTAATTCTTTCTATACTATTTTGTGTGAATATAATTAGTTGTTCTCTAAATACTATTAATCCTGTTATATTATTTGATACACGAATAGTTCCTGCATTGTTGCCTGTGTTAAAATCATTATCAGTAAAAGGTGCAGTAAAAGTAAGTTTTGAACCTTTAGCAAAAAATAAATGATTTCTATAATTTATTACAAATGAAGCACCTTGAACATCAGATGGTGCAGAGTTTAATGCAGTATATGTTGTACCATCATATAAAGCAGGAGAATTAAAACCATCTACAATAGCAATTTTTTGTGTTCCACTATAGTTATAGTCAGTAATTCTTGTTTGTAAAGCTAATTTTCTACTTGTACTAATAAAAGTTAGTGCTGCATCATCTACTGGACTAGAAGCAAGTGCGGGATCAATAGTTAAAGTTGTTCCACCAGAAGAAACAGTAGCGTTTGTTCTAACTGTATATACTTTATCTACTCCATTAATTGTAAAAACATCTCCATTTTGAGGGGCTGATGTGATACCATCTATTATTAATGTTGTTCCTGTTTGACTACTTCCGTTTACTAAAGGAGTACCATAGTTAGGAACATTTATTTTTTCATATTCAGAGGATACTAAATCTCCACCTGTTTGAAATAAATCGTTATTGTAACCTATTATAGCTTTTACGCCAGCATCTGTGCTAAATATTCCTAATCCATTTGCTGTATATTTTGATACTATTGAAGTAAAATTAATAGCTGCTGCATTAACAGGACTAGAAGCTAAAGAAGTAGTTAACGTTAAAGTTGCTCTATTATTTACGCTATCAAAAGATACATTGCTTATTGTATAAGTCCCTGTTATACCTGTTACTGTAAATTTATCTCCTATAATAGGAGAAGTATAAATATTAGCAATAATAATAGACGTTCCAGTTTGACTAGCTCCATGTACAACAGGTTTTCCATAAGGAGGAATAATATTACTACTAAATTTTTTAAAACCTAATATTCTTCTATATCCACCATCTATAGCACATTCGTAATTCTGTAATACAGTAGCTGAACCGGGAGCATTTATACCTTGTTGAAGAGGACTCATATTAGTAATAAGACCACCTTTAAATTCAATAGGAAAAGTTTCTCTGGTACTAGCCATTAATTAACTCTTGTATTAGAAGCATACGCACTACGTGTAAGCATAGTAGAATTAACATATTCGTATCTATTTATGTAAATAGTTCTCATTTGTTTAATTCCTTGCTCAAATCGTTGTTGCATCATTGCAGCTTCTTGACTTTCTCCTCTAAATAAATAAGCATTATACATAGCACCATCTATTATAACATATCTAAATTGTTCTGGCAATGTTGGTACAGATGTAGCTGTAGTTAAATCAGAAGGTATTTTATAATATTCATAAGTAACTGTATATGCTTTATCTGGTGATGGCACTAAAGCAAACTCTTCACTAGGAGTACGAACTACTGAATGAGGCATTCCTTGCACTACAGTAGATGTATTATATTCGTTGTCAACGTATTTTTCTAGATATTCATTATATCTTATAACTTTTAATTTTTTAGTTTGATTTCCTAATGTGCTATTTCTTTCTATTCTAAAAGTATTCATATCAACACTTTTAGCATTAGAAGGAAAATCATATCTTACAGTGCCTACTGTAACTGTTTCGTTTTCAGTTTCGTGATTAAAAGGCCATTCAAATTCGTGTTGATTGATATAGCGTATAGAAGCATTTATAACATCTTTAATCATACTATACTCACCAATAGCAGTGTTAAATGTAGTAGTTGTTAATTCTACTTCATTTAACCTTCTATTAACATCGTTAATTAAACCTAAAAAATTATATGCCATTATCTATCCTTGACTTTTAATTTAATTGCTCTTTGTGAAGTACGTGATAAACTGTCTGTTATAGTACAATAAAATACATAAGTTTCTGAATTTAATCCACCTCCAATATAAGCAGAAGCAACATTGTTTGTATTTGTTTTTGACACTAACATAATATCATCTATTACAGCATTAGATGAAATATTAGTTATAGTTTGACCGGGATTAATGTTTGTTTCTGGTTTAAAAGCATTAGATTTTACTGCCCACTGTACATTAGATATAGTAGCATCACCAAGAAAAGCACTCCAATCAATGCTATAATCTAGAGTTTCATCTGGGTCTTTATCGGGCCAACTTAATGCCATATTGTTTTCCTTTATGCAAATACTTTTCTATTTTGAGAAGCTATTGTAATTAATCTTGATGTATCACTTGCCGTAACTAAATTTTCTCTAGTAAATTTGTCTGCAAAATTAGCAAAGTTAAATACTACTGCTGTTGTATCTATGTTTCCTGTAGCACTATTTCCTACCGTTGTACTTAAAGAACCTGCAGTATTAATTTGAGGCGCTCTATTTTCAAACAAACTAATTACATTAGATATTATTTTCTCGACTGATACTCTTGCAGAAACTATACCAATGTTTCCTACACTAGGGGTTGCTACAAGAGTACTTCCGCTATTAACTTTTATATTACTGTTTACGGCAGTGGTAGATTCTACTCCTGAAACAATTGCATTTACTTTTGGTATTGTTGCTGAAACACTGCCTGTTGTTTCTTGTCCTACAATAATTAAAGTGTTGTGTGATTCTGTTGTAATATTTTCTATTGAAGTTGTACTTTGTACATTTGATATAAAAGTATCTGTATTTATTGTAGGTAATTCAGTTTCTCCTGTAGCATTTATACCACTTAAAAAGTGAGTAAGTAAAATAGAAGTTCTTGGTCCATGCGGAGAAACGTGCTTACTAAAATCTTTTCCTTGCTCTTTAAATGGTCTAATGTTACCGTTTATTTTTGTTATATTAGTACGATTATCGTGATCATTAATAAGATGTCTAGCACTAAGCGCTGGATTAGTTCTTTCTGCTATTCCAATCAAACCATATAATTCTATAGTTACATCAGGGCCACTAATTCCTATATTACTTCCACTCTCCATAAGTAAAAATAATTTACCTTTAAGATTTCCTAGTAACAAAGTTTGATTTGACACTCCGACTAAGTTACTAATAACTTTAGGAGTAATAGTTCCAACTGATCCTGTAAGTAAACCTCCTCCATCTGGAAAATCAAATACATTACCTTCTAGTGTAAATAACTGACCTTGAGAAATAACTAAAGTATTTAAATCCGAAAAACCAAAACCTAGTACAGGATCAAAGGGATCGGCACCTATGCTAAGACTAAGTGTACCTGTTGAAAAAGTGCTTTCAAGACCATCAGGATGTTCATCGTCAAAAGAAGAACCTAAAGGATTAAGACCTAATAATGCTTGACTTTTACCAATAGGAGTTATATTTCCTAAACTTACTGTTGCATCAAAATTACTTACTAAAGGTTCGGATACTATTAAAAGTAAATTCCCTGAATTTAAAAGTAATCCTGTTGTATCTAAAGCAGGGGTTACATGAGCGATTCCCTCTGTTCTTTCGTCTGTGGGTATAATAATAATAGAATTTGTTTGATGTGTAAAACTACCTGCAGCAGAAGTTCCTTGTAATTCTGTTACAGTAGAGTCTCTAAATCCTGTTCCATAATTTATATAATGATCAAAACGTGCTACATAATTAACGGGTATAGAGGATATTTGAGTTGCAGTTTGTTCTTGTTGTCCATTATCTATAAAAGGAATAGATTGATGTGGTACTCTATCAGAACCTACTCCTGAAAAATGTATTACCTTTACATCTCCTACAGAATTTCTATAATCTATTTTATTTGTATTTGTGTCTACAGTAGCATTTCCTAGTTCTGTTTGTACTTGTCCTACTTCTCCACTTCTTTGAACACCAAACATGTTTACAAATGCTTGAGCTAACGCATCGCCGCTTACTTCTCCAGCAACAGGTGCAGAAGAACCAGTTCCTTCTCCTTCTAACAATGTGCCTGTTTGTCCTGTAGCCAACTGAGAAGTTAAATCTACATTTGCTACAAGCCTACTTGCAAATGCCCTATAAAAAGGTTGTGATATAGCAAAACCACCGCTTGCGGCAGTGTTACCCATATTTGCATGATAATGACAACCGTAATATAAATGATCTACATTGTCAACATATATTTTTGTAAAAGCACCCGATGTTCCACCAGAAGATAAACCACTATTAGTTACAAAAGTTTCGTATCTAGCTGTTCCTGATCCTAATCCTGCAGCAGTATTAAATACTAAAAAGTGTCCTGCATTACTAGAATGACTTTGGTCAAATATATAACTATCTCCAATAATTAAACTTAAAGCAGGTCTAATTACTCCATCTATTTGATATACACCACCAACAACTTTTACTATATGAGTAGTGGTATTACTACCTATTAAAACATTATTTGGTTTGTTTAATTTAAATGTACCGTTATTAAATTGTAAAAATGCTGAAGGAGCGCCATCTGTACCACGCTCTCTAAGTTCTAAACCTTGTGTCAAAGGTATGTAAGGAACCGTAGAAGGTGTTGTTGTTTCATTTAAAGATGTAGTATTTCCTGAATAAACAGCAGCAATTAAATTTCCTAAACTTCCTGTAGAACCTACACCACCATAATAGTTAGGGCTTCTTAACATTGCTGTAGTTACTTTTATATTTTGAGATAAATCAAAAAATAAACCTGCATCACTTTGCCTAGAATCTGATGGCACTGCAGTACTATTTGCACCAATGGCTAAATTTAATGTAGTAGGATGATTAAAATTATTTGCGTCTGGCTGAGTAAATACATCATTGTCAGATACTCTAACAGTTATAGAATTGTTTGCAACAAAATCAAAATTTAAATTAAATAAAGGAAATGTTGGAAGTTCAACACTTGCACCAAATATAGGGGGAAATACAGGATCAGATGGAATAAAACCATCTGCGTCTGTAGCGCCTTCTATTGGATTTCCATTTGCATCTACTAAACCACGTTGTTGTAAATCTTTTAAACTTCCTCTAACAAATCCTGTAGCTTCTAGTCCTGTAAAAGGTTTTGTTGAATCTGAATTTTCTATTGTAGCTAAAAAAGGCAATCCATCTTTAAGAGGTGGGTTATAAAATGCTTCCATACCACAATCTGTAAGAGGATCAAGTCTAGGATTATAAACATCAACAGTTTGTAAGGTTCCCCCTATTAACAATTCATGTTGTGAATCAAAATTAGGATGTAATAATTTACCTATAAAAGTTTGTACCTGATATGGATTAATAGTAAAATCTATGTCTAAAGTTCTTAGACCTTGTAAAATAATTCCACTGTCAGGAACTGAAGCAGCAGGATTGTGCATTACAATTAACATACGAGTAGTGGCACGTTCTGCACCAACTACCACAGGTACACCATTAAAACCTAAAGTAAAGTCACCTAATGTTTCTGTAGCTGTAGTATCTTCTGAATAACCAGCAGGAATAGTTTCATCAGCTACAGAACCATAAAATCTAATATTTTTTACATCATTGTCAGAATTTTTATATACTTTTGTATTTGCAGCTTTATGAGGAAAAAATAAATTTATATCTATTGGATTGTGAATTGCTCCTGCAGGAGTACCTGAAGGTTGACTAAGATTAGCTTTTGTTATATCATAAAATAAATCGCCGGGAAATTGATAAATAGACCTATCATAAATAAATCTTTCGGGAGTATCTGCATGAAAAATAGGATTTCCTGAATTGTCAACACCTGTTTGCAATCTAAAATGATTAGCAAATTGATCTGATAATCCAACCTCTCCAGTACCTTTTACAAATCCTTGAGATACGTTACCACTAACATCTAATAAATTTTCTACAGTAGTTGATGCATCAAAAAACCCCATACCAAATTGTACAAAATAATGTTCTGACGATACTGTTGTTCCCCCACTATCAAGAGGAAACTCTTCTTTATTTTTGACAACAAAATTAGCAGGTAAAGGATTGCCACTTGAATCTGTTAAACCTGCATTAGTATTATGATATACCGTACTATTAAATTGTCTTACGGGTGTAGGACCAATTATTGCAGTTGCCGTTAAAGTTACATTTTCAATACTAGAGTTAATAGGAACACTTGTTAATTTAGGGCCAAAGAGTTCCTTTACACTAGCTGCAGCTACTGCATTACTTGCTATTGGCGCAAATCCTAACACTAACTAAATTCCCTTTTAACTATATATGTATGCCCTAGAAGCTGTATTTGAACCAGATATTTGAGGATAATAAGTACCAATTGAAACTCTATTACTAACTTTACTAACTTTAATACCTTCACTAAAATCATTTAAATTTAGTCCACCTGCAGTATATTCTGATTTAGCCCTAGACCCATTAGCAGTAACATTTCCATTAGCTATGTCAGTTAGATTAAAAAAGAAAGCCTCGTCATTGCCCGTATCAGCAACTACTGCTCCACTTGGGCCTATACCAACATATTTTCCAAACTGATTACTTTCTCCTGTTACAAGAGTAGATAACTCTACTATAAGTGCTCCTGTTGACATTCTATATATCCAAGCCTTATTAAATGAAGTTCCACTTCCTATAATTACATAGTCATCCCAAGCATCAACAGAATAACCAAATTGAAAATTAGTACCAACTCCGCTTAATGATGCTGGTAAAAACGTTCTAAAATGAGCAAATGGAGATGTAGCATTAAATATATCAACTCTACCATCATTGCTGTAACTTCCGCTATCATAATTTGGAGAACCTATTGCAAAATAAGTATTAGTTACTCCAATACCAAAACCAGCATTTGAATCTGCAAAAGGACCAGAAGAAAAAGGTGAAGATATTTGAGTTGCTGACCAAGAATTATTAGCATCATATACTACTACTTTACCTGTCGGTGTAGAACCAAAATTTGCTCTTGGCGCAGTAGCTACGAGATAATTTCCATTTTGTGTAAAGCCCATATTCATTCCTAAATATGCTCTAGCACTAGACCCAAAAGTTTGAAAATTAGTAATTGCACTATAATCAGAAGCACTATATATGTAAATAGTACCAGTTTGTCCATATGATGGTGCATTAGTGTTTGGTCCCGAATTATAAGCACTAACTGCTACATAATTTTGACTAATTGCACATTCTCCAAATCTAGAAATGCTACCGTTTGGAGACTCAGTAAATGTATTAAGAACTGTATTATTAGTAGCATTATATAGTATAGCTTTATTGTCTTCAACAGCACCTAAAATATACTTGCTTTCAGAAAAGTCTCCAAATAAACCAAAGTTAGAATAATAACTTGTGTTTGAACTAGTAACAAATGCCTCTAATGTTCTAGTAAAAAGTGGTGGACTAAAAGATAATGTAAATGCACTTACTGCAGTAACTGCTCCGTTTATATTATCTGTAGCGCTAAAAGTTAAACTAAAAGTACCTGCATTAGCTTCTAATGTGCTAGGAGTTATAGTAAATACATTATCTGATTGACTAATAGTTGCTATTGAACCTAAAGAACCCGATGTTACTGCATAATTCCAAGTAATAGGTAATCCTTCTGGATCAGAAGAAACTGCAGTAATAACTGTAGGTGTGCCGTCTTGAGCAAAAGTATAAGTAGCATCTACTCCAGAAATACTAGTAGGAGAAGCATTAGTTACAGTAGCAATTACAAACCATCCACGACCAGAAGAACTTGAAGTAACTATATTTGCTCCCATAGCATTTCCATGTGTTTGGCAGTAATACTTTAAATTTGTAGAAGCATCATTTGGCACAGTATAAGTAACAGTTGCACCAGAACTACCAGCAGTACCTGATACTACTACCCCTGCAGTAGTAACCGATTCAGCCTCACTTGCTGTACCAAAATTTGTAACTGTTTTAAAACCTAGAGGATGTGTTGCATTTGAACTATCGCTTACATCAAATATATAAGTCATTCCACGATTTAATGTAAGAGCAGCATTATTTACACCATCTATTGCAAATACATTACTACCGCTAACATTAACAACTGTTACAACAAATGTAACTGGTGCTGCATAAGAATATATAAACATTTTATTTAAAGAAGTAACAAGAACTGTATCACCAGCTTTAGGGTTAGGAAGTGCTGCAAGATCAGACATAGCAGTAACAGCAGTAATAGATGCACCATCTGCTAATTCATATTGTGAAGCACTACTGTTATATTTTAAAATTTGACCGTCTGAAGGAGAAGCAGCACTTACATCTGTAAGACCATTTACATTAAATGCAACAGAAGATTGTAAGTCCGCTAATTCAAATTTTGAAGTGCTATTAGAAAATTTTAATATTTGATTATTTGTAGGAGATGGTGCATTAACATTTCCAATATCATTTATGGTATTTGCAACAGTAGAAACTGCATTCCAAACTACTTTAGTAGAATCATAAGTATATTGTATGCTGCCTACAGTAAATGTATCACCATTACTAGGCGAACTAGGAAAGTTTGCTTTTGCCATTAATTAAGACCCTCGTTTATAAATATATGCTCTACCGCCAGTATTTCCATTTTGATCAGGCGCTTCTGGATTTCCAAAAATCATATATTCACTATTTCTTGATAATGTAGCACAAGAAGAGTTAAAACCAAAAAAATCTGAAGATAAAGGAGTTCTAATATAACCTAGATATGACCAGCTTGTACCTGTTCTTTTATATATAATAATATCTGCTTGAAAAGTTCCAACCATATTTGTAGACCAAGCAGCTTGTTGACGCCCTTGCAATGCTAAAACACTTCCAGAAGAGTCAAAACTTCCCGCACCTCCCGGTCCTAGTGTTTCAGTATATGTTGATGGGTTAGTTCCTGAAATAGTTGCTTGTAAATTCCAAGAAGAACCATCCCAATAAAAAACATAAGCCTCTTGATTGGCTCCTAAATTTCCTGCTAATAAATAATTACCGTCTGAAGACATATTACCCAGTTGACCAAAACCACAATTGGCATTACTTGCAGGAGTACCAAAATGTATTTTACTTTCCCAAGACCAAGTAGACCCACTTCTATTTGCAATCCATGCTCCACCAGCATTTGTTGCACCTACATCTAATCCTGAAGAGCCTGTTGCAAGTTTATTTCCATCAGAAGATAAACTAACCCATCTACCAAAAGCAGCACCACCGCCTTGATTACTAACTTCAGTAGGAACTGATATTGTTTCTGCTGCCCAAGTAGTGCCTGTTCTTTTATATACATATACTTTATCTACTGTAGTTCCAGAATTACTACCCCTAGGATTACTGCCTAATGCAATAGTATTTCCATCACCAGATATAGCATTAATATTCATACGTTCTAGTTGAGTATTATAAGTAGAACTGTCATTACCTATTACTTGTTGAAAACTCCAAGTGCTTCCACTTCTTGTATAAACGTAGTTTAAATTTCCGTTAGAAGTATTAGAAGCTACTACAGTATTTCCATCATTAGATATACTTACACAATCACCTAAATAGTATTGATAATTAGAGTTAAGACTTGAATCTATATAATTTTCAATATCTTGTTCTACTGACCAAGTACTGCCCGATAATTTAACTATTCTAATACCACCATAACCATTAGTAAATCCTTGACGATGTCCAATTACAGCCGTTCCCTCATTAGAAATATCAGTGCCGCCGCCAAAGAATGGCCTATAAGCTCCACTAGTATTACTTGTTGCTATTTCTTGAGATAATGTAGGAACAGCCCAACTTATAAAAGCTAAAGTAAAAGCACTAGAAGCACTAACTGCTCCGTTTATATTATCTGTAGCGCTAAAAGTTAAACTAAAAGTACCTGCATCAGTTGTACTAGGCGTTATAGTAAATACATTATCTGATTGAGATACAGTAGCTATACTTCCTAGGGAACCTGCTGATACTGAGTAAGACCAAGTTAAAGGAAACCCTTCTGGGTCGGTAGCTATTGCAGTAATAACAGTTGGTGTTGCGTCTTGTGATAAAGTATAAGTAGCATTAACCCCCGAAATTGCAGAAGGAGAATCATTTGTAATAGTAGCAATTACATACCAACCAACTCCTGTATACATAAATAGTTTTTTTAAATCATTTACAAGAGCAATATCTCCTGTATTCATTCCTGTAACTGCAATCAAAGCTGCCATATTAGCTACTACACGACTAACGCCAGCAGCATTATTATCTGCACTATAGGCAAATCTTGTCCATGCAGTACCGTCATAGCTAAACATAGCTTTGTCTGCCGTAACATAAGCTAAGTGTCCTGCATTTATACCTGTAAGAGCATTCATTGCAGTTTGATTAGCAACGACACTAGCTGATGTACCAGCCTCTCCTGTCGATCCCTGTGACCCCGTTGGTCCTGTTGGTCCTACAGGTAATGTTTCAATCCAATAGTTATCGCCTGATTGATCCGTATAATAAATATAATTTTTAAGAGTTGCTTCATCTACCCAAATATCGCCTTCTTGAGGAGAAGCAGGTGCGTTTGCCGAAACTGTAGTTCCAGAAAATTGTGTAGCGTTAGCCCATGCCGTGCCATTCCATGCAAGAACTTCTGCAGATTGTGGACTTGATATTGCCGTAGTAATAACAGGTGTACTAGCATTTGTCATATCTTCTGCAGTTGAAGTTACAAAAACAAAAGATTCTGTTCCTGCAACACTGTTACCAACATTAATCCTATTACCTGCACCAAGACTACCAGTTAAAACTGTATCCCTAGATAACGTAGTAACACCGCCAGAAATAGTTACAGTTCCTGTACCTACTTCAAATGCGGTGTCACCACTTTCAATAGTATAGCTAATAGTATCTCCTGTAACAATTCCAGCACTTTGAAATGTTTGAAATCCATCAGGAGGTGTATTAGACATAGTTATACTAGACACATTACCCGTAGTAGATATTTGCATCTTGGCTCTATTTACAAATTTTACCACGATATAATACTCCTTTTTTGGGTAATGTTATTTTTTACGCAATACGAATAATTGCGTTGGTTGCATTTGCAGTTGGGAACTGAATAGTAAAATCACCTGCTGTAGAACTTACTGTACCACCAAAACTAAAAGTAGCTACCGCTAATTTTCCAGAATCACTATCGTTGTAAATTAAACAACCAATTGCTGAAACAGTTACAGTTGAAAATGTTTCATTAGCAAAATCAACAAAAGCTGTAGTTCCTGATGTAGTAACAGTAGGACTGTCTAAGGCTTGCCCACCTGCAGAATAACCACCGCCACTAACTTCTCCATTACCTTGAAGTTGAGTATAAGAAGTAGTAGTGGCGTCATATGTACCCGTAGCAGAAGAATCTGCACTAATAAGAGCAATTTTGAAAGTATCACCGTTGTCAAAATTATGCTTACCCTTTAACAGATTTTCTTTAAAAGAAGTACACATTGCTGTAGTTACTGTAGCTGCCATTCTATAATCCTTTCATAGAACAAAATATAAGTAGGCTGTTTTTACACAACCTACTTAATACTTTTACTTATGCAAGATAATCACGATCAGCAAGCGCCGATGGCGTCATTGCTGCCGAAATATCCGCTACACATGCGTACAAACGCAGTTTACCAGTAGTTGCCGCTGCACCTGCAATAGTTACATCAATGGTATCTGCAGTGCCAACGAGAGCTAGATTTTCTGCCGCAAAGGTAGAAGCTGCTCCTGTGTTGACAAGGTTGGTTTCACCATTAGTACCTTTTACAAGATAAGTACCTGCTGCTTGTGTTAGATCACCACCATCAATGATGTCATCGCCAGCAGCGAAGTCAATATTACACGTACATGATGCAGTAAACGGTTTAAGTATTTCTGCCCCTGCAAAAAGAATAATTGATTGAGCAGGAATTTCAAGTAATTGAAATATATCACCGTCTGCAATAGTAGCACCAGCAACAATCATGGCATCAATATCCAAGATACGTTCTATAGTGCGTACAGGATTGCCTACATTGGTATGTTGTGCAATACTATTAGCGCCAACGCCGGGAGTAGTTTTTAGAGTCATGTCAAAAGTAGCCATTGTATATCTCCTTACGCTGCGTTATAACGGGCAGTAACGATTGCTTCTGGGCGAAGAATCTTACGACCATACAAATGCATTCCCCGAACAATGTCAGCGAAGCTATCAGGATCACGGTAGGTTTCTGTTTTAGAAATCTGCTCTGCAGTTGCAACAGCAGATTCATGTCCTGCCATAATTACACCAAAGTTAGTAAGCTGGTTTGCAGTTCCAGAAGTACCTGCGCCTGTACCTACTGAAGGCAGGTTAGACGAAGTATACAAACGAAAACCATGAAAGTTGTTAATAGTCAAACCATTACGTAGTCCACCTGATTCACCATAATCAGCATTTAAAAAACGGGAATCTTCATCAGCGAGGATTTCCATAAATACTGGATCAACCACTAACCAACGATTTGCACTATCAACTTGTTGTTGATCAAGCAAACGTTTCATGCGAGATATAATCATCGCAGGAGATACGGTTGTTGTTGGCAAAGAAGTGGCACCCGGTAAACGTGCAGCTACTGGAATAGAATGAGTACCAGCAGAACCTGTAGTAATATTACCGAAATCACCTTTATGCAATTGCATAGATGCAAGCAATTCGTTTGCACCAGCAGTAGTAACCGCTTTGGTTCCATTAACTTGATCATTTAATGCGCCAGCAACAGTATGCAAAGCAGACTGTTTATAACCAGCCATATAACCAAGAACTTCTTGATCATGTTGATCAGCTAAACGATATGCAGCACGATCTGTTGCGAGTTGCATAAAATTTACATGAGAATGTGCTTCTTCAATGTCATCCATTTTAAAAGCATAATAATTTGCTTTGTCAATAACTAATTGAAAATCAGTATCCTCAAGGTCTTGAGCAGTGACATTTGTGCCACGTGCATACTCTGATACAGAAATTTCAGGTTCTTTAAGAATCCTAACTGTATCGCCTTGTCCACTAATTTCTCCAAAATATTCTGAATTAGTGATGTCTCCAACTACAGTGCTTTTGCGGAATGCAAGCTGTACCTGTTTGGAGTAGATAATGGGGCTAAAATTTCCATTAGGGAGATTATTATAACCCGCCGCTGTCTGAAATGCCATTGTATTTCTCCTTGCATTAGACACAGATACAAACTACAAATGGTTTTAATGAGGCTAATTCTATAGGGTAACATTGTTGTAAAAAGTTGGCCTACCTTTTACAAAATGGGCCGTAGATTTAGGTAGTCTTTATACCTTATTTATGTTTGTGATAATAAAGTTTAATGCAAGTAATCCAATTATATATGGGGTTGCATTAAACTTGTTAAGTATAGTTATATCTTTTTATTTTTTATTGTCAAGTACTTTTTATCGTGCGCTACCAGAAAGATCATAAATAAAATTTCCTGTTCTAATAGCTTCCATAATTGAATCTTGATACTTTTCGTATTCATTCGCAGACATTTTATTAACTTTAGACTCACTGAATTTATTATTGTTAGAGCTAGAGTCAGGTGAATTGCGACTACTTTTATTACTTACAGTTTTAGCAGCATCTTTTTCTGTAGGTAATTTTTTAGATTTTATATTGCGATCTACTTTATATAAATCAATAGCACGTGCTGCTGATCTTGCATCTTCTTCATTTTCATATAATGCTTCTTGTACCCATTTAGGCTGTTCTTCTGCCCAATCGTGAAAATCATCACTGTCACGAATTTCACTAAAATCAGGATGCAAACGCAATAATTCTATTTCTGCTTTTTCTCTTGATGCTGTTTCTCGCATAAGATCAATTTCTTTTACACGTTCTTGTAAACCTGCTTGTTGTTCACGTGCATTTTTAATTGCAATAGTTTCTATAATTGCAGCTATCTCAGGATGTTCTTTTGCCCATGCATCAATATCTTCATCTGATTTAGGTAATTTAATTTTTTTTGCGGCAGTTTCTTTTAGTTGAGATTCTAAAGCTATAATACGTTGCTCTAAGTCTGCTTTTGCTTTTTGTGATCCTCTACGTAAATCAGCATAGCGTTTTTTGTAACTTTTTTCTTCAGCGTTTTCTGGCTCTGGTTCTACTTCCTTATCTTCTTGTGGTTGTGTACTTTCTTGTGCTTCTTCAAGCATTTGTTTTAATTCTTTTTCGTCTTTTTCTATACGTTCATGTATTTTACTTTTACGTTTAATTATAGATTTTTTTGTAGGCTCTTGATTTTCTAATACTTCAGGTTCCATTGTATTTCCTATTTACTGGGGCCACCGTAGCCTGTGTTGTAGGGGGGTGAGTAGCCAGTTCTAACTAACTGTTTTAACGTGTAGCTAAACCACGTTTACTTGTATTTATTTTAACACGTTTACGTTTTGATAACAACCCTCCTTTATCAAAAGAATAACCACCATCGCCGCCTCCTCTTTTTACTTCTTCTTCAGCACTTTCACCGGGGCCGCCACCATCAAACATATCTTTAAAACTCTTAAACCCTCCCTTATTTCCTTCAGGATCGGCTGGTGCTTTATAAGTAGTACCATCGTCTTTTACATTGTAACGAGTTCCTTCTTTATTTGCTTTTTGTTTTCTAGTAGGTTTTGGTTTAGGTTTATTTAATTCACGTTGTTGATATGCAACATTTTTAATTCCCGGTCCTGTATATTTTTTTCCGTCTAAAGTTGCTCTACCCCTTCCTAACAAACCTGTTTTAACAAACTCAACACCATTAATATCTTTAAATACAGTAGCAGCATCAGAAACATTAATTGAAATACCTCCATATTCTTTTTTGTCTCTTAAATCTCTTACTTTAGTAACTTTACCATCATCATTAACCATAACACCTTGTGGGTCTTTATCACCAGAAATTTTACCTACAGCGTAACCTCCAATGCTACTTCCTGTAAAACCACTATTTTTTGCGTTTACATAATCATCAGAAAAACGTACCCTATCAGGTATAAGAGATTTAGCCCTTTCAACACGTTTTCTTTCTTGAGTTGTAATTTTAACAGGTTTTGGTTTTTTAGAAAAAGTTGAAGCAGGGTCTTTAAAAGTAGGAACACCAGATCGTATCCGTTCTTGTTCTCTAAATTCTTCAGGGTTTAATGTAGAAACTACTGGGTCTTTAAAAGTAGGAACACCAGATCGTATCCGTTCTTGTTCTCTAAATTCTTCAGGGTCTTTAAAAGTAGGAACACCAGATCGTATCCGTTCTTGTTCTCTAAATTCTTCAGGGTTTAATGTGGAAACTACTGGAGTAGTAGGTATGTTGCTATCCCTAGTCTGAGTATAGCCAAGCATATCAGGTCTACGACTATCAACAGTTAGAGTAGGAACATTAGAAGGATCAGGAATAGCAAACTCACTAGCTTCGGATTTGAATTGATTTCTAGTTTTTAAAGCATTTTGATCTAATTGACTCATATTAGGACTAACTTCAAAAGATTTCTGTCGAGGAATATTACTTTGTGTATTGGGATCATATTCAAATCCTTGAGAGCCAAAACTTAACTCATCAGGCCGATCTTTAACAGCTTTCATTTCTTCTGGCAAAAGTGTAGGTACAGGATTTTGCATATACTTTTGTTGTGTTTCTACTTGTTCTAGATTGTCCTCGGCTTGGGCAAGTTTTATATCTGCTTGATTAGCTCTAGACTCTACTTGGGCAGGTCTATCTCCACCTAAAAATCTAGGGTCTTTTGGATTTATTAATTTTGGTGCTGGTTTAGTTGAAGCACTCTGTTGAAAATCTGTACTTAAAGGTGGTGAGGCTCCTGCTTCACGGGCTTTTATGCCTTTTTTAAAATATTTACCATCACCGCTACGAGGATTGGTTAAAGTAATATTTGACTGCATTGCATTTATTGCATCTTCGCCTAAATATGGAGTATTTGCCATTGGTGGTTGAGAAGCATCCGTAATAGGGAGATCAGATTGATTACTAAACTCAGGTCGTAACTTAGGTCTAAGAGATTTCTTTACATTAGGAGACTCAGAATTAGAAGCAGGTTTATTTGCTGTTATAACTGCAGTAGTAGCATTGTTTGCAATTGATTCTACTTGGTTGATGTTTAAATTAAGCCCTGCAACACTTGCAACTTCACCTAAAAAATTAGACACTTCTCCAACTATGGAACTTAATATACCTTTTTTTGCATCAGAATTAAAATTTTTACTTTCTTGATATCCGTTTAATATAGCTTGATATTCTTGTTTTTTAGGACCATCAGGTAAATTGTTAATGGCATTTTGCATAGTAGCTACTTTTTGACGTTGATCTATTTTTAATGCTGCTTGTGTTACCCCACCAAATTTAGGAATTAAAAGAGCGATACCCACTCCAATACTTTGACTTGCAGTATACCCGTCTGTAGATTCGTATTTCATCCTATCAAAAAATTGATCTGAAGACATAGATGAATAATCAATAGCAGTTGCTCTTGCTTCTTCACGTTCTATACGCTGCATAGCTCCATCATCATTAAAATTTTGTTCAACTTCTTTTACAGCATTATTAATTATATTTGCCTCTTCAGATTCGTTTCCTTTTACAACTTCTACGTATCCTTCTGGAATAGGAATAACAGGTTCTCCGTTAATAAAAGTAATAATAGTGCTGTCGCCTTTTGCATTTTTAAATTCTTTTGTAAGTATATAAGAAGAATTAGCATAACTAGAATAATCAGATTTTTCATTTGAAGATGTAGGTACATTTTGTATAGGCAAAGGTCTTACAACAAATCCCCCTTCATTAAATTCCATAGGTTGATTAACATCTCCTACAACAATAAGATCAGATGCAGTAAAAGGAAGATCGTCAGGCAAAGTAGCTTCATCACTATTGCCCATTTGACCCATAGCTTCCATTTTTTTAAGACCTATTTTAGCATCTTGTCTAATTTTCATAAGTTTGTCTAAGCCTATATATCTTACTACATCTTCAGGAAAAACAAACTCACCTTCACTTATACTAATTTCAATATCATCACGCACACCTTCTTTAGTGCCGCCAATAGGTACACGATTGCCTGATACTTCATCAATCTCACCACCTTCATCGTTAAGTCCACCTAGTGCAAAGTTCATTTGATTATCCATTGGTACTAATCCACCTTCCTTAAAAGTAGCAGGTCTTGCTCCTTCAGGCATATTATCTATGCGTAGTTTACGTAATTTATTTATACGTTCTGCTTTGAGGGCAGGAGTAGTTAATTTTGGTACTTTTGCTAATACCAACGCTCCTATTTGTACAACAGCATCTGCATTAAATACAGGCATCATTGTTTCTTTATCGTAAAAAAAACTATGTCTTTCAGGATTAAATCCTACTTGAATCCATTCAGGATCATTAATATATTTTTCAGCTAAAGCAAATGCATCTTTATCAGAAAAATCTTGCCATTCACCTTTCATAGTTGCAAAAGGAGTTTTAGTTTGTGTAAATTCTTGAGGTACTCTTTCGCCTGTTTCTTTATCTAAAACTTTTTTTGTTTTCTTTGCTTCAGTAGCAATATCAAGAGCTAATTTTTTAGCTCCCCTATTAGTCATATCAAAATTTACATTTTTTAAAACTGCTGTTCTTCCATATAATTTACCTTTTTCTTTATCTACAATACTTGTTACCCAAATATCGTGTTCATTGTATGCAGGTATATCTAAACGAGAACTTACTATATTACCTTTATCTAAACTACTATTTAATCCTAAAATGCCACTATCTGATTTATCTTTAGTTAATGCACCTACAACTTGTTTAAAGTTAGGCATCATTGTTTTTAAATCTTCAGGTGTAAAAGATGTAGCAGGTTGATTTTCTCTAATATATTTTCTATACTCAGGACCAGACATAATACCTGCCTGTAAATCTTTAGCCTGTTTTGAAAACTTTCTTTGTTTTCTACGTTTACTTTCTTCTTTAGGTACTTTGTTTTCTTTTTTCCAATTATCTATAGCTTCTTTATTGCCTAACATTTCCGTAGCTTCATCAGCTAGATCATCTGTTACTACAGAAGTTTTAATAGGTGTGTCTTCAATTATCTCAGGTAAATCTAAAGACATTTGTTTATTAATATCTTGAGCTTTATCAGCAGCTTTTATAACTGTTTTACCAAGTTTAGTAAGTAGACCCATTCTGTAGTACCTCTTCCCTTAATAAAAGTAATCTGCGTAATGTATGTATTGCGCCTTGCGCTCTATAAACTATAACACTTTCATCTGCCTGTTCCATAGACCTTTGTTGTTGTTTAATTAAATCCTCTACATAATTATTGAAGTGGTCCCACTCCTGTTGGTTCGCTACCAGTAGCTTGAGGTTGTTGATTAGGGGGTTGTTCATTTCCTGTAAATCCTTCTTGTCCCGGTGCTGGTACATTACCTGTACCTACAGTTGCACCGCCTACACCAGATGCATCCATTGGTGGTTGGCCTTGAGGTGGCTGTGGTTGATCTTGTTTAAATTCTTTCATAAGTTCTGCCTGTAATGCAGCTTCATCCATATTATTAGTTACTTTGTCGGGATCAAGATCAAGCGATTTTGCAATTTCTCTAATAATATATTGAAATTTTGTAAAAGGAGCAAGAGCAGGTGAAGATGCAATTTGCATAAATTGTGTAAGTCTTTGACTGCGTACTTCATTAGCCATAAGACTTTCTGTGCCACGTGCTTTAACTTCTAAATCGCCTTTAATAGAAGAATCAAAATCAAATTGCATATTAAATCTAAATAAACCTTCACCTAATGGTCGCAATAAATAATCATCTACATTTTTTACTACAGCTTTAATACTACCTTGCGCTGCATTCATAAGCATACTAATACCTGATGCAGTACGACCTATTCCTTGCACACCTGTTTGTCCATGTGCAAAACTAGGAAAACCCGTGCTTTCATCTGCAAGTACACGTGCTTTATCAAACAATTGTAAATTTTCTGACGCCACATTAGGAAACTTAGTACCAAAAATAGCTTGCCCCGGCGCACCGCCTTGGCGTCTAAAAACTTTGCCGGGATACAATGATAAGTCTTGACCGGGAACTAAGTTTGTTTCATCAATTTCTATAAGTAAATTACCAGACAATACTGCATTATCTACAGCCATACGCATAAAACCGTTCATTAATGTTTGTGTATCGTCCATGTTTTCGGCTATACCTACCCCAAAAAACGAATAAGGATTTAATTCATAGGGGGCAGCATGATATGGTATTTTTGCAGGTTTAAAAGGATTAATAACAAGACGTAGCAATTTCCCATTACAAATCCACACATTTGCTTGTAATTCATCTAATTCAGACAACTCATTCGGTATATCTACATCATGTTCATTAAGCATATCTACATCTACAATGCCCCAATATTCAAGGACTTCGTATCTTTCTATGCCATGTTCTGGTGCATAATCAGATAAATCGTCTTCCCATCCTTCTTTAGTGTAATTTTCTCCTAAATCAATTGCATCATCAATTACATTTCCTCGAAAGTAAGGGCGTTTTTTTAATGCTCTTAATTGAGAGCGAGACATTTTATGTCGTTCTATTACATATTGAGCTTCGTCCATATTATTTGCATCTGGATCAGGATAAAAATTCCAAACAGATACATGTGATACTTGAGGCACTGTTTTAATTATAGGCGAATACTCGCCTTCATCATCCCAATTAGGATATTCTTTGTCTACAGCAAATGGTCCTTTCATTACACCTGTACCAAATAAAGACATTTCAAATGCTGTATTTCTTAAATGTTTATTTGCTCCTGACTCTTCTAATTGATCTTGTATTTTTTTCTGCATTTTTTTAGCAGCAACCATAGTAGGGCTAAAAGTTATAGCGGTAGGTGTTGTGCCAGCACCTTCTTTTAACCCTTCTATGTTTTCTAATTTATCTGTAAGTGGGCCTAGTTTTTCTTCTAATGTTTTAACTGTTGCACCAAGTGGAAAAGTTTTTCCATCACCTTTAAATCCATATGGAGATTCCGATTTGTTTTGTTCTTTTAGTTCTTCTGGTTCTTTAGGATCAAAACTTACATTTTCTACAACTCCATCAGGTAATTCTGTAGGATCAACAGTAAGAGGAAATTTATTATTTGCAAACATAATATCAACAATTTGTTGATATGCTGCAAGTGTTTTAGTCTTTGTTACTTTAATAAAAATCCTAGATTTTTCAGCTTCTGTAAATTGTACATCAGGACCATATATGCCACGATAATTTCTATAAGCAGTAAGCCACCGTTCTTCGTCTTGTTTTCTATAATCTTCTGCACGTTTATACCTTCCTTCAATGTAAGGAATAATGTTATTAGTTTTATAATCGTCCAAAGAAGATTGATTACTGTCTTCTAATGCAATTGACTCTTCTTCAATAAATGTGTTATCTTCTTCCATTATAATTCCTTAATATCCAAAAGTAGCATCAGCTACAGGCATTTTATTTATAGGACCACTTTGAGGGTCGTAATCCCATATACTAAAACGAGGTCTTGACATTATACCATATCTTAATGCGTCATACAAATGGTCTTCTGAATTAGTATCTACATCTTCTGGATTTTTTTTATCTAAAGGTATGGCAGGGAATTGTGAAATTGTTTCTATGCAACTATTAAAAAATACTAATCTTGGTTCATCTGTAAATTCATCTATTTGTAAACGCCTGTGTATTTCATTTTTTCCTGATACACGTGAACCTTTACTTCTATCTGATGGACGCCACTTACATCCTTTCATAATCATTTGTTCTGCAAGCGATGGTCCTGTATCTCCTCTTTTATGCCACAAAGAAGAATCTAAAACTCCGTATCGTAAACCGCCATCTCCTGCTTCTAAATCTAATATCATTTCAGCTAAATCAGTAGCTAATACTTTTGATACATATAATTCACGATATACAACTAATTGTTCACTAGGAGATACAGCAAACCACAAAACCCCTGAATAACTTCCATATCCATAATCACATGCCCTAAATTTTACCCAATTATTTGGTATAGTATAAGGTTCGATTACATGTGTATTTCTATTAAACTCTGTAAAAGCTGCGCCTTCTTTAATGTCCCAATCACCTTCAAGTAACTGTTTACGTTGTTGTTCTGGTAAAGACAAAAGCATTGCTTCATAATCACCTTGATTAGCAAGATAAGGATTGTCTTTTAATCTGGCAGGTATAAATTTTCGTCTAAATAAATATTTACCTGCTTTAACATGACCTGCAGGATATTTTAAAGGCTCACCTGTTTCTATGTCTGTAGCTGGAAAAGATTTACCTGCAGGAGAAGGATCAATAAACATTTTTTTTACCCAGCCATGTCCTCTACCGCCGGGGTTTGTAGTAGCTCTCATTGAAAGAGGTAATGATGGGTCTGAACTACGTAAACGTGATCTCATATAATTCCATGCAAAAGGTGTAGCCCATTGTGTAAGTTCATCAAAACCGATCCAACTAAATGCCAATCCTTGATATTTAGTAACATCTTGATCCTTATCTAAATAACTCATCCATAAAGTAGCACCTGATGGAGCAGTCCATTGCATTTTACGTTCCGACCATTTAATTCCCGGCCAAATTTTAGGATATAATTCTTGTGATTTTGTAATAAGTTCTCTTAGTTCTTCTGTAGTATGCCGCAATAATAATCCAGTAAAAGAAGAATTACCCATATATCTTAAAGGATCAGATAGCATTGCATAAGATTTACCTCCACCAGCACTGCCACCATATAATACTTCTCGTTCACTAGCTGCTAAAAACTCTGTTTGTGGACCCTCATTAGGTTTAAAAATAACATTATGTTCTTCTTGAACTTTTTTAATAAAATTAATATCTGATTTTAATTCTTTAACAGGTTGTTGTTTCTGTTTCCGCTTGGCTGTCAAGTCTTTTCTTTTCGAGGGTCTCCGCTTTGGCGATTGCCTTTTTCGCATATTCTGCCCATCTGCGTAAGTTTGCAGCTTGTTGTTTTCTTTTTCGCTCATGTTTTAACCGTTTCATTAAACCTACATGGGATATTCTTCTCCCTGTATTTGCACTTAACCAGTTAGCAACTTCTCTATAAGAATATTGCTTTAAGTGTTTTTTAGCTTGTGCTAATTTATTTAATTGGTCAGGTATCGGCTTTAATAGACCATCATCATCAGGGTGAATTTCGTAACCAAAAGGTATTGTACGTGCTACTTTGGGTATTTCTACCCATTCATTTTCTACTTGTATGTCTATAGGTTGAGGTAATTTCCATTCACCTAAAGGCTTAATCATCGCAGTCACATATTTCTTTACTTTCTTCGCAGTCACACTCAAGTTCTAATGCTTTAGCTGGCATTAACATAACACCACCTTTAGCTTCTACTTGCATTTTCTCAGTTTTAACTAAACCAGTACGATCTAATAACTCTTTAGCTGATGCTACTTTATCACGAATGCCTAACTCTGTAGGATCATGTAAACCTCCTACAATAGCCATAGCTGCTTTAGGGGCATTACGTGCCATATACATTTGTGTAGCTTCAAGTATTTCTTCTTTTATACTTTTTACAACTTCTGAAGTGCTATAGCTATCAGCATAACCTGCCATACGTTTAGCCAAAAGAATATCACCGCCGCACTCATCAAAAAGTACGTTAAGAAACATTTGTTGTTTTTCTGTAAGTTTGCGTGTCATGTTAAATCATCTCAAAATGTGGAGCATCAATAAATGGCCTACGACCTTTTGATCTACGAAGATCAATATACTCATTCATTGCATCTTCCATTTTGCCTTGATAGGTAGATATGTCTCCAACAGTCCAAGCTGCTCCCCATTTTATAGGTATGTTTACTTTAGCAGCAGCAATAGCAATAGCATTAGCAATGTCATCATAAAGATTTAACTCCCAAGATATTCTTGGACCTAAATAGGCTACAAGATCAACTGCACGACCTTCTAAGTGTTTGCTTTTCATAGTTTGACTAGCACCCTTGGCTACAAGCTCTTCTTGTTCTGCAACAGTTCTCATGCCACAAGTTACACCAAAGTCTACCTCTGTTATTTTAATTGCTTCCTCTACTACCTTTTGAAGATCAGGGTCAATACCCTTCATACGATCAATACTTCGTTGTGAAAGTTTAAATGTCATTAGTATTTCTCTCCAATATAATCTTAGCCTGTTCTCTTATTAGTTCCTGCTGTTTTTCTAAAACAACAAACTGTTTATCTATTTCAGATAACTGAGGAAACTTTATAATATTATCCTTTTCCAAAGAATTTACTTACTGATCTCATTCCTATACTAGCTGATACAATACCTCCAAGAGCAACCTGATACCATACTGGCATAGTCTCTAAAGATGCAAAACCTGCTGCTACAACAGTATTTCCCCAATCTCCACAAAAAGCTAAGATGAGTGGTACTGAAAAAAGTAGGGTGATCCACTCATCTTTCCATGAGTTCTGTGTAGCTCTCATGGCTTCCAAGTCCCAATCAATCTCACCTGTTAACTGTTTCTTTTTTATTTCAGCCTCAGTGAGTTTTACTTGGGTCTTAGCATCAATAATGCTTGTAGCTAATCCTGCAATACTAGAAAAAATGTTACCTAACACTATTTGTCCCTTTCGTTATTTAACCAAACGGCAAAACAACCTGTAAGAGCACCCATACAAATAGATACCAATCCTGATTGTTGAATAGACGGATCAGGTAAAGACATAAACCAATGAACTGCTTGATAAGTTAATATAGTTACAGCTAACATCATAAGTCGTGGCATTAATTGCCATTTAAGAACTCGTTCCATTGCAAGATCAACCATTACTTATTTTTCCTATCTTTATGAAAATCTTCTGTTATAACGCTTGGAAATACTAGCAGCTTTTTTAGGCTGTTTAGAAAATTGTCTACCTGCTTTTGTATCTTTTCTTTTTTTTGCAGAAGAAGCTGAATACGTTTTTGAATCCATAGCCTCAATAGCACTCGCTGGTAAATAACGTTCGCCTGTAGCTTTTGGACCTTGAGTCGAAGGGTTTCCACTTTTAGTTCTCCAATCTTGTTTAGTCCAAGACTTTAAACTTTTTTGTGACTTAGTTAAAGTCATTATGTAATCTTTACAAGTTTATAGCCTTTTAGTTTAGCCGCAGCACGAATATCTTTAAGTGCCATTGCTCCACCTTTAGCTGCACCTTTTGTGCCTATGCCGCCTTTAGCATAGCCTTTTTTACCCATACCACCTTTTTGCATCTTACCTTTACCGTCCATTGCAAAAGCAGGAATCATTTTACCAGTTTTAGGGTCTTTTTTCATAGGCATACCGCCACGTGCCATGCCTCTTTTCTTCATGCCACCACGTGCCATACTCTTCTTTTTATGCATTGCCATAATGTTAGTCCTCTCTATATAAATTATTGAATACTCTTTTAGTATCCCAAATATATTCAACATCTTCTTTAGAATTAAAAATATGTTGATTAGGTCTAAAATCAGGTGCTCCTTCACCTACTTCAAACCATGCTGGATGAGTTACTCTCACTCTATTATTAGGCAACGCAACTATGTTACCTGTATATTCTCCTGCATCTAACAATTCTAATACATGAGACTGTTTGTGTTGTGCAGGATCATCTGCTACTTCACTATCCGTATAATCTACCGTAAAATAATATTTAGCAGGGTAAAAATCCCCATCGACTTTTGCAATCCAAGGTGCAGGACTTGCACGTTCTATTTTATAAACAGAGTGCCAATGAGACATACAGTCCCAAGGCTGGGCTAAATAAGGAGGTAATTCAATAGGCCATTCTTCATAAGGTGTGTCTGCTATTAACGCTGTAAGAGGCATTCTAGCCCACATAGCACCCCCATGTACATTAGGCTCATCCTCATCGTCAACTTCAAATCCAGTAAAAATTACTTGAAAACTTAATGTTCTATTTGGCATTGTAGTAACTGCAACTACCATGCAATGTAAAAAATCACCATGATACTCTTGCATATTTTTTGTATATTCACGACGAACCCACGCTTTAAAATGTGGAATATTACTTTGAAGATAGGGCATTCTCTTTTCTTAACCTCTCTTTTGCTTTTCTAGCTACTTCTACAACAGCTTTCTTGCCCATAACTTTAGCACGTTGTTCCATAACTGTCAATATCTGAATTTTTCTAGCAAAAGATTTACCTGATCTTCTTACTCTTTTAACTGTAGCCTCTGCTTCTTTTACTGTACCAAACTTAATCGGTACAGTATCTTTTGGATTTTCGTCAGTGTATAGCCTACGACCAGACCCTTTAGGTTTTTTACCTGTGCCTAATTTAGGGTCTTTAGCCATATTACGTGTAACCTCCACCTGCAGCTTTATAGGCTTTAGCAACCATTTGTGCTTTACGTGCTGACCACTGCCCCGGTTTACCGCCCTTACTTCCAGCTTTTATCCTGTTAAAAATTTGTTTACGTTTTCCGGGTTGAGTATAATTACCTGCTTTATTTACTGTTGATTTACTTTTAGTAGTCATGTAGAAAACCCTTCTTTACTATTCTAAGTCTTGTACTTTTAAAACAGGCAATGTTTTAATTCTTGTTAACATTTCTAATCTTTCTTCTTCAGGCATAGGAATCATACCTGCGTCAGACAAAATACCTTCTTCATTCCAATGTTTTGCCCATTCTTCCATATAAGCCTGTAAACCGGGAATAAAATCTATATGTGAATGTTTTACATATATATACAAAGCTCTTGATATAGAATAACTTCCATCAGCAATTGCATCAAAAGTAGGTTCAGTTCCAGATATTACAGCACCTTGTAATGTGTCCGTATTTTGATCTAAGTAAGAAAAACCAAATATTCCATATGTGTTAGGGTCTTCTTGCAATTTTCTTACAATTAAATTATCTTGTTCACCTGCTTCAATATAAGCACCATCTGTACGTATTGCCCTACAAAGTTTTCCTTTTTTATCATTACGAGCTATAGATGCTGCTTTAGCAACTTTATCTTTAGCACAATAACCTTTTTGATTTACCATCTCTACATAAGAAGCACGAGTTCCTGATGTAGTGGGAGGTCCATATACACGGATTTTAATATCAGGCAAAGTAGAATCAATGTCACTCCATTTTTTATATGGATTATCTACCCATGTCCCGTCTTTTTGTGGTATCTTTGCTGTTAATGCTTTTCCTAAATTAACTTTAGATATAACAAGAGGTATTCCTTTTTTTGAATTAGCTACTACAATACCATCATAACCTACTTTTATTTCTGTAAGTTTTACACCATTACTATTACAAAACTCTAACTCTTTAGGTTTCATGCGTGAAGAAGCATTGCCTATGTCAATATATTCTTTACCTGAACCTTGGCATACACTTTTTTTACCAATAGAAGAACCTCCAGATTCAACGATAGGCGTTTTATATTTTGGGTTATTGCCTAATTGTTCTGCAACTATTGTTGCAAATGGAAGCACGGTAGATGATCCTGCAGTATTAACAACATTTCTTGCTGATACTGTGCTTGCTACACTTAACGTAATAAATGCAGCAAGTGTAACACTATTTATTGTATATTTTGTCATAGATTTCTCCTCTTGTCATACCTATGTCTTTTAAAGTTTGATCCGTCATATTTTTTAATTGCCAATAGGCTACTCTTTTTTCTTGTGTCTTTTGAATTTCAATAAAAAAGTTACGTATTCCGTTTAATAAAATCTTGAACATGGTATTTTTCTCCTTACTTACCAAGTATAGTTATACCATGTTCAAGTTAAAATTTATACAGCTATTATTGCAATGCTGCTATGCAACAAAGTAATTACTTTTTACGAGCATTCCTAGTTCTAGGAAATGATCTATTTGTAGCTCTAGGTTTTGCTTTTAAATTCTTTTTATTATTATCTAATGGATTACCATTTCTATGATCAACGTCTTTATTATCTCCCTTACGCACCACGCCTGTTTTAGTCATGGCACTTCTAGCAGAATTACGTGAGGCCCGTCTTCTTTTTTGTGTAGGAGAAGCGTGGTAATTGCTATATTCAGATTTGTAATTACGTGTATTCATACTAGGGTCGTAACTTAGGTCTAAGAGATTTCTTTACACCCGGTTTAGATTTAGATACACGCTTTGATGGTACTTTCATATTGACTCCACGACGAGTATTGGTGTTTTCTGTACGTGATTTAGTATCACTTTTGTCTTTAGCTTTTTGTTTTGCAGCTTGAACCTTTGCAACTTCTTTTTCAATACGTGTTTGTAACTTAGCTCTTTCCTCTGCAGTCTTAGCTTTCTTTAATTCACTACGTAGTTTAACTATAGCAGCCGCACTAGGAACACCTACTGCTGTACTACCAATAACTTTATCTCCTAATTTTTTAGAAGCTGTACGAACAGCACCAACAACAACACTACCTTTTTCTGCTCCCGGTGTTGCTTTAGTTACTTTAGTACCACGTAAAGCACCACCAATTTTAGAAGATACTCCCGGCGTTTTAGCTGTTTCTATTGCTGCAAGTCTATTAGCAGTAAGGTTTATCGTTTTTTTACTTGTACTCTCTATTGCCTTGCCGCCTAACTTTTCTATTAACCTTTTTCCCATTGCTTGACTTGCCTTAGAACGTGCTATTTTATAGACTTTTGAGCCTAATCTTACTAATGTAATTATTGCTGGTATTGCCATTTGTTTATATCCTTACCATTTTACTTTATTAGCCCAATATGCCGCAGACATTTTGCCTTTAGCTATGTTTTTAGCGTGTCTAGCCTTAAAAGAAGCACGTTTTTTCTTCATTTTATCCGACTCCCCAGCTTTAGGTTTACCAGCAGTACTAGCACCCTTTTCTCCAAACTTAATATATTTATATTTGCCACCTTCACTAGCCATTACGTGATGAGATTTACCAGAAGAGTCATTTAAACGTTGAGGCTTATTGACACTTTTAAGTCCAACAGCCTTCATTTTGTTTTTAACTCTTTCAGGAATAGACATATATACGTTACTTTCTATAGTCAGGATTACTATAAGACTTTTCTACCCAACCTTCAGCCCTCATAGCGTCTTCTACGTGTTGTAAAGTAAAGGATTTACCGTAGTGAGCATCTACCATTTGCTTTACGTAAAAGACATCACTATGCGGTATATGTAATTTATCCAAATTACCATTTAAAAGATTGTCATAAAAATCTTCTAATACATGTTCTGTACTTAGTTGTACTGATTTTTTATTCATTGTCAATAACTTTCTACAAAATACTGTAATTAAATATCTATTATAAAAATGCAATAACAATTTTAACATACATCTACCATTTAAAGTGTCTGCATTTAAATGTTTTTTTAATCTAATTTATAAATTATCTAAATGAAAACACTTTAAATGTCTGTCTACTGTCTACTTGTATAGTTTTACACATTATATAAAACATGTCAACCCCTAATCGTACAATAATACAATTTAAATGTGCAGTATGTGATAAAAATAACACTTATTATGTACCCAATACATGTATAAATAGTAATATCGACATAGTGGTTAACTGTTAAAAAACCTAATCTGTGTATTTGTGTGTATATATCTACGCATAGACCCCCGGTGGCGCTTGCCCGACCGTACATTTTCACAATACGCAAGCTGCACTAATCCTTTTTAACACTTGGTTACATCAAAATAATAAAAATATACACCATAACAATAAAATTTATAAATAAATCAATGACATAAAATCAAACGGTAACTGTTATCAAATCAGTTGCCTATATTATATATGCTTTTGCGTGGTGGATTTATGCAGTGTGTGAACAAAAGTTTAGCCGATGCACAAAAGTATGTAAAATAATATATCCCCACAAACCGACTCACATTTGTTCATGTTTTGTTCTATGCCTTATATATATAAAATTATACCTATACTTTTGCTATCTATTTTTATACTTTTGCGTGCTTTAATTTCTTGTTGTATTATGATTTATTGTTTGCAGAAGATACGACAACAAACTTTAAAACTCTAGACCACTTGAGCAGACCGCCAATGACGTAGGGTTTATCAAATAAGTTTAGACGCTCTGCCTTTTAATAAAACTAAGTGCTTGACACGCTTTAAAATGTCTGAAAGAGTAAAGACACATACCACCAAGCGACGTAGGTGGCGCAATGTAAAGATTGCAGGTACGTCGCACTACTAAAACTAAGTGCTTGACACGCTTTAAAATGTCTGAAAGACTGATGACAATGGCTCTGGCTTGTGGATTCAAGTATGCCTAGCGAGCGAGCGGATTAAGCAGCCGCATAGCGAGAAAAACACCCGATAGGCACGTGTGCCTTTGAGCAAGGGGTGAAGCGCAAAATGTCCCATGAAGAACGGGGCTTGAGCACGGTGACTTGAATCAGTCCGTCTATAGTGCTGGTTGCTGTTTTTTGTGTAATCACAAGCTGCACAATTTTGGGCCAACCCAAACCATGCTTGACATGCGGTGTGGCTTGTGATTATTTGTAAAGACAACACAAGCTGAAAAGGAAAGATCATGTTAAATAGATATCATAATGAAGCAATTGAAGTCTCGGATAGATTAAAAGTATTATATACCCGTAAAGATAAGTTTTCTAAACATGCAACCTTGTATACTAGGGTTGCTGATGTTTGTTTAGAAATATCAGAGCTTGAAAAACAATTGCCTGTACTTAAAGCTACAGCAAAATGGGCAGATGAACTATATTCGTAATTAGCTGTTGACTTTATGATATGCGGCTATATGCTGCATATTAGTAAGACAACACAAATTAAAAGGAATTATCCTATGGCATTTAGAGGTAAGTTAATATCGTCTGGTTCTGATGCTAAGACTATCAAGGGCAACGGTGACAAGTATGAAACCGCTATCATGTATATGCAACCGTGGAAATCTTCGGGTATCAATGTTTGTGCCAATGCTGAGATTGCTGGCTGTATTGATGGTTGTCTATTCACTGCAGGTCGTGGTGCTATGAACACAGTACAAGCGTCACGTGCTAAAAAGACTGCATGGCTTGCTAATGACCGTGACGGGTTTATGGTGCAACTTGTTATAGATGTCACCAAATATGTCAAGTATTGCGGCAAGCAAGGTGTGACACCTGTTATTCGGCTCAATGGTACAAGTGATATTCGTTGGGAGCGTATACCTGTATTTAAGGATGGTGTGGCTTATGACAATATCTTTGCTGCTTTTCCAGATGTGCAATGGTATGACTACACCAAGATTGCAAATCGTAAAGTTGAACATATTAAGAATTATCACTTAACTTTCAGCTATAGCGAAGCTAACCCTTTGTATAAAAAGCAAATAGAGATTGCAAAAGCAAAAGGTATGAACATGGCAGTAGTATGGCGTAGTATTGATGTCATACCGCACACTTTTATGGATAGGCCTGTCATATCGGGTGATGCCGACGATCTACGGTTTCTTGATCCTGATGGTGTAGTGGTCAGTTTATATGCTAAAGGCAAAGCCAAAAAAGACACTAGTGGTTTTGTTATAGACTAAAA
>NHFY01000019.1 GCA_002170165.1 Flavobacteriales bacterium TMED123
AGCCATTTTAGTAAAAAGGAGTCCCAAAAATGACTTAACTGGACCTGGTCCTTTATCATCTGGATCTTCTACTTTTTTTGAAATAAATAAACCATATGATTCTGATATTCCATCTGAGATAGCCAATGATACAATAGTTACAATCACTATAATTGGTGAAACTGGTGTTTGAACCAGTCCCGCAAGAAGTCCCGAAGTGGTAATTACACCAGAACTAACTCCAAATATTAATCCTTGTCTTAAATCAGAGTCTAAGTGAAACATATATATTCTTAAAATATTTTTATTACGTTTATCTTTCGGCTATATAATATTCGGGATTAATATATGCTAGAAGCTGCGTTAGAAGCCATAAAAACAGATTGGAAACCACTTATTCAAGAAATCTTAAATAAATACCCCGATATAGCACTTCAATTGAAAGGTGAATACAGGAAATACGAAAAGGTAACTAATATCTATCCCCCAGTAGAACAAATATTCTCTGCATTTAACCATTTCAATCAAAGTAGTTTAAAAGTAATCATAATAGGACAGGACCCCTATCACCAAAAAGGACAGGCCAATGGTCTTGCTTTTTCGGTCAATGAGGGTGTTAAAATACCACCTTCATTACGAAATATACTAAAGAAAATTCAACTTGAATACGTTCAAATACGACCCATTAAAAATGGCGATTTAACATATCTTGCAGAGCAAGGAGTCCTACTTATCAACCGGACACTTACTGTCCGCGATTCACAGGCCAACTGTCACCAAAAAATATGGGATAAATTTACTCCTGCCCTAATCAGGGAAGTCTTACTTAAAAATAACAAACTGAAAAATTCAATAGTGCTTCTTCTTTGGGGACAAAAAGCAGTGCAGGTATTAAAAGATATGGCACCTGATATGGAAAAGAAAAAAGAGATAATATCCGGACACCATATTTTCACGTCGTGTCATCCATCACCCTTGGCGGCAACCCGCGGTAAATGGTTTGATAATACACATTTTACGCGGACTAATATATTTTTACAAAATATAGGGAAAGAGCCGATAGAATGGTATCCAAAGAGTCTTGAGTATAATTTATTCGGGGATAGTAAATAATGGGGATGAATAGTTATAGTTTCCCCTTTTTAGTAAATTATTCATCATGTATATTTCGGCTTGTTGGTCAACTATAAGTTTTCTGGCAAAATAAAGTAAGTATGAATGGTTAGTATGTAAAAGAAGTCTTTCACTCATATCAACGGCTACCTGATGGTGTGGAATCATATGTTCAAGATAGCTTTTATCGGTAATCTGCATATGCTCCATATGTTTGGCGTGATCATCTGGTTTAAAAAACAGGGGGTTACATGGTCCCTCTTTTGAACGCGATTCTACTGGATGATAGAATTCAAGTTTCGTATTTGCCTTATCAACTATACCCTTTTTATTTGCGAAGAGTGTTGGTGATATTTTTTTAAGCATTAACTCCATTTCCCATATTTCGTATTTTTGTTTACGAATTATGTCGCGACATAAATGAAGAATGACTGGATTAGTTGAATGTGGTATTAAAGCCTCGCTCATATCTACGGCTACTTGATGATGTGGAATCATATGCTCAAGATATTCTAAATCTGTAAGTTTATCAGTACAGGGATTTGCGCGAGTATTATTATTCATTAGAATTAATAAACAAAAAAAATATTGAATTTTAAATTTATTAATTAATCAGCTAATATCCTTTGTATACTGCCAAGTAAATGATACGGTGTCAGGGACCTGGTACACATCAACTGACGCATTTGACTTATTATTAAAAGATCCATCTTTATTTCTAGTTTTATTTACGTTATTAGTTATGTCGTAATAGCTTTTGATATCAGTAGTCATTTTTTTGATTTTGATAACAGTAAATTGCTTTACTATTTCCGTTGGATCCACTTTTTTTGGTCCCTTGCACCATTTGTGATGACATCGTATTTTCCAATTTTTGTCATTGCTATGATATTTGCATTTTATTCCACTAAAATTAACCCTTTGTCTACAGTTATAAACTGGACATCTGAATCTAAACTTAAAGTGATTATTACTACATTTTTCGGCTGCTTTATTATGCCGATAGATTGAAACATCGTTGTCAAAAATACTATTTTCAATATTAAGGCGTTTAGATTCACCCTGTTTTAAGTCATCTCTAATAGTCTCCTTGTCAACTGGAAATGCTACCATTAACTCTTTTTGTTTCATGTAATATGCTGGTAAAACCTCTAAATCTGGGTTTGTAATATCATTTAAGTCAGTGCATAGATACTTGATATTCCAACCCAGATCCAAGTCAAGATACATATATATTTCGTTAACGTAGTTAAATTCTAAAAGGCTACCAGGCATGAATTTAGGGGTCGGCATAGTGTGAATTAATACAAGCATTTCAAGATTCATCCGCTTAAGTTTTTTAAAGCAAAGATGTAGCATCACTAATTCACGCCGGGTTTTTTTATTTCGGGGTTTGTCATAGAGACAGTTTTTAGACATAGAACTTTTAGACTGATACACCGCCTTTAGTTCTGGTTGTACCAGGACATCATCATAAAAGTTTCCCATTGGGTATTTACTGGTCGGTGTCCTATCATCGGTATACATAATATCCACCGGTTTTCGCAAATTATAATCACCATAATATCTGCGGTAATCTTCCAATGAAAATTCTCGCCAGTTGTCTGTCATAAGGTTGTAATCTTTCAATGGTGAAAAGTGGCCGAAGCACTCCATAGTATCATCATGATTAAATGTACCACAGTTTTTTGTAGTAATACTGTACTGTGTCCAATTACACATATAGTAATTAAACTCATCAACGTCAAGTCCCTCGGTAAAAACTAGTAACTTAAGGTCTTCAACTGGATTTTTCAAATATGATCCTTGTTTTACAGAATAATAAGCAAATGTATCATCCCATGGTGTAGATTTTAATTCTAGTAAACTATTGAATCGGCTAGTCATAGCAGTCATATCATTAAAGCTGCGTAGAACTGTACGACCATTATTATAAATATACATAAATCTATCTAACATACTGTTACTACTATGCTTTGCTAGAAAGATAAAGGATATTTTAGTTACTCTACTGTTTTCGCGCTGAGCAAACTCAAGGTCTTCAACATATTCGTGTATTCCGTGGGGTACTATTGAAAGCATCTAATCCATAGAAGAGGATGCTTAATTTTGTTATTTTAAATAAAATTCAATTTAATGACAAATCATTAGTAAAACTCCTCAACAATCTTTCTAACAACAAGACTATTAAGTAAAGGATATTTAAGCTCATCTCGCGGTATCATTGTTGCAAATATAAAAAGCTTAACTGCGGGTTTCATGTATAAAATTTTTTTTAATATATCCCGGTGACATTCTCTGTATCGCATTTTATTTAAAATATATCCACAGTCAAAATCTATTTTTGACGTATAATACTGGTATATCTGGTTAAGCATTTCCCGTTCAAATTCAATAGATGAATAAAAATTGTATCGGCCTATTGAAAAATCGTTACCATTATAATAGTAATGATTAAAGTGAATACTTTTTACGTTTAGGTAGTTGCTGCATGAAACTTTAATTATTTTTCCCATTTTATATGTCACTTCTACTTTTATAGAATTAACATTAATATATAGTTCAAAACCAATTTTAAATACCATGTTTTTAATGTCATTTTTAAAATCAATGTGATCTATTTTGTAAACATTGTTTATTACTACTTTATAGTAAAGTGGGTAAAGATGATCAGCATATTGTGTTCCATTATAATTAAAAACTAGGGTAGGATAATATTTCTGATTTTTAAATTCAAATACCTTTTTTTTTAAAACCTCTAAGGGATAACTATTATCGTTTGTGAATAACTCATTAATATATTTATGATAATAATTTATTGCAGTTTCCCACACATTGTATTTAGTGAATCCATTTATATATCTTGATTTTGGCAAAATAAGTAATGTTTTTCCTACGTGATGATTTGGATAGACATAGGATTGTTTGTTTACAATTATATAGTAGTCTGGAAAATCAAAGCGTGTCTCAACTGTTCTAGCATCACCCTCTCTACGAAGTAATTTATTCTCAACTATATATTTCTCACAAGCTATAGATGAAAGCTCGCACATATTATATTTACTGTATCCAGTAGAGCACTGGTTAACACCATGGTAGAGATTATGGGTTTTGCCTCTTTCAATCAACGGATCAAATGTGTAAATAGTACCAGCTAAGGCTGCCAAATTTTCCTTCTCTAAATCCGACAGAATCATATTCTTATAAAGCGATTTTTATTTAAGTGGTTAAACTAACAAGAAGGTATTTTTAAAAACGTAAAATTGATTTATAAAATATAATTAATTATTAAAAAAGCATAATGGAAACATCGCTAAAATACTCCCAGTTATCAGAATCATTAACACAAGAAATCAGTAAAAAAGACAAAAAAAAAACTGGTATATATTTCACACCACCAAATACAGTAAAAAGAAATATTGAACTTCTACAACCGTATTTAAACAGTATCACTAATGTCTTAGAACCTTCGTGTGGTTCGTGTGAGTATATCTCACAGTTAAAAACCATTGAAAATCTAAAAATAACTGGTATAGAATTAAATAAAACTATATTTGAGTCAATTGAATCAATGGCTGATGAAAATCTTGAACTAGTAAATAGCGACTTTTTGACGATGAGTTTTGACAGAAACTACGATTTAATTATAGGAAATCCACCCTACTTTGTAATGAAAAAATGTCAAGTAGATGAATCTTATTATAATTTTTTTGAGGGTAGACCAAATGTATTTATACTATTTATAATTAAATCTCTTACATTACTTAACAAGGACGGAATATTAAGTTTTGTTCTACCAAAAAACTTCTTAAACTGTTTATACTATGATAACACCCGTAAATATATCAACGAAAATTTCAGTATCTTAGACATAGTTGAATGTCATGATAAATACATTGAAACCCAACAAGGCACGGTTATTTTAATGATTCAAAATAAAGAGCCAGTAGAAACAAATAATAAGTTCGTTATAAATAGGTCAGTATATACTATATTTGCTACAGTTCAAAGTGTTGAGAAACTTAAACAGTTGTATGAAAATTCAACCACTCTATCGGATTTAGGATTCAGTGCATGTATTGGAAATATTACTTGGAATCAGTATAAAGATATTTTAACTAGCGATGATAGCAATACTCTATTAGTCTATAGTTCAGATATTAAGAAAAATACTTTGGAAGTCCAAAAATACAGAAATGAAAAAAAGAAGAACTACATAAATAAAAGTGGAACATCAGATCCAGTGTTAGTTATTAACCGTGGTTATGGTAATGGAAAATACAAGTTAAACTACGCTATTATTAACGAAACTGGTGATAAAGAATATCTAGTTGAAAATCACTTAATATGTATTAAATATAATTCAGAGATTAATAAGGATGAATTGATAGAACTATATAAAAAAATAATTAATTCATTTACACAAGATAAAACTGGAAACTTTATTAGATTATATTTTAGCAATAATGCTATAAATGTAGCAGAACTTTGTAACATTCTTCCTATTTACGATATTTGAAAACTAGGAAAAGCAATACCGTTACCATTCTTCCAGCGAAGTAGGATTTTAAGTTTCTTTTTAGTTTTAGTAAAGGCAATATACCTACTATATTTTGGATCCTTTTTAATTTCTGTGATAATATAGTCGTCAAGGTTAATCGTCTGCAGTGAAATATTTTTATTTTTGTAAAGCATGTAAAATTTCCCCTTTTGCGTGTCAAGAAGATAATTGTTTAATTTTTCAATTAAGATGTCGTTCTCGGTAATAAAACTACCAATACTTTCTTTTGATATCTTTTTGAAATGCTTGTAGAATTTTATATCATCAGAATCACCACTAAATTTGCTGCTTTTTTTACATCCAGCATAGTATTTCTCCTGATGTTGTCTTACACACTCAGGATCGGGAGCATGGATAGTTTTAAGGTACTCCTCTTTTGTAGGCAATGGAAGGTTAAACTCTCTATTGACTGGAATAAAATAATTATCATAGAAGAATTCCTCATACGATCCAGTAAGATACTGTGATGGCTTCATTGGAGACACAAATTGGGGCGCTTCTTTCAATAGATCCGCATTATATTTAAATTCAATATGGAAATTAAGGGTTTCATTAATATAAAGATTAAAGTCATAATGGTGGCCTCGTCCAGCCTTATGTTCGCATTTAATGCTTGCTACATCTTTTATACCATTATCTGCACAAAGCGTAAAGATATATTTGTCAATCTCATTCTTCAACCGCGTCCACCTTAATGAGAACTTAAAGTATTCTACTGGTATCAGATTGTTAATTATACAGCCAATGATATTCTCTCTTTTTTTGTTATTTGTATCGTTTTTACTACGTTTCTTGCTATTAAAAACGTTTATGTCATTAAAACTGATTACAGATTTGTTGTATTTAACTTTATCTAGCTTTCCCACTCTTGAAATCCACTTTCTAACGTTTCGTTGTATTATTTCTGCATTTTTATTCTGGATAGACATAAGAGAAATATTGAATAAGTAATTCTTTAATAAAAATCAATTTAATTAACTATTACATACAAAATCCATAAATTCTTTATGATTATTTACTTTTGTCTTGTAATCAAGTGACTTATCTTGTTTTTTTAAAACTTCTCTAACACTGTTGACATTTAAATTTAAACACTCTCCATTAATAAACCTTTCCATTTTTTCTTTTATTAGCTCTTGCTGTCCCTTTATATTCAGAGAGTGAAATTCATCATAGTACAATGTAGTGTATGGTTTACCTGTAGTAATCAAATAATCAGTCATATTTCTATACCATTCTTCGTAAATTTTTTTCTGTTTAATAAATTCATCCCGGTTAAAGTCTATTTTAAAATTTGTAGTGTCTACATCAATCCATGGATTATTATGTGTATCCGTCATCATTATGGCTCTTTTTTTTGAAATATAAACATCAATAAAATTTCTTTTAACAACAAAAATCATTCTTGACCTATTTACAATTTTTTTAGCATTTTCTAGTGTAATATGCTCGGGGAATATTTTATGAGATACAATATTTTTATCCGAAAGATTAATTACGGTTTCCATAAAATCAAGAGGATTATTATTAGCAACTTTATGTAAGTTATCAGTTTTATAGTGTTTTTCCAGTCTATCCTTGTAATCTAAATTTATATGGCACATTTGCTTATTGAATAATTCATAGTGAGAAACAACATCAGGAAATGATTCTTCAATTAATTTACAAAGATAATTACTACCAGTTCTGGCATGTCCTAGTATAGTGACTAAGTGCTTCATAATGAATATTAATGAATATTAATAATTATTTAAATACAAAAAGAATGATAATTAAATGATAATTAAATGATAATTAAATGATAATTAAATGATAATTAAACTATTGTAGTAACTTGTTTTCCGTATTCATTATCCGGTCCTTTATCGCCATTGAATACGTTTTCGTATTTAGCGGTTTCGGTTCCGC
>NHFY01000020.1 GCA_002170165.1 Flavobacteriales bacterium TMED123
AAAATTATAATTTTTTTCAACTAAGTATAATTTACTTTTGATTGAGAAACCTGATTTCGTAAATAAATGTAATGTGGATTTTTTACAATATGATTCAATAACATAATTGTCATAATACTCTTTGATATAAGACTCTCTTGCAATAAATAATTTCTTGTAAATTCCCTTTCCTCTATTATTAGCTTCAATAAATGCATCTTGATATCTAATTAGTTTGTTTTTCCGAATCTTAAGAGAACATTTCCTTACAACTTCAGATGACAACAAATCAATAGCTAGAAAAATAATTATACTTTCATCAACCTCTACAACGCTTATTTTAATCATTTTTTATCAAAATTTTTATAATAATAATATGAAATGATAAATCAAATATTTTCAAATGTTTAATAATACGTTAAAATAATATTATTTTTTTAAGTTATTTTGCGGTATTCTACAGTAGAATTATAGGATTTTTAAAAATAAAAAAGCGGAAAACTATCTCAACGTGAGATGTATTCCGCTATAGTGGACCTCTCGGTCCTTATTTCGAACTTTTTTAGAAAATTATTGAGTAATTTTGCTAATCAGACGATTAAGTAAAATTTCTTAAGTTTGTTTTGTAGATTGGTTAGCGGTGCAAAAGAATGATTGATATGAATAAAAATATATTTGGTGATGCATTAATATTATGTAGTGATAAGCCGTTAACAGGATATTTTAGAAATGGCTGTTGTGATACAGATGATAGTGATGTAGGAATGCATACGGTGTGTATTATTGCTACAAAAGAATTTTTAAATTTCTCAAAAGAAGTAGGTAACGATCTCAGTACTCCGTTGCCAGAATTTGGTTTTGATGGTGTTAAGCCTGGTGAAAGATGGTGTTTATGTGCTTTGCGTTGGCAAGAAGCTTTTCAAAATAATAGTGCTCCCCTAGTTGTTTTAGAAGCCACTAATGAAAAGACACTTGATGTTATTCCTATGCAAGATTTGATTGCTCATGCATATAAAAGCTAAGTAATAGGGTAAAAATTTGCGTTAGCTTTATTTATATGCGTAAAGGTTTGACCTCACTCATCTCGACTTTTTTACTTTAGTATTATGAAAAAACTACTACTTGTATTACTGTTCTTCCCATTGCTCTACGCATGTCAATTAGAAGAAGTTGAGTCATATAAAGAGGATAATACTATTGAGAAAGACACTATAAATATTGAAAGAATAAAGATAGAAACTCACTAAAAAGATAATAAAGAATGAATTTAGAAGGTAAAAATATTATTCTCACAGGAGGGAGTCTTGGTATTGGTAAAGAAACAGCCAAAGAATTAGTAAAGAAAGGGGCTAATGTACTTATAACAGGCAGGTCAGAAGAAAGATTAATTAAGTTTTATAAAGATACAGATGTAAAATTTATTGAATTTGATATTGGTGATATCAATAATATTGCTCTAAATGCAAGAAAATGTATTGAGATACTTGATAATAGAGTTGATGTTTTAATTAATAATGCAGGAATAGGAGTTAGGAGATCAATCGAAGAGATTAATATAAATGATTTCTTAGATGTTTTTAATGTCAATGTTTTTGGTCTATCCTTGTTTACTAAAGAGATTATTCCATTGATGAAAAATCAAGAAAGAGGAACTATTATAAATATCGGCTCAACAGCAAGTTTAAAAGGGTATAAGAATGGAAGTATTTATGCATCTTCTAAGTTTGCTGTTAGATGCTTAACTCAATGTTGGCAGGCTGAATTAAGACCTCATAATATTAGAGTGTGTCAAATTAATCCTAGTGAGGTAACAACTGCTTTTGGTAATCCAGAAAGAATAGAAAGAGAAGAGGTGTATAATAGGTTAACTCCTAAGGAAATTTCACATGCTATTATCTCCTCAATTGAGATGGATGATAGAGGGTTCATTAATGAGCTTAATGTGTGGGCAACAAATCCGTTTAATTAAAGATATTAGTAAATCAGAAAAGTAAAAAAAGGCAGAGCGGAGCCCTCTCTTTTCGGTATTTTCTTCATCTTTCCCATAATTTTTTTTATAATTGTTTTTTTAAATTTAATACTTGAGTGGTATTTTTAAAGATTGTGATTTAAATTAATTTATAAAATGTTAAAAACAGAAGCTTTATCTTTTTCTTATGACAATACGAATATTTTTAATTTTCCAGATATTCTATTACAAAAAGGAGAAGATTTATTGATATTAGGTGATTCAGGTGTAGGTAAAACTACATTAATTCAGATTTTGTCAGGTTTGCTTAGGCCTCAATCTGGAATAGTAGAATTGAATGGAACTCGTTTCGAAAATTTATCTTCAAAAAGTCTTGATCAATTTAGAGGTTCACATATTGGTATGGTATTTCAGAGATCGCATTTTGTTAGAAATTTAAGTATTTTAGACAATCTACTTTTATTTCTTTATTTATCAAATAAACTACATGACAAACAAAGAGCAATTGACTTATTGGAAGAAATTGGTCTATCTGATAAAATGAATAGTATGCCTGATGAATTAAGTCAGGGGGAACAGCAAAGAGCTGCAATTGCTAATGCTCTTATTAAAACACCTGATTTAATTTTAGCAGATGAGCCAACCTCCAGTTTAGATGATAATAATTGTCAAAAAATTATTACATTACTTAAACAGCAGGCATCTTTAACAAATGCAAAATTGATTATCATTACTCACGATCAAAGATTGAAAGATCAATTCAACACATCAATTTTATTATGAATATAAATAGATTAAGCTGCATAAATATTATCCGTAATCCATTTAATACGACACTGAGCTTGTTGCTTATGGCTTTTGGTATTGGTATAATTTCATTACTACTATTATTAAATAAATCCGTTGAAGAAAAACTTTATGGTAATCTTAATGGAATAGATATGGTGATTGGAGCTAAGGGAAGTCCTTTGCAACTAATCCTATCATCAATATATCACATTGATAATCCTACTGGCAATATTTTACTTGAAGACGTTAATAAAATCAAGACAGATCCAATGATTGAATCAACCATTCCACTTTCTTTAGGCGATTCATATAAAGGGTTTAGAATTATTGGTACTACTCATGCATATCCTCAATTGTTTCAAGTTAATTTACAGTCAGGTAAATTATGGGATAAATCTATGCAGGTAGTTGTTGGAAGTAATGTTGTTGAAGCTTGTCAATTAAAAATCGGAAGCACTTTCTACAGTTCTCATGGGCTGCTTGAAGGTGGAGAAGTTCACGATCAACATGCTTTCAAAGTGGTTGGTATACTTGATGAGTCAAATTCAATTATTGATCAATTAATTCTAACAAGTTCAGAAAGTATAAGTAAAGTACATGATCATGAAAATCATTCAGATCATAATCATGAAGATCATTCAGATCATAATCATGAAGACCATTCAAATCATAATCATGAAGATCATTCAGATCATAATCATGAAGACCATTCAAATCATAATCATGAAGGAGTGAAAGAAGATTGTTCTCATGGTCACAGTGAAATGATTACCGCTATGTTAGTAAAATTTAGAAGTCCTGTCGGATTTATTAAGTTTCCACGAAAAGTTAATGAGACTACTAATTTACAGGCGGCAGTTCCTACTTTTGAAATTAATAGATTAATTAGTTTACTTGGATTAGGATTACGATCAATAAATATGATTGCCTTTTTTATAATTATAGTATCAGGTCTAAGTATATTTATTAGTCTCTACAATTCATTGAAAAGAAGACGTTATGAATTAGCTTTAATGAGGGTTCATGGAGGTACAAGATTTCAGTTGGTTAAATTAGTTTTACAAGAAGGTATACTAATCTCAATATTGGGGTTATTTTTGGGAATATTATTTAGTAGGCTTATTTTGTATATAGTGTCATTTTTTCTTTATCATAATTATAGTTTTTATTCAATACAGTTAAGTTTAATCAAAGAAGAATTGTGGCTGTTTCCAATTGCTTTATTTGTTGGATTTCTAGCATCTTTAATTCCTATTATTCAAGCATATCGTATTAATATTCCCAAAACACTTTCAAATGTATAGAGCCATATTATTTATTTTGTTATTTGTTTCAGAAGTAAGTTTTTCCCAAAATGAAATAAGCTGGGACGATTTAGCTGATGTTGAATTTGAAGAGCTATATTCAGAAGAAATAGATGAGTATGTTTTATATCCTCATTTTGGTTCTAGTATAAGAGAATTAGCAGGAAAACAAGTTTTATTAAGAGGGCATATCTTAACTATTGATCCTAGTGAAGGTTATTTTATTCTTTCAAAGGGTCCAATATGGTCTTGTTTCTTCTGTGGAGCTGGAGGTCCAGAAACTGTTGTGGAGCTAAATTTCGATTCTGATAAGAATGATTTTGTTATGGATGAAGTAGTTACAATTAAAGGAACTCTGCGACTTAACTCAGAAGATATCTATCAGTGTGTTTATATTTTAGATTACGCAGAGGTAAGTAGTAGATGATTTAAACATTTAAAACAATAGATTAACAATGAAAAAATTACTATTTATATTACTTTGTTTACCCTTTATTGGATTTGGGCAACAATCTAGAGGTTATGAAAAAAGACCATTGGGAGTGCCACTTGGAAATACTGCTAAAAATAATTCTATATTAATATCTGATGTACCTTCTTATATATGGCATAGAGGATGTGGTCCAACGGCATTAGGTATGATTATTGGTTATTATGATTTACATGGATTTGGTGATTTATTTCAAGACAGTACTTTAGCTCAGACAAATGACATTAATATGTCAATTGCTAGTGAAGATCACTATAATGATTATTGATTACCACTAGACTATTATCCGAATTTACTTCAAGATAGCTCTGAATTAGGGATTCCGCATCAGCATAATTCAATTGCAGATTTTATGAAAACATCTAGCAGTGTGTGTGGTAATTATTGGGGGTGGAGCTGGGCAAGTGATATTGGGTCTGCTTTTGAGAATTATGTTTATTTTAGAAACTCAAATTATATTACTAATACTGAATATGAATATTTTTCAAGCAATAGTTGGGATGAATATAAAATCGAGATAGATAATAATAGACCGGTAATAATTCTTGTCGATACTGATGGTGATGATCTAACCGATCATTTTGTAGTTGGAATAGGGTATGATGATGTTAGTCAAGAGTTTGACTGTTATGACACATGGGATAATAATATACATTCCTACAAATGGAGTGGCATGGCTAGTGGTATAAATTATGGTATCTATGGGTTTAATAAATTTAGCTTAAGTAATAATGTTACAGCTTTAGATAATAGAATAGAGAAAGAAGGGAAATATAAGGTCATAGATATTTTAGGAAGAAGAACAAAAAAGATTAAGAATCAACCTCTTTTTTATATCTATGATGATGGTACAGTTCAGAAGAAAATAATTCTAGATTAAATAAAAACCCCACTCCTTTTAGTGGGTTTCTTTTTGGTGGATCTTACGTTCCCATTTTCGAACTTTTTTAATTATTTAGATTGTGATGAAATAGATAACAGTTGGTATAAATAATCCGCAACATATTATTGATAATTGCTTTGAGTGTATTTCTTTTGAATGCCAATATGCTATAATCATTAATGGAATTTGGAAGGGTATTCTCAATAAAGCTTGATCCTTAGAAATACTGAGTGTTTCTCTAGCAAATTCAGAAATATATAAATATATATTTGCAGGAAAAACAGCAATTAATAGTAAAATTATTCCCCATGCGGCTAATTTTTTAGTCTGATTAAATACTAATAAAACACCAAGTACCACTTCAATAAATCCACTTATTAGAACAGCTTCTTTTTTCCAATTTATGATTGGAGGCACAATCGCAACAAAGAAATCGGTGTTTGTAAAATGTTTGACACCTACAGTCACATATAATAAGCTCATTATATAGATTGTGATATTTTTAAATAACTTCAATTTTTATTTTTTTGTCAAAAATAGAAAAACCCACTTTAATTAGTGGGTTTCTTTTTGATGTGCCTTATAAAGTATGTAGCTTGTTTTTAACGTAGTGCAATTATTTTTTAATTTTTGGAGCACCAATTTTCTTTAATTGACTTTCAAGAGGTTTAATAGCTTTTTCAATTTTTTTGTAATTCATTTCAATATCTAATAATATTTTATTAGCAATATCCAAATTCTTTTTATGTGATTTAGTTGGTCCATATGTTGTATTTGCACCACTATTTGCTGACCATAAATATGACCATATTGTGGGATATTCATTTTCTTCTCCAATTTCTTTACGAACTTGACTTCCGCCAAACTTTTCTTGAAGATCTAAAACTTTTTTTCTATTATTTAATAATGAATCATGCAACTTATTATCTAGCAATGTAGCTCTTTCATAAGCCTTTAACATCATGTTAATTTTAGTTTTTAAATCTTTAATATTATCGTATAAATTATTTGCATTTTCTTTTGAATTATAAAGATCATCTTTAAATTCTGATATTATGGAAATCGAACTTCCTTTAATTGAGCTTTCAGTCAATTGCTTCACATTAAAAAGTATTTCTTCTGAAATAGAAATAAATTCTCCATCAACTTGTTTAAATAGTTGGGCTGAATATTCTTTAGGATTCACCATATATCCTTTCTTTTCTTTATTAAGGTTTTTAGATGAAATGATAGCTTTAGATTCTGATAAAAGATCCCAACTTACTCTATTAAATCCTTCAATATTTTTTGTTTTAATTTTCCTAATGATATTATTTTCCGAATAGATAAATATCCATATCTCTGGATTAATTTCTTTTTTTTCTGTCTCTAAAGTTTCCCAATCAGGAATTTGAATTATACCTTTTTCTTTTTCAGTCTTTTTCTCTTTCTTTTCTCTTGTTGCCTTTTTTGAGAGAATTTTTTCGTTCAGATAATATGTGAATTCTACGCCAAATGGGGGGTTTTCAGCTATAAAATAATTGTCACCTTGAGATGCTTTTTTGCTGCCTCCTAGTATTCTTTTTTGATTATAACGGTAACCATCTCTAGCAGAAAATAATTTGGATTTCTTTTCTTGATTATTAAATGTTCTTAGCGCTGAGTAATCATCTAGAATATATATTCCTCTTCCAAAAGTTGCAAGTACAAGATCATTTTCTCTTTTTTGTATTGCAATATCTCTAACAGATATATTTGGCATTCCTCCCTTAAGTTTTATCCATTCCTTTCCTTTGTTATTAGTGAAATATACTCCAAATTCAGTGCCTAAAAAAAATAAATTACTATTTATGTGATCTTGCACTATCCTCCATAGTAATGTGTTCTCTGGGAGATTACTAGAAATTTTCTTCCATGTATATCCTTTATTTTCACTCATATAGATATAAGGCTTGTAATCTCCAAATTTATGATTGTCAAATACTGCGTAGACAGTATTTTTATCATGAATATCTGCTTTAATATCATTTACAAATGCTGTTTTAGGTAAGTCAATCATTTTTTGAAAGTTGATTTTTCGCCATGATTTTCCTCCATTTTCTGTTACTTGTATATTGCCATCATCTGTCCCAGCATAAATTAGACCTTCTTCAATTGGAGATTCAGATATTGAGGTTATGGTGCTATAATTAGACATTGCGCGTACATCCCAAGCATTATTCCATTTTTGTTTTGATCCATAAAAAGGAGTTGATAGCCTTTCAATGTTATTTGTGAGATCTTCAGAAATTGTTTCCCATGAGTCGCCTCTATCATTTGATTTCCAAACTCTTTGAGAGGCAAAGTATAATCTTTTAGGATTATGAGGGCTAACTAAGATTGGAGCATCCCAGTTAAATCTTTCTGTTTTTTCTCCAAATTCAGGTTGGGGTTTAATATTTGTGTTTTCTCCAGTTTTTCTATCATGTCTATTTAAATTTCCTCTTTGCCATTGTGCATATACAATATTTGGATTACCTGGCTCAGTTGCTGGTTGGTGTCCATCTCCTCCCAAAATAATAAACCAATCTGAGTTTCTAATACCATGGATATTATCTGTTCTAGAAGGAGCCCCTTGCGTATTATTGTCTTGTGTTCCGCCATAAATATTATAAAAAGGCTCACTATTATCAACAGCAATTTTATAGAATTGTGTTAAAGGTAAATTGTCAATAAACTTCCAGTTTTTAGTTTTATCAAAGCTTTCATATAATCCGCCATCACAACCAACAATTAGATAATTTTTATCAGTTTTTTTAAATGCAACAGCATGATTATCTACATGTTTTTCGCTTTCATTCATACGAGTAAATGTTTTTCCACCATCATATGAAACTTGCATGTAATTATCAGCAAGATATAATTCATCAAAATTATGAGGCGAAGCATATAGTTCTTGATAATAATGAGGTCCTGTTCCTCCAGCTACTGCATCACTCATCTTAGTCCATTTTGCTCCTTTATTGGTGCTTTTGTAAACTCCGCCAGTCCTACGATCTAACTCTATTGCTGTATAAATTACATCTGGATTTTGAGGAGAAAGAACTAAACCTATTTTACCCATATTGCTAGTTGGAAGACCATTTTTAAGTTTGACCCAATTATCTCCTCCATCATTCGATTTATAAATTGCTGTTCCTGGTCCACCACCTAAATATCCAGCTACAGTTCTATGTCGTTGCCATGTTGCAGCATATAATAAATTAGGGTTTCTTGGATCAATTAATAAATCTGTTGCTCCAATCCATTCATTATCTCCAAGTGTTTGAGTCCAAGATTCTCCACCATCTGTAGATTTATAAACTCCTCTTTCTCCACCTTTATTCCACAAAGGACCTTGTGAAGCAACCCAAAGAATATCTGAATTTTTAGGGTGTATAATAATTTTAGAAATATGTTC
>NHFY01000021.1 GCA_002170165.1 Flavobacteriales bacterium TMED123
AGCAGTAAGCGATGTGATTCTGTGGGAAACACGGTCAAGGTTAACAGTAGGACCATCAGGATGACCCAACTCCCCAAGAGCACGTTTTGTTTTAACGTATTCCTCATTGTATCTACCTACTTCATTTTCTAGAACTTTGAAAGGATAGACCCTTCCGTTTCTGTTCTTTAATTCTGCCTGTAGGAAAACACCTTCAATGTAGAGTTTTTTATCAGCACCTTTACCTTCGGTGATGACCTTTACATTTTCAATTGTTTCCGTTATCAGTTTCATTGGATGGTTCCTCTACCTGTGGTTCATCAAAATAAGTCTTGGCCACGACTTGCTTGTAGCTTTTAATTGCATCAGCAGCACGTGAGAATAATATATCATTAACAGCATCCAATGCATCAGCTCTTTTGCCGTCTTTGATTGTATCAACTACTGAAAGAACTTCAGCGTTGGGATTCGATTGTTCCATGACTATCTTTTATTTAGTATTACTAGTGGTTTTGGTTGGAGCAGGTTTAAGCTTAGCTTGCTGCTTAGCCGTTTCCATGTCTCGCTTCTGATCATCTTCCGCATTTTGTGCTTCAATTTCAGGAGCGAAAGCATCGTTCTGACGATCCATTGTATCGAATGTATTAACATCGATTGGATCCATTACGATACCCATATCAATTTCCTTCTTCATCTGCTTATCTTGTTCTTTGATGTCTACATCTTTATGACCAAGAATATTACGGCGAACATAATCAACTGAATAGTATTTACCGACATAAGGATCCATCTGTGTTACTAGAGCAATCCTTTGGGTTTCCATCTCAAGTTCTTTGAGTTCATTGAAATGGTTGTCGTGTATGTAATCATATTGGATATGCTCTTGCATATCATCCCAATCTTCAGGAGCAATAACTCCTTTAAGAATTAGTTGAGTCTTAAGAACGTCTTGGAATATTGCACTAAATCTTTTGCGTAATCTTCCAATGAACTTAGTAAACTTGAGTTCGTCTCTAAGAACTTCCGTACTCTTACCAAGATTAAAACCTTTGTTATCGTCAGTAAGGCGAGATGGTGGAAGGTTAAGTGAGTTGTATAACTTCTTCTTAAAATATTCAACGTCTTTAAGTTCACCAAGGTTTTGTCCTCCAGGTAAAGTGGTAATTTCAGTTCCTCTACCACCTTCTCTACGAGGTAACCAGAAGTCTTCAAGCATACTCATATGCTTTTTATCATCACGTATCTCACCTGTCTGTGAATCATAGACAAGCTTGTTTCTATAACGAGACATTACATCACGTAGATATTGTTCCGCTTTAACCTTTGGAAGGTTACCTACATCAATGTAAAATATTCTTCTTTCTGGTGCTCTTGATAATCTGTAGATGACCAGTGCATCTTCAATCATTCTTAATTGATTGAGACCTTTAATTCCTTTATGTAAGAAACTAAGATGCATCCTTCTGTTCATGTCCATCAATCCAGAATGGACAAATGTAACAGAATCAAATGCTAATCTAATTCCTTGGTTACCAGTAAAATCTCCAGTACCAACCATTGAAGACTGTCTACCAAAACCTTGTGGATTGTAGATATAATAATCTACGTAGTCTCCCCACTCATGCTCAAGGGCAGTACCACGTACAGTTGTTGGATCTTCTACCTTCTTAATTTTTTGTCTGACCCTTCTTATTTTCATTGGGTCAATGTAGCGAAGCTCAGTAATTCCTTCGTTTGGTTTCGCTAAATCTATTACTTTGTGGTAATATGCCCTACCATCTACATACCAATTACGTATAATTTCATGGGCTTTCAAATCAAAACCGAGAAGACGCTTGATGTACTCAAACTCTTCTCGGATTCTTTTCTTTACGGAAGCTCCCACTTCCAGATTTGTTAGATCAATTTGTACACAGGTATCGTTAGCGTCATTAACCACAAACTCGTTAACAATATCATCAACAGCAGAATCACATTCAGGGTGGAGGGACATATCCCTATACCTTTTTATGAGATCAAACTCGTTTCTTGCCTGTGCATCAGTTTCAACATATGTGCCAAAGTAACCACCTGCTGCTACGGCAACACCGTCTTCAGCACTAGGAGGAACGGGGGACTGACCCTTCCGTTCGTTCCTTTTGTTAATTTGGAATCCAAATAGTTGACTCATTATATTATTCGTTTAACCAACTATACTATTTATACCAGTTAAACTGATACTGTTTCTACGATACTTGGAGGAGATGACTCCGCAGCAGACTTAGCTTCTGCTGTCCAGTATGATAGTTGGAACTCAACTGAGAATTCAGAAACCTGATCATTGCTATCATAAGCAAGATCGATTTGTGAAACACTAGTTGGGAATGCGTGGTGTAGAGTGTATTCTCTGATAACACCACCGTTAGTAGTTGCATTCTTTTCAAGTTGTGCAACTGTAAGGTTAGCCATGTAACCTTCTGATGATGTTTGTGGTCTGAATAATGGAGATGCATTATTCTGGTGAGAATTGATATCTGCTAACCACTCTTCAAAGTAAGCACGAATCTTCATGTCTTCATCATTGATGAATGTTGCAGACCATGTATCGAAGGTGCGATCACCTGCGATTTTTACTGTGCGTCCTCTGAATGGGACTTCGATAACACCTAAGTTTGATGCAGGTAAAGCTGCAGACTTACAAAGGATATCTACTAGATCTTTATCGTTGGTTCCTTTTGCTTGACCTAATGCATCTGGCCAGTTAATACTGACCTGATACATATTGGGTTTAACACCCTGTTTGATCTTACTAAGAAACTGTGATACGTTTGAATTAATAGCCATTTTAATTTACCTTCCTACGAGTTTGTGGTTATGGGTTAAGAACGACCTACGACTTCGCTGAAGGAAACTCCAGATCTCGTAGCGACAAATGATAATGTTATGAAGTTGATAGAGCGTGTAGGCTTGATGTAAACCTCTGCAACAAATTCATTACGGTCAATAACACTAGATGTATTGTTTGACTCATCACATACTACTAGGAAATCACTAATACCTCTTCTTGCTTGTACCTCAGAAAGGTAAGAAGAAAGTGCATTGTTGAAACCAGATCTTGTAGTTTCATCATTTTGTTCAAAGATGACTGCCTTAGCAAGTGCTTCTGCTCTCTCCTCAATATTAATGAAGAGTCTACGAACATTAATTCTGTCGAATGCAGAAGGTGAAGACAGTGCAGTCTTATCACCAAATAGTGTGATGCCTTGTCCAGGAAAAGAAACAACTGGGTTGATTCTATTCTGATAAAGCTCATCTCTATCTGCTGAAGTTGGGTTGTATGCTAGTTTAATAGCATTACGAACTCCACCTCGTGTAAGTCCTGCAGGTGAGAACCAGTCATCAAGTGTTGAAGAAGTTGCAACACATAGACCAGCAACGTCACCATTTGTAGGAACGTAACGATACTTATCGTTGAAGCGATCATAGAAATACTTATAACCACTATCAAATACTGCGTATGATGAAGAAGTTAATGTTGAGAAGAAGTTAACTGTGTTATCCTTCTGATCTTTTCTTGAAAGAGCAACAGTTCCAGAAACCTGAGCACCTTTATGTGCAGAAACGAATGCAATAGCATCTTTTCTGAGGTTAGCAGTAGTGATACATGCAGAAGCTTTTAATTTAGAATCTGCTTCAGTTGCCATTGATCCACCCATAAGGATGAAATCAACATCAACTGTCTCTGTATCATTAAACTCTTGAAGACCTGTACTAAACTCTGCAGTTGTGTATGCATAGTCATCAGTACCACTTGCAAGTGATGTATTAACAACACCAAAGAGTTGTAGTTTCTGACCTGAAGTTCCAGCAGAAGCAGCAGTACCAGCAGCAAGTCCAGCACCAGCAGTGGTAGGATTATGTGCAGCAGTTACGTGATCACCAAAGAAAACGTAGTTAGAAACTTCCTTAACATATGTTGGATAGTAAGAAGAAGCTCCTTCTGATGTTTTACCATCACTGAACTTAGAAAGGTATTGTAGTCTTTCTACAACACTCTTTGTTGATCTTTCTATAACACCAATATGAACTTCGTCATAAGATAGTCCTAAGTTTGCAGCGTATGCAGAAGTACCAGGACGAGGACCGATAGCAGATAGTTTAATCTTACCATCATCAGCACCAGACTTAGTACCGTCTGTGTTTGTATTAGTCCACCAGTCTTCTACTGTAACAGCGATTGATGAATCTTCAACTGAAGAAACATTTACTGTACCTGAAGATCCACCAGACTGAGTAACTGCTAATGTATCACCAACAGCATATCCAATACCAGGATCACCACCAGTAATAGCAACAGAAGTAATTCCTCCTCTTACAGATGTAATAGTTACTTGTGCGTTGTTACCACCACCAGTAATTGTAACTACATCATTAACTTGATACTGACCGTCACCAGCAACAGCAACACTTACGCTATCAACAACACCACCAGTAGAAGTAAAGTCAAGTGTAAGACCTGAACCATTACCACCAGAAGTAGCAACTGCAGTACCTGTAGCACCGTAAGTTGAACCACCAGCAGATACTGTTAGATTTTCTGGATTACCAGTTGTTACTACAATATCTACTTTAGCAGTAGTTCCACTACCACCTGTAGTAGCAAGAGCTGTTGCTGTTGTATATCCAGTACCAGCATTGTTAACTGTTACACCATTTACTCGACCTGTGTCGGGAGTGTCGAGAGTATCAGAGGAAGTAACACGAGATGTAGGATCATTTAGTATAACAGCACCAGTTAATGATGCAGCGTCCCAAGAAAGAACCTCTGCAGCTTTACCAGAACTGAATGTTAAGTCTGTTCCAGCTGCAATTCCTGCAGGTGCAGAAGCAAAAGTAACATACTGATCAGCACCACGGTCTGCTACAACAACATCAAAGTCATTACCCCAGATACCTGGAGATTGGGCTGCCCATTTCCATGCTGGAGTTGTGCCTTCTATACGTGATTCGTAGTCTACCTTATTCCTAATAATTGCAGCAGCACCAGCGTTAACTGCTCCTGTTTCTGCTCTTACCACTGAAAGGCGACCACCGTAGTTTAAAAATTCTGAGGCTACAAAGAAATCATCAGCATTAGAATCACCTGGTGATCCAAATGTATCTACTAATTCTCTCTGTGAAGCTATCGTGGTGATTTGTCCGACTGGACCTTTCTGGAATGTTGAAACTACTGCAGCAGTATTTGAAGCAGCGTTAACAACAGTACCAGTTGTAAGGTCTCTTTCTTTGACAATAACACCAGGCGAGATTTGACTTGCCATGTTTAGTTACTCCCGATAAATGATCGCTAAAATTGTCTATAGTTATTTAGAAAATAGTAACTCTTCAATGGGGAAACAATGCATGAACTACCAGTCTGGATACATCCAATCCTTATGTGGGTTCTTATTCTTTCTGGTTTTCACTACTCTTTCGACTGTGCATACCTTACATTCATAAGAATATGAGGAAGACAACCTACTTCTATTTTTTCTAATCAAATAAAAATCATCCAATAGATCTTTTGTTCTTCCACAAGATCTACATTTCCTTTGCTTAAACAGCAAGTGTTCTAAGTTAAACTGCTGTTCTAAATCCATTACCTATCAGGAAGCATATAGGTTACGTCTTCTTGTGTAGTACCATATTCCCATATAGATCCATCCTCTATAAATGAATCATCACCTAGTCCATCATCAATAAATCCAAATGGAGCCATGTCTTGTTCAATTTGATTTCGTTGTTCTTCATATATTCTTCTACGAACATCATGATCAGTCATCTCTTTGAAATAGTCTTGCATGACCAACCAAGAGAAGAGTACCATACACATTACTAAGTCATCGTGGTATCCTTCATCAGCTTCCCAAGCTTGCTTTCTTTGGATAAAAGTAGTAAGCTCTTGTAGTATATGAAAGTCTTTAAATACTAATTTATCTTCTTCTAGTATTGCTTTAAGGTTAGCACAACCTAGTTTCTTTACAGTAATGCTCATCTTAACACCTAACTGTGTCTTATTACCTGAGAACCCTTGACCTACTATTTGACCTGCTCTACCTCTCATAGCACACATGAGTACGTTAGGATACTCAAGGTCATAGTTTAATGTTGCTGCTATACTATCACCAATATCGTTTATCTCTACTAGGATGTGTGGAAGATTGTAATTCTTTGCTACATTGAAGATGACCGAAGGAAACAAGACAGGCTTAATCTCATTATTACGGTATTTGGCAACAATTTGATACGGGATAGTGGTGATATCAAACACGATGAAAGCACTATAGTCGCCACCAATTCCTCTGGCAACGTCCACAGTAATAATGTATTCATGATCTTCTTGCACTCGTTCGTATATGTCAAGTCCTGCATTGCTTACTATAGGTTCTCCAAATGGTATAGATTGTAGTTTTGCTGGTGATATTAATGTATCAGCAGATCCAAGGAAGTCACACTCAAATTCTTGTGCAAACTGTCTCTTAGATGTGTTTCGTAATGTCTCTTCTTTCCACTTAGCATCTCTGCCTGGTACTTGAGACCAATGAACTTCGTTAGTAGTATAACCATTTTTACCATTCCTAGCATCCTCCCACGTCTTATAGAAGTGGTTCATACCATTAGGTGTAGATATGATTATGACTTTCGTTGACTTACCAGAAGTAATAGTAGGATAAACAGATGCAAAGAATTGTTCTGCAACATGGTTCGGAACGAAAGCGAACTCATCGAGGAAGAGGATATTGAACGACATGCCTCGGACAGCACTTGCAGACGTAGAAGCAGCCAGTATCTTTGATCCGTTTTCAAGTTCGACATTACCTTTGTTCCATACTAGGATACCATGTTGTATCCATTTAGGCAAGTTTTCATATGCTAGTTGGAGTCTTCCAAGTAGTTCCCTAGCAGTACTTGCTTTGTTAGCAAGGATACCAATATTAACACTATCATTAAAAATAGCGTAATGTAAAAGGTAAGCCACGACAGTCGTACTCTTACCTGTTTGCCGAGGGAGCTTTGCAATGTTGAATCTGTTCTCATGGAAATCCATTAAGATCTTCTTTTGAAAATCATACATTTCAAAAGGTACGAGACCTTCATCCAAGTTAATAATTTGCATGTAAGTAGTTGCAAAATAGAGTGGATCATTTTTACATTTGATCCATTCCTCTACTTGCTCCTTTGTAAATTGTATCTCAGTACCTGCCTTCTTCAGGTTGGGGTTACCAAGATATACTTCAGTTTGTTGAGCCATGAAATTATTTAGCAGTGGGAAGATAATTTATATTAATTACTACTCTTCTTTTCCAATCAGTACAAGTAGTTCCACTATGTCTAGTTAGTGTAGGAAATACACATAACCTATTCTCTTTACTATAAACCTTTTGTCCAGATTCTTCAAACTCTGTATAACCATTACAAGTATTAACATAGAATATTGCAGTCATACCATTTTCCAGTGGATTATCAATATGAAATCCATGTTTTATTACCTTTTCAGTTCTTACATTTAGATTTGCTTTAATCCTTATAAGGTGAGCAAAATTCAATTGTGGAAATTTTAAGATAGGTCTCATTAAACCAATATGAGGACTCTCATATATCCTAGGTTTTAAATTAGAATTCTGTTTTGGAACTTCAAGAAAGTAAAATGTATGTGCTAACTGATAGTGATCTAACTCATCACATAGAGTATCTTCAGGATTGATAACATCATCCAACCAATTCCAACTAAATTCCCTCTCACCTCTGTTCTTCATAACAACATTCTGTAAGGTAAGAAAATCCTTTTCACTTAGAACATCATCATATACTTCAACCATTATAATACCTGTACAACACCTTTAACATCAGGAATCTCTTCCATCAGCTTACGTTCGATACCTTGCTTCAAAGTCATAGTACTCATAGCACATGTCTCACATGCACCACCTAACTTTACTTTAACATATCCATCTTCTATATCATAAAGTTGAAGGTATCCACCATCAGCT
>NHFY01000022.1 GCA_002170165.1 Flavobacteriales bacterium TMED123
TATAGCTATTGAAAAATTGAAATTATGCTAGAATTCAGCAAGAAAGTCCTAAAAAAAGTTAGTTTCGATAAAAATTTATTCAAAAAAGAATTACAAAAAAGCATCAAGTGGTTGAGCAAAAAAGAAATGAGTCATCTAAAAATATGGACTCTCACCACTTTTTCGCAATACAAGGGTGTTATTCTAGAGGTGTTTGATCAGATTTCATAAGAAATTCAATATTTCTTTTAAGCCCATTATAACCTGCTCTTTTCACTGCAGAGCCTTCAAATATTTCATCAAACTTTTCTACTCCTAATGTTTCCCAATCATCCTTTTTAAGAGATAACAGTTCTGTTTTTGCAAAAAACTTTTCTTCATTATGTTGAAGAGAAAATGAATTCCAAGGACACACGATTTGACAAATATCACAGCCAAACATCCAATTATCGAATTTACCTTTCATCTCGTTTGGTATGGCATCTTTTAACTCAATAGTAAAATAAGAGATGCATTTACTACCATCAACCACATAGGGCTCAGTAATCGCATCAGTAGGACAAGCATCAATACATTTTGTACAACTTCCGCAATAATCTTTTATAGGGGTATCATACATTAAAGGAATATCAACAATAATTTCAGCCAAGAAAAAGTACGAACCTTGACTTTTTGTGATCAGATTAGCATTTTTCCCAATCCATCCTAAGCCGCTTTTTTCTGCCCAGGCTTTTTCCATTACAGGAGCAGAATCCACAAAATATCTACCATTAATTTCGCCAATCTCCTCTTGTAAATAATGGAAAAGTGATTGTAACTTTTTCTTAACGACTTTATGATAGTCCTTGCCATAGGCATAGATAGAAATCTTTGGCGCATCCTTATCCGTTTGCTTTTTGGGAGTATAATAATTGTATGCTAGTGAAATTACAGATTTTGCACCTTTAACCAAAAGTCTTGGATCTAATCTTTTGTCAAAATGTTTTTCCATATAAGTCATTTCTCCATGATTGTCCTTTGCCAACCACCTTTCTAATTGTAATGCTTCTTTATGTAAAAAGTCAGCTTTAGCTATTGTGCAAAAAGTAAAACCTAATTCTTTGGCTTTTGTTTTTAATATAGTGGTATTGTGCTTAATGGACATTGCTATCCAAACAAATCTGATTGTTTTGAAGGCCCAATCTTGCCTAAATGTTTAAATGCTTTTTCAGTAGCTTGTCTGCCTCTTGGTGTGCGCATTAAATACCCTTCTTGTATTAAAAAAGGTTCATATACTTCTTCAATTGTACCAACTTGTTCACCAACAGCAGTAGCAATAGTGCTAATGCCAACAGGACCCCCACTGAATTTATCAATAATAGCTGAAAGGATTCTATTGTCCATTTCATCTAGACCATTAACATCTACATTTAATGCTTGTAATGAAGAATTAGTAATTGCTAAATTGATACTTCCATCCCCTTTAATTTGCGCAAAATCTCTGACTCTTCTTAAAATCGCATTTGCAATTCTTGGTGTTCCTCTGCTTCTTTTTGCTATTTCATTGGCTGCATCTTTAGTAATTCCAACATCTAAAATAGAAGCAGAGCGATTCACAATGCCTGACAGTAAATCAGATGGATAATACGAAAGTCGAGAATTAATTCCAAACCTTGCTCTAAGTGGAGAGGTGAGCAATCCTGAGCGGGTAGTAGCACCAATAAGCGTAAAGGGATTTATTTGTAATTGAACCGATCGTGCATTTGGCCCTGATTCTATCATTATGTCTATTTGAAAATCTTCCATTGCGGAATATAAATACTCTTCAATTATTGGGTTCAGCCTATGAATCTCATCAATAAAAAGCACATCTCTTTCTTCCAAATTGGTAAGCAATCCTGCCAAATCTCCAGGTTTATCTAATACTGGACCAGAAGTAGTTTTAATATTTACCCCTAACTCATTCGCAATAATATGAGCAAGTGTGGTTTTGCCTAATCCTGGGGGGCCATGTAAAAGCGTATGATCAAGTGCATCATCTCTTTTTGTTGCCGCTTGAATAAAAACTTTCAAATTATCTACAATCTGTTGTTGTCCAAAAAAATCTGCAAATTGTTTCGGTCGCAATACTTGCTCAAATACAATTTCATCTTCAGAAAGATGCTCAATATTAGGGTCTAATTCTTCTTTCATGATAGAAACAAATGTATCGTTAATCTATTGTAATATAAGCTTCTTATTAATTGTTCCCTTTTTTGTCTTTATCTCTAAGAAATAAATTGCCTTTGGATAATCCTTTAAGCTTATTACCTTTTTATATGCTCCATCATGTTGCTTAAGATCCTCTTTGTACACCTCCTCACCTACAATGTTTCTTATCCTAAGTGTTATATCCTGCTTCTTTTCTGTGTTAAAGCTTATATTAAACACATCTCTTGATGGATTAGGATATACATCTAAATCATTGATTATAGTATTCTGTTCTAATCTACTTGACCCTGGCATAGTAAAGTATATAAACGATGTCCATGATGGTGCCTTATATGCTCCCCCATTTGGATCACACCATGTCCTTGACTTCACTATATAAGACGTTCCTGGTACTAAGCCATTCTTGTTCTTACTATATGTACCATATGGTACTCCTACTCCTCCTATATTGAAGAATGATGAGCCAACTGTACCTACTCTACCCTGCAACCTTACAAAACTATACACTCCATTACTATTATCCCAAGTAAACGTTGCTTTTGTACTTGTTGGGGTACTTACTGTCAAATTACCAACATTTGGACAATCATCCAAGGTTGTGAAGTTAGGTCCATTTACCCATGCAGTAGCTCCTGTTTGACAATACCATACTTTTATCTTCCACTCATACGTTGTGTTAGCACTTAAACCAAGCAGTAACTTATCTTTCCTTGAAGTACTATTACATATTCCTGTCACTGGATCATAGCCTGTGGGTGAACCCATGTTCTTTTGTCTCCATGCATTTGTACCTAATTCTCTATACAGGATACGCAACTGATCTACTGTGCAGTACCTTGTGTTCATATCATCAAAGGTCAGTGTTGCCCGATCATGCAAAACATTACTAAACCCTAAGCCCGCTATAGGCCTTAAGTTACAATCTTGAGGATAATAACAACTACCATCATCAACATTAGCTGTAGAATCATAATTTAATGCGGTTGAATCAGTACAGCCATAATATAAACAGGAACTATCATCATAGACAGCATATTTATAAAAATTATCAGCAACTGAATCAGTACATCCGTAAACATTTCCAATAATTATCGTATCAGTTGCTGTGCAAGAATTATTATCTGTCACTAAAACACTATAGATACCCGGGCAAATGTTCATAATCCATCTATCATTACTTCCATTGCTCCACAGAATATTTAATTGCGTGGAATTAATGTTTGGATTTAAAATTAAATAAATAAAATTGTTACATGACACCGATAATGGATTTGTATTTGATGATATAATTATAGTCGAATCACTTACTAAACAACAAGACCCATCATCAACATTTGCTAATGAATCAAAATTTGCTGCAGTATTATCAGTACATCCAAAGATTTTACTAATACAAGAACTATCATCAATAGATGCAAATGAATTATAATTAAATGCTAATGAATCGGTACAGCCAGATTTAATTTCAATTGAATCTGTAGCTGAACATCCATTGCAGTCAATAACTTGTAATGAATAAATACCATTATTTAAAGCTATAATACTACTCGTAGTATCACCATTAGACCAATAAAAATCAAAACTATTTTGAAAGCAAGATGTACCGCCGCTAACATTTGTTGAAATATATCCACTCAATGTATCAATTCTAAACTGAAAGCTAAGTGAATCTGGTTGACTGAGGTTAATTGTTATTGAATCAACACAAACTCCATCACAAGTAGTGGCAATAGCAGAATATAAACCTGAGCTAATTCCTGTTCTTGCAAATGTTTTGATTGTATCATCTAACCATATTATTGAGGAACAAAAGTTTGTTTTTAATGAAATTTCCCCATTATAATATCCATAACAATCAGGCTTAACTAAACTGTCTATCTCAATACTAAAGAGACTACAATCATAATTACAACTACCATCATTCGTATTTGAAAGTGAATCGTAATTAATTGCAAGGGAATCAGTACAGCCAAGTCTTGGGCCAATTAATACAGAATCACATTTTGTTAGATAACAACCATTACAATTTGATACAGTTACACAGTAATTCGAGGCCTGTAAATTTGAAATATTTTGAGTTGTGTCTCCATTACTCCACAAAAATGTATAAATACTTGTTGATGAGTCACAAGAACCAGTCAAGCTGTCTAGTGTAATTATTCCGTCAAAGGAGCTATCTGTCATAGCACTATATACTTTACTAGTAAAATTAATTGGATCTGGTTCAACTATTTCTATTGTATCAATAATATCACATCCATAGTCATTTGTCAACCTGAAGTAATAAATACCTGCAACTAAGTTGTCTATATCGCTCACAATTCGATTTCCATTATCTATGAAAGTGTTGTCAAATAAATTTGTACTATCAGAACTAAACCAGTTGATTGTAGAAACTGTGTCATTTACAGACAATCTTACTTTACCTGTTGTATCTCCAAAACATTCTTTTTTACTTGAAATCGTGTAAGTACTAATGAAACAACTTCCATCATCAATGACTGACAAAGGAATATAATTACAAGAAATTGAGTCAGTACAGCCTGCGTTATCAATTCTAACATTATCTAATAATAAGTCATTATGATAATCATTTGATGATCCACCGCTTTCAGCTCTGAATCTCAGTCTTATTATATTATCATAAATTGATAAATTTGATAAATCAACAACAAAATTTTGCCAGCCAGTAGTTTTAAGTTGAAGAGTCAATACAGTGGTCCAATTTAAAGAATCAAACAGCTCTACATTTAAAATATTATTAGTCACATTATAAGACCCTTGATCACTCCAATAATCAAAACTTAAATATGGAGTTACCAAATTAGAAATATCAATATCTTCAACTTGTAAAATAGCACTACTGTCATTAGCTGAAAAGTCTACCCATGCAAATGTTCCAGCTTGTCTACCATTACCTAAAGCAGAATAAGCAGGGGAACCTGAAAACCTCCAACCGTCTCCAATAATTTGAGATGTGACCCAAGGAGAATTAAGACAAGTAGAGGCTGGAATATTTGCAGTTGAAAATTCTTGTAAATAAGGAGCGTAAATAATACAATTGTAATCGCAATAAGAGCTAGTGTTTGCAATTGAGTCATAATTACTTGCACTGGAATCCATACATCCATAAACTCTTGCTATACATGAGCTATCATCTATACTTGCTAATGGATTAAAATTTAGTGCTAATGAATCCGTACATCCAAGATAAATACATTGTGAATTATTAATAATTAATACTGTGGAGTCATAATTAAAAGCTGTGGGGTCGAAGCACCCCTCTTTTAATGCCTCAGCTATTCTTATATCATCAAGAGCAATGTCAGAGGTAAAATTAGTACCAGTTACTGCATCAAACCTAATGGTAATTGGATTTGAAAATTGAGACAAATCTATTTGGTTTAAGCTCCATTGATTTCCTTGATCACCAGATCTTGACCAAACAGTATCATTATTAATGCTTAAAGTTAATGATCCCATTGCAGCACCATACATATGATGATAAAACTGAATTGTAGGATTTGTAAGACTTGAAATATCAGTACATGCTGAATAAAAACTAGCCTTTTTATTAGGATAATTTGGAGAGGAAGACTCGATATATATGTAACCACCACCATTTACATCTGCTGAGGGTCCAGTACCACTTGAGGGTGTAGATCCAGTTCTATATAACCAATTTACTTCATTTAATGTATCCTGAAATAACCAAAATCCAAGGCTTTTGTTTAAATCATTATGCAAAGTTGTATCATCAGTATATGCATAGATAGGAGCATGGAAGCAACAAAGTGAATAGTCATTAGTGTTAGCTGTTATCGAATCAAATGGTGTATAATTTAAATTTAATGAATCATTTATACATGCATATGCAATACTAATACATGTACTATCATTATAATTTGCATATTGATTGAAATTAAAAGCATTTGAATCTGTACATCCAAAAACTGTATCTACTTCAATGGCAAAGCTAAAGGAATCAACGCAATTATTACAATCTGTAATAACAACATCGTAATTTCCTGCAGATAAACCTCTAACATCTTTTGTTGTATCTCCAGTTGACCAAAGAAATGAATATATAGACTGTGTGGTTAGTGAAATCAAATTAGGATTAATCTGACCAATGGAAAGTGTTTGATTAGTAAATGAACTAGCTAGATTTCCTAAACTGATTCTTGATGCGCCTTCTCCAATTAAAATTGAGTTACCATCAAAGCCATCTCCACTCCAAACAGATGAAAGTCCAATTGTACTACTTGCAATGTCTGTTGCTGACCAACAAGAAACAAATGCATCAGCGGTATTTCCTAAATTATCTTTAATTATAATCCAACCTTTATAGGTTGAACATAATCCTGCATTCCAAAACAAGTTTGCACCCCAATAATTTGAAGAATTAACATCATCGTTCCAAAACAGAATTTCTCCAGGATTTAATATTCCAGAAAGAGTTTGTTTGACAGGCTCTGTAGAATTTATGTCAGTATAACTATTGCTGACAGAGATTTCCCATCCTGTAACATCGACTGGTTTTGTTGAAACATTTTGAATCTCAAATGCATCAGGTGTACTTGCATTAAATTCTGTTATTAGTATTGGTGAGTGTATATCACAATTTGATGATCCTCCTCCAGCAACTGTTAAGCTAATTGTTCCGTCATTGGAAAATGAATCAACTGCATTTGTAATTATAGCACTTATATGAATAGAATCAGGCTGATCTATATATATATAATTTGTATCAACACAATTATTTAATGTATCATTAGTAATAACATAATAATTACCTGAGCTTAGTAAACTAATTGTATCATTAGTATTTCCATTAGACCATAAAAAACTAGCTCTCACATTGGGACTAAATGGATTGTAATAAGAAATTTTTGCTCTACCATCTTCAGAGCCATAGCATGAAACATCATTTTTAGCAATATTAGTTTGAAAAAAACCACATTGTGTCAGCTCGAATGCATTTATATTATCAATTCTGATATAATTGGTATAAGAGCATACAGTTTGAAATGTAATTTCAACCTCTGCTTGACCAACATAATTAGATAAGTCCCAAACTAGAGAGTCAGAAACAAATGAATATCTTGTAACACTATCAGAAATATTAGCAGCATTAGTATTATTAGTAAAATAAGAAAAAGAATCAACATCAAAAATGACACTATCATTTACTAAAACTCTAAACCATTGATTTTGATAAGAATATGTAAACGATGATAATGATAAATCAGCTGATATTCTTGGATTTACAGCATTTGTTAGATCTAAACAAAATGTTGCTTCTCCTAAATTATTAGAATTTAAAGTATCAAACGCCGATATATGATTATTTGGTGGGTTAGAAAACCAGGATACTGAAGTAAAATGTAAAGAAAATGAACCATCAATTGGATCATAAGATTGCACATTTACAGTATCAGGTCTTAATCTCCAATTGTTTAAAATTGAACTACTATCTTCAAAGCCTTCTTTAAAAGGTATTGAATTACAACTTATGTATGTACAAGAAAAATTATCAACAGTACAAGACGCGCAATAATTTGCAGCTAATACATCTGTACAACCAAGTATTTCACAAATATTATTTTCTTTTCCAGGAGTCTCATAGGTGTAACACTGACTAATTGGACCTATTATTCCGAAATCATTCGTATAACTCTGTGATAATTCAATATTGTTTGAATCAATAAATAAAGCCTTAACAATAGATTTGATACTATCATTTAAAAATGTTAAGTATAGTGTATCACTTAAATTATTAATTGAGAATATATGTGAGGAATTAACAGTATCTATTTTTGTTCCCTGTGAATTATAAATATATGATTCAGTACTATCCTTGTAAGACAGCCAAGTTCCATTTTTTGGTATAATGATTTTTGGAAAAATAAAACTACTTGAAAAAGTGTTATTTGATAATTTCCAATTTTCTAAATCACAATTAAGGTCACTATAATTAGTAATTTCAATAAATTCTATTTGATTTCCATTTAAAACTTCTGAAAAAGAAATCATATTCTCTGAGCAGGCGTAAACACATGAACTATCATCAAAGTATGCTAATGAGTCATAGTTCAAGGCATTGGCATCAGTACATCCATAGGGCATTGCTTCATCGATAATAACTTGGTCAATAGCCATATCAGATGTATATGTTGACAGTGAAATTCCAATAAAACTTATTTTTATTGGTTCATCATAATATCCTTGAGGAGATAATTGAGAATAATTTTCTAAGTTAATTTGAGTTTCATGCCATTGATTTCCTTGGTTTCCACTCAATGACCAAGCAGTATCATTATTTATCATTAATATCAAAGACCCCATTTCAGCTCCATACATGTGATAGCTAAAACGAATTGAGGGAGTTCCTAAAGCAGAAATATCAATGCATTCACTCTGCAAAACAAATGTTGAATTAAAGTTGGGAGATGAAGATTCTGTATACATGTAAAAACCATTCAAAGAAATATCATTAGTTGGTCCAGTTGAAGAAGAAGGAGTAGATCCCAATCTTTGATTCCATGCTTTGAAGATATTATTAGTTTGAGTTCTAAATGGTTGTAAAAAACCTAATGAGTCAAAATTTTGAACAAGAGGAGCAGAGAGGTTAGCTTTTATAAAACCAGATGAATCAGAGCATGTACCACAAATAGAACTTGTATTTGCATTAATATTATAATACAGGCTAGTTGGATCAGTACAACCAAAAATCTTGTCAACACATAATGATGAATCGTTTGTATTTGCATTGTTCAAATCAAATGGAGTATAGTTATATGCAATTGAATCAATACATGCATATGCAATGTTGATACAACTACCATCATCTATGTGTGCTGTTGAATCGTAATTAAACATTGATGTGTCAGTACATCCAAGAATACAAGTACTTAAATAACAGCAATAACCATTATCAATAGTAGCTAAAGGGTCATAATTAGTTGCAATACTGTCAGTACAGCCATAATTTGGGCAAGTACTACAGAAATTAAAACAAACGACGTCTAGAATTAAACTTGAGGTATCTGGTATTATTAAAACTCTTCGGGCATCTATGCCATTAATACAAGTAGAACCTATTGCTATATTTTCTTTATTTTGAAAAGTATTACCATTATAAAAATTATATTGGATTCGTGAATTCTGATTTAAATCCCAAGAAAGAGTATATATTCCATCACCGTTATCGTCACTCATCGGAATATATCCATTCCATCCATTCAAGCCGCCACGAATATGTACGCCGCTTGAAGAGATAGTTTCATTTCTCATATCGACACTAAAAACAACTGAAATATCGTAAGTACATGAACTATCGTTAATTGTTACTAGTGAATCATAGTTGTTAGCAGTACTGTCATTACAACCATATACATGAAATGTACATGAACCATCGTCTAAATATGCTGTTGAATCATAATTAAGTGCATATGGATCAGTACAACCAGTAGCAAATTGACAACTACCATCGTCTAAATATGCCGTTGAATCATAATTAA
>NHFY01000023.1 GCA_002170165.1 Flavobacteriales bacterium TMED123
AAGACTCTAAATTCATAACCTCTATCACGGTCGTATCCCGCTGTTAATACAGGTATAAACAAATCATTTTGTCCATCATTATTTGGTGTAAATGAATTCGGAACATAAAATAGCACCTCATCAATAACAGTTATCGCGACGTATGCAGTGTCTGTACAACCGTCCTGTGCAGTTGCCACCAATGACACAACATAGTTACCATAACTATCATAAAAATGTGTCGTATTTACAAAATCACTTTGTTCTCCATCTCCAAAGAACCACTCAAAAGAGGTGGCATTACTCGAACTGTTTGTAAATTCGAAAATTGGATTCACGACCGATTGTTCGTAAACATCCGGTTGGAATTCTGCAATTACCTCATTGACACAAACAAAATCTTGCTGTGTTAATGAATCGGTACAACCTTCAGCCGTTGTGCTAACTAAAGTCACGTCATAACAGCCATAGGAATCATATGTATTCAGAACTGATCCCATTTGCGTCGATGATGCCCCATTTCCAAAATACCATTGAACTGAATTACTAGCAGGCCCAGCAGTCAAATCTGTAAATATTGGCTCAAAAGGCAAACATCCTCCAAAAGTCATATCTGTAGAGAATAACACATCCGGCAGAGGATTTACAATTACTGTAATGTCTGTAGTATCAGTACAACCATTCACATCAAAACCAACAACAGTATATGTAGCAGTTACATCAGGAACAAATGCAACACTATCTATGACGGATTGATCCCAATCATAAGTATCTGCACCTTCTCCCCAAAGAATGGTACTCTCTCCACTACAAATAAAATCGTCGGACGCATTCGCCGTTATGATCGGAAGCGGATTAACCGTAACCTCGACTGTATCACTTTCTACACATCCATTGGCAGCTGTTGCTATTACGGTGTAATCATTTGTAACGGACGGCTCAAATAATTCTCCATCAATTACACCATTGTCCCAAAGATAGAGAATGGCATCTCCAGTTGCCGTAAGAGCAATTTGTTGACCAATACAAATCGCTGTATCAGGACCGGCATTCACAACCGGAGGAAGATCTAATGTATATGTCACTAAAATTGAATCTGTATTTTGGCATAGGTTCGTATCCGTACCCACAACCGTATACATAATTGTAGTAGACGGGAAGAACTCAACACCATTTATTACACCATTATCCCAGGCATAATTGTTAGCACCGGTAGCTGTTAAGGTTATCGATTGCTCAAAACAAAGTGTAGTATCCATACCTGCCTCCACATCCGGAAGTGGATGAACAGTAATTGTAAATGTTTCTTGAGCTCCAATACATTCATTAGCAGACGGTGTTACAACGATGGTACCGACAAGATCTCCTGTCCCTGTATTTGTCGTTATAAATGGTGTTATGTCACCAACATCTGATCCAGCTAGACCAATCGCGGCATTATCATTAGACCAATCATATTGATTGATTGACATATTACCTGAGAAAACAATAAGATCTGACATGTCTTCGGCACAATAAATATCATCTTCTATTGGATCGACCACAGGCAAGGGGTAAACAACAATAACCATTGTATCATTGATACCGTTACAACCATTTACGGATGGCGTCACAATGATTGTAGCTGTTTGATTTGTCGTACCTAAATTTTCCGAAACAAATGATGGAATGAAATCTGTTCCGTTGTTTACCAAACCTATAGAGGAATTATCATTGGCCCAACTGTAAACTGCACTGGCGTTACTTCCTGTAAAATTAATTTGAGGCACTGTCTCTCCCGAGCATACTGTATCATTAATCGTATTTACAATTGAAATAGGATTAACAGTAATACTTGTCGTCATGGTAGTACCGATACAGCCATTTAATATTGGTGTTACTGTTATATTGCCAACTTCAACGCCTTGACCTAAATTAGTTCCTGGAAAGGGAAGAATATCATCAATTCCGTTTGAACCTAGACCAATCGACACATTGTCGTGCGTCCAATTGTAGACAGTCGAATCAGGCAAATTACCGTCAAAGAAAATGCCTTCCGTATCTTCGTTTGCACATATATTTTGATTTGGTACCTGATCCACAGTTGGGATTGGTTTAACCACAATTTGAACAATTTGAGCTGTACCATCACAACCGTTCAACTCCGGCTGAACAGTAATCGTCGCCAATTGATTCACTAAATCTGTATTTATTACTGGGAAAGATAAAATATTACCTACACCACTTGCAGGAAGTCCAATAGACGTATTGTCATTCGTCCAATTATATTGCGTTGACGGGTTAGAACCATTAAATATGTAATTAATTGTAGACTCATTATGACAATACTCGTCAACACCAGGAGCGATAACAACCGTGGAAATTGGATTCACGGTAATCAAGGCATTTTGCGTAAGACCAACGCAGCCATTAAATGAAGGCGTAACGCTAATCGTACCAACTTGAACCGTCGCACTAACATTTTCAGCAATGAAACTAGGAACATTCCCACTACCACTAGCCGGTAAATTAATTGAAATATTATCATTCACCCAATCATAGGTCGTTCCTGCCAAATCACCACCAAAATCAATTTCCTGAGTAGTTTCTCCCGAACATAATTCTTGCTCAGAAGGATCAATAACAACAACTGGGGTTGGTTTAACAGTGATTGTGAATTCCTGTGATTCACCAAAACAACCATTGAATTCAGGCACAACGGTAATGGTCGCCACTTGGTCAACAAATGTAGTGTTATCAGTAATAAAAGAAGTAATATCGCCAGTTCCATCTGCAGCCAGACCAATCGAAGAATTATCATTTGTCCAAATGAAACTCGTTGTGGGATTCGGACCGGTAAAGTTGACCGCATTGGCTGGAAGCCCAGAGCAAACTACTTGATCCACCGGATCAAATACAACAGGAACAGGGTCAACGGTGGTAATCGTAAATACTTGAGGCAAACCAATACAACCCTCTAGTTCTGGTGTAACCGTAATTGTTGAAATAATAACTGTATTACCAGTATTTTGGGCGGTGAATATTGGTATATCACCAACGCCAAGTGCGGGAAGCCCAATGGCCACGTTATCATTTACCCAGTTATAGTTTGTAACATTAGGTAAGTTTCCTGTAAATACAACTGGATCTGAATCTGTATTCACACACAATGACTGGTTAGGAATAGGACCAACAAGGGTCGGTGTGGGCTTCACAATAATGGTGAAATCTTGAGGTAACCCTTCACATCCATTTATAGATGGTATGACTGTAATAGTTGCCGTTTGAACATCTGATGTCGTATTATCTACAATAAACGAACTAATATCACCAAACCCATCAGCAGGTAAGCCAATTAAAACATTATCATTTGTCCAAGTATATGTCGCCAAATCACCAAAGTCTCCATCAAAATCGATTGCAGTAGTTGGGAAACCTGCGCACAATACCTGACTTGGTATTGGAAAAACAGATGGCTTTGGATTAACCGTAATTGTGAAGTTTTCTGACGAACCAACACAACCGTTAAAACTAGGTGTCACTATGAATGTTGAAGTTTCTGATACCAAACTAGTATTTGTAGCAATGAAGGATGGGATGTCGGCAAATCCAGGGCTTCCTAATCCAATAGAAATATCATCATGTGACCAGTTGTAGACTGCGGTTGATATGTTTCCTGAGAAATCAACGGGAATAGTCGCCTCATCATGGCATAAAGTCTGAGATAAGGGTACTACGGACACTGTAGGAACCGGCTTGACTGTAATTGTAAAGTCAGCATCAATGCTTGTACAACCAACTAAAATAGGAGTTACTGTTATTGTTGCAGATTGATCCACAACACCTGAGTTCGTGACAATGAAGCTGGAAATATCACCTGTACCACTTGATGGCAGTCCAATTGAAATATTATTGTTACTCCACTCAAAAGATAAATTAGGAACATTTCCAGAAAAATTGACACCCGCAAATTCTTCACCCGCACACAAAATTGTGTCATCCACAAAATCGACTTCCAATACAGGAGTTACAATAAAATCAAATTCAATAGGCGCTCCTTCACAACCGTTAAAGGTCGGAACCACAGTAATATTTGCCGTATCCAATATATTTCCATTATTTATTGTAGTAAAAGAAGGTATATCACCACTGCCGCTGAGACCAAGGCCGATACTTGTGTTATCGTTTGTCCAAGAATAAGAAGTACCTATTACATTTGATGAGAAAATCACTGGAACGGAATTATTTGTAACACAAATCGTTTGATCAGTAGGGATGTCCATTTCCGGGGATGGATTTACATCGATTGTGAAGGTCTGAGCTGTTCCATCGCAACCATTCAATTCTGGAGTAACCTCTATTGTTGCCTGAATAGGATCATTTGTAAGATTAGTGGCAATAAAGGACAAAATATCGCCAGTACCGGCAACCGGAAGTCCTATCGCGACATTTGTATTGGTCCAATTATAAATAATAGAAGGGTCACTTCCCGTAAAAACAATATTACTAGTAGGAGCTCCATCGCATTCGGCAATAGCTCCTGGGTCATTAACAGTTGATGATGGATTTACTGTAATTTCAAAGTTAACTGATGTTCCAGGACATCCATTGAAGGCTGGCGTTACAGTTATGATTCCAGTCTGAATAATTGCGGTTGTATTAACAGCCGTGAAACTTAAAATATCCGAATCACCAGAGAGGCCTAAACCTATTTGTGCATTGTTATTTGTCCAACTGAAGGTTAGACCTGTAAAGCTCGAAGAAAAGAAAACACTCGTTGTATTTTCACCAACACAGAGAACTTCTGAATCCGGTGTATTCATTGAAACGACTGGATTTACATTTACATTTACAACCTGATTGTCATTCGTGCATCCAGAAGATAATGCTGTTGCTGAAACCAAATAAGTCACAGTCTGAACCGTAGTAGATGTATTGTCTAAAACATCATCAATTCCAGAGGAAGCTACGGTGGTTAGGGACTCCCCATTAACAAAGGCTTCGTCACTTTGCGCAAGCCATTCATAAGTCGCTGACACATCACTTGTAATCGGATAATTTACAGCAACACCCGAACAAACATCTATATTAGAAACTGAGGATAGAACTGGAGAAGGATTTATGGTTATCAGCAAATCTTCTGAGGCTGCAGCGCAGGGTCCTGCAGGGTCATTCGTTGTTAAAGTCAATAGAGCACTTCCATTCGCAATTTCGGTAGCTGACGGAATATATACTGCGTTTAATGTGGTCGCATTCGGAACGAATATTCCAGAACCTCCCGACCAATTTCCAGTAACTGCAGACCCGCCAATTGCTCCGTCTAGGTTCACATCATCTCCCTCACAAATGATTTGAGGGGGCCCCGCAGAGACAATTGCAGATGAGGTAAATGAAACGGTCACATCATCAAATTCAGGTCCACAAGGTCCAACTGGATCCTCAGAAGTTAGTGTGAGTAACACACTTCCTGCACTTAACTCAGCGGCTGTAGGCGTGTAAGACGCATTCAAATCGAATATATCAGAAAAAGTACCTGAACCTCCTGACCATGAACCTGTAATCACTGCTCCTGTAATAGAACCATTGAGTAATGCATCTGCACCAGCACAAACTGTAAAATCAGAACCTGCATCAACTTCAGCTACTCCACTAATAGAGATATTCAATGAGCTGACCGCTGCATCACACGGACCAATAGGGTCGTTCGTTGTCATCGTCAAGGTAACAAAGCCAGAATTTTGATCGTTAATCCCTGGAATATAGGTTGCATTGAGTGCATTGGTATTCGGAGAGAAAACTCCATCACCGTCAGTGCTCCAAGTAATAGATACAGCTGAACCACCAATCGAACCACCTAACAATGCATTTTCTGCCGAGCATATAGACTGATCAATACCTGCATCAGCCACAGCAAAATCAAATAAGTTTATCGTCATTTCACTAGACACCAGGCCACATACTCCAGAAGGGTCATCTGTCGTTAAGGTCAATAATACCGAACCTGCTGCAATATCTGCTGCTGATGGGCTATACTGACCATTCAAATCTAAGTTATTTGGTATAAATGTGCCCGTACCATTAGACGACCAAGTTCCTTGAGTTGCACTACCTCCTATGACTCCTGACAAAGAAACCAACTGGTCTGAGCAAACATCCTGATTTAATCCTGCACTAACAGTTGGAAGTTCAATAAAGGTTACAACCAAATCTGAACTTGCAGGGATACATGGACCTGCTGGGTCATTTGTGGTTAATGTCAAGGTAACAGAACCAATTAATAAGTCATTGGCATCTGGTGTATAAATTGCAATCAAACTTGTTGGATCATCAAATACACCACCTCCGGAAGATGTCCAAGTTACAGATGAAGCCGCACCACCAAAGGTACCATTCAATGAAACTTGATTGTTCGAACAAACATCCATAGCATTTCCTGCAAAGACTGTCGGTAATTCATTAATTTGAATCACTACCTGATCTGTTGCAGATAAACATGGTCCAGAACCATCAGGGTCATTGGTTTCGATATCTAAGGTTAAACCTCCAATTGTATTTTCAGTTACGGAAGGCAAATAGTCAGGTGTCAAATCGTTAGTGCCCGGAGTGAAAGTACCTGAGCCATTAGACCAAGTAACACTTGTAGCAGAACCTCCAATGATTGATTCGAGAGGGATTTCTTCGTTTACACATGCTTCTACAGGAGAAACTACGCTCAATGTTACCGCTTCATTCACGGTTAATTCCATGGTACTTGTAACCTCAGGACAGGCTCCTGCAGGGTCATCTGTCGTTAAAGAGAGAACAACCACACCGGCTAACATATCAGCAACACTCGGCGTATAATCTGAGTTTAGATTATTTACATTTTGGAAAATTCCCGTACCACTAGATGTCCAAGTCGCCGAAGATGCAATACCCCCAATAGAACCATTCAGCCCAATTATAGAATTAGAGCAAACAACATCATTTGGACCAGCAGAAACAGTGGCCTCTGCATCAATTTGTAGAATCACTACCTCGGTTGCAGCAAGACAAGGACCAGATCCATCAGGGTCGTCTGTTGTAACATCAAGTGACATTAAACCAGATGAATTTTCTGATGCAGAAGGTAAATATAACGCCGAAGGAGCAGTCGCGTTAGGTGTAAAAATACCCGTACCATTTGACCAAGTCAAAGAAGATGCCGCACCGTCAATTACTGCATTCAATTGAAACTCGTTACCAATACATTCTGTTAAGGGAGAAGTAACTGAAATAAATGCACCTTCATTAACAGTCAAATTCATCGTACTTACAACCGCTGGACACACCCCTGCCGGGTTATCTGTTGTTAAGGAAAGTACAACTACACCTGCAGTCATATCTCCTGTACTTGGCGTATAGCCTGAGGTCACATTGTTAACATTATCAAAAGTACCAGTACCACTTGAGGTCCAGGTCGCTGAAGTCGCTAAACCGCCAATAGAACCATTCAGTCCATAAGTCGAATTAGAACAAACCACATCATCAGCACCGGCAGAAACAATTGCCTCTCCGTCAATTTGAAGAATCACTACTTCAGTCGCAGCAAGACATGGACCAGCACCATCAGGATCGTCTGTTGTGACATCCAAAGCCATTATTCCTGCAGTATTTTCTGCTGCAGAAGGCACATAGGTCGCTGTCGGCGTGAAGGCATTTGGTGTAAAAGTACCCGTACCATTTGACCAAGTTAAAGTAGATGCCGCACCCCCAATTACTGCGTTTAATGTAAATTCATCTCCAATACACTCTGTTAAAGGAGTCGTAGCCGAAACAGATGCACCTTCATTGATTGTCAAACTCATTGTACTTTGTTCTGCAACACATGCTCCCGCAGGATCATCCGTTGTAAGGGTTAGAACCACTGAACCTAAGGACAAATCACCAACACTGGGGGTATATACCGCACCCAGAGATACATCATTATTGAATGTCCCTGAGCCATTTGTTGTCCAAGTTGCTGTGCTCGCAGTGCCTCCGATTGAACCACTTAAGGCTATTGCAGAATTAGAACAAACTACATCATCAGCACCGGCTGAAACAATGGCAGGGAATGTAAACGTGTAGGTAATTTGATCAGAAGCCTCAGTACAGGGCCCAATGGGATCATCTGTAGTCAGTGTTAAAGTCACAGAACCATTGGCAATTTCCGTTGCTGTTGGCGTATATTGTGCATTTAATTGGCCATTATTTGGAAAGAAAGTTCCTAATCCACCTGACCATTGCGCTGATGATGCAGCACCACCAAAAGAACCATTTAAAACAATAGGTTCGTCAGAACAGGCCTCTTGATCTTCTCCTGCATCTACAACAACATCTGTAGCGATATTAATGGTTACATCATCGGAGACAGCGAGGCATGGGCCTGCACCATCTGGATCATCTGTAGTCGCGGTTAATAGTAAAGAACCCGCCGCAATTTCTGCTGCACTCGGGGCGTAACTAATATTCTCGGAAAATGCATTCGGTGTATATGTACCTGTTCCTCCTGTCCAAGTTATTGATGAGGCAGTACCTCCTAAGGTTGCTGATACAGGAACCGCTGAATTGTCACAAGTACCAGTTGAAGAACCATCGATAGTTATCGTAGCTGCGGTACTGAATGATAATTCCATCTCATCAAAAGACGATTCGCATGGACCACTTGGATTATCGGATGTCAGTGTTAGAAGAACAAATCCAGCTAATAAATCATCAGCACTCGGCGTATATGTCGCATTCAAATTTGTATTATCATCAAATAAGCCAGTTCCATTTGATGTCCACAATGCGGAACTCGCAGAACCACCAATTGAACCAGACAAGGTATACGAATCATTTGAACAAAGTACAGCATCCAATCCAGCGTTAACTTCCACGGTATCTATAAGATTTATCACGATATTTTCTGCTAAGCTTAAACAGGGTCCAGAGCCATCAGGATCAGCCACGGACGCAGTTACGATTGCTTGATTTACAGCGTTTTCAGCATTAGTTGGTGTGTAGGTTGGGGATAGATCATTTACATTTGGAGCAAAAGACCCTCCACCGGTACTCGACCAAATAATTCCGAGGGCAGAACCACCAATAGAGGCAGATAATGAAACAGTTGTGCCAATACAAGATTCTAAGTTTGCAGGAACTGACAATGTTGCTGCATTATTAAAGCTTAAGGTCATTGAACTTGAACTTTCGTTACAAGGACCGATTGGATCGTCAGACGTCAGTGTTAAAACCACCTGTCCAGCCAGTAAATCCGCAGCACTCGGCACATATGTCGCATTCAAGTCCGTAATGTCATCAAATGAACCCGTTCCATTTGTTGTCCATGATGCCGAACTCGCTGAACCAGCGATGGAGCCCTGCGTCACAAAAACATCATTTGAGCAAATGACGGCATCAATTCCAGCACTAATCTCAACAGTATCCAGAAGGGTAATGGAAATATTTTCGTCTAAACTTAAGCAAGGTCCTGAGCCATCAGGGTCAGCTACTGATGCAGTTACAATGGCTTGGTTAGCAGCATTTTCAATATTTGCTGGTGTGTATTCAGGAGTTAAATCATTTACATTAGGTGCAAAAGAACCTCCTCCTGCGCTAGTCCAAGTAACACCTGTCGCCGAACCTCCAATGGAGGCAGATAATGACACGTTTGTTCCAATACAAGATTCTAAGTTTGCAGGGACAGACAATGTTGCTGCATTACTAAAACTAAGCGTCATTGAACTTGAACTTTGGCTACAAGGACCTCCCGGGTCATCAGTTGAGAGGGTGAGAATGACTGAGCCAGCGGCAATATCCGACGCACTTGGCACATAATCCGTAACCAGATCAGTGGCACTCACAAATAAACCAGTGCCCGAGGTATTCCATTCTCCAGAAGAGGCAGAACCTCCAATAGAACCTTGCGTAGTAAATACATCATCCGAGCAAATTGCTGCATCTGGACCCGCTTCGACGATAACTCCAGGATTAATTGTTACGACAATATCAGACGTATTCGCTGGACAAGGGCCAACGGGATCGTCAGTGGTCAATGTTAAAGTTACCGAACCATTATTTATATCATCAAAGGAAGGAGTGTAAACAGTACTTAATGAATTTATATCTGAAAATACACCTGTACCACCTGACCACTGGGCTGAACTTGCTCCACCTCCAAATGAACCGTTTAAGCTTACATCAGTTCCTGCACAAATAACGTCTGTTGGTCCACCTGCATCGACAAGAGTAGTATTTTTAATGGTAATTGAAAACGTTTCTGGTGTTCCGGAACATCCCGTTGCATTGATAATGGGTGTTATTATAATATTTCCAACATTATCAGGACCGCCAGGCGTAGCAGCGGTGAATGAAGAAATATCTCCAGCCCCTGGATCAGGGAGACCAATGGATGTATTGTCATTTGTCCAATTAAATACTGTTGATGGCACTGATCCTGTAAAATTGACTGGCGTCGTTGATTCTCCTTCACAGTACTCAAAATCACCGGGATTTACAACGTCGGGTATAGGATGAATGGTAATGGTTTGAGCTGCAGGAATATTACCGTTACAGGTACCACTAGAAATGAATAAAATTGGCGTTAAATTTTGACTAGTCGTCCCAGAATTACAGTACTGATGAGTAATTGTCTCAGTTGTATTTACGGTTAAACTTTCAAAAGAACCATCTCCGAATAGTAGCGTCGCATCCTCCACATCACTCGTTGTAATATCAATTTGCGCTTCATAACATGAGCAACCCTCGAGTACCGTATTTGAAACTGAAATAGAACCGAAAGGACCACCTATATCAATAGTCTCAACAACTGCTGAATCTGAACAACCTCCAGTTAGTGAAGAAACAACCAATGAAACTTCAAATGTACCGGGTAAAGAATAGATTGTTGAAGGGTCCGATTCTGTAGACGTTTCACCATTCCCAAAATACCATTGATAACTAGAAGGGTCAACATTATTTCCCGACAGATTTGTAAATGTAACAACGGACGGAGGGTTGAAACAAGACGAGCTGTTTGGTGTTCCTGTTGCAGCAGCAAAAACATCAAAAACATCAATTTGCATTGTTGTATCATCCGTACAACCAAGGTTATCTGTAACCGTCAAAGAAATTGAACCCACACCCGTTTCATCGAACAAGAAAGTGCCTGGGTTAGACGCAGAACTCGTCCCAGGTATTGCAGGGGAGACAGCGGTAGATGCAGTCCAAGCGTATGTCGGGGTCCCAAAACTAATTGAGTTATTGTTTGTAATTGTTACATCCTCGTCATCACAAATAAAATTTCTATTCACAGAAAAAGAAGCTAGAATTTCTCTAACCACGATTGTTTGTGTAAAGGTTCTTGGGCATCCAAAAGCATCCTCTGCAGTCATAGAGATGGTATATACCCCGGGAGACGAAAAGGAATGAGTCGTGTTTTGGATGTTACCAACTAGATCAATTGTTCCATCACTTTCCCAATCCCAATCCCTTGAAATAATTGAAGTTAGTGGAGCAGTAGAGTTGTCATCCACATTGAACACCTCTCCAACACAAACTGTATCCGGAACAGTGAAACCTCCTATAATTCCGTGAACAGTAATGTCATTATATACCGTATCATAACAATATGTTCCATTATTGTTTGCCCTATTTCTCATAGCAACAGTATACACACCTGGCTGCCATGGAATATTTCCGGAAGTAGAAAGAGATTGTTCAGAGTACAATAGATCTTCTGGAGAACCCCTAAATTCTGAAGATGTAAACCATGTTATACCATTCGCGGTAGTCCAATCCCATTGCGTATCTTGAGAGTTAGTGGATGGATTTGTGTTTTGAGGAAGTGGCGTTGTATTGAAGAAAACAAGCTCATCACCCAAACAAACCTCTGAGGTCTGTGTAGTTTGTCCAAAATCGGTATACGTTTCAAAACTTGCTTGGTCATTTGGAAATGCCAAAACATTTTGCGTTGAGACACTGGCTGGACATCCCGTAGCTGGATCCTCGACCGTTAAAGTGATAACAAAAGGAGTTGTGTAAGAGGGAGAATAGGAGGAAAAGTTATGTGTTGTCGAAGTAACTCCCGTAATTTGGGAATTTGGATTTACCAAATCCCAAGTATATTGGGTTGTTCCTGAAATGCCAGTACTCGTGCTTGTAAATGTCCTTGTCAATTGATTTTCGCAGTCAAGAGGGCTCACGGAAAACGCCGAAATAGGACCCAGTACATCATAAGTGAAAGTTGAAGGAAATCCTGAACACCCCAACACAGAACCAACGGTGGTATACGGAACCATTGTGACTGTGAAAGAACCAAGAGAAGCGAATGTATGACAAACGATATCATTTTGGTCATGCAATTCTAAAGGACTTCCATCGCCAAAGTCCCACTCAACAGTATCTGCACCATTACCAGTGTAGTCAAAACAAAAGCTATTTCCGTCCAAACATTGCTGTATTGGCGTAGTGGTTGTAAAACTTGACGTAGGGGGAAATCCATTTCCAATAACAATCGCAGCAGGGAAGTCCGTAACCGTTTCGCATCCTTGAGCAGAAACATTTGTCATCTGGATATCATAAATCCCGGAGCTATTATAATCCACAAGAATAGGTCCTGAGCCTGCACCGGTGGCCGGAGTTCCTCCGGGAAATGACCAAGTGATTGACCCTGAAGAAGTAGAAGAGTATTCCGTTGTAACGGGTGAGCTACATGAGTTAGTTATGGTTGAACTATAGGCGTTAGATGGAGCTGAAAAGACAGTGATTGTCTGACTGAAGGGGTCACTTACACAACCATTATCTTCGTATTCTACAACATAAACTGTGGTTGAATTCGGGGAAACGTCAATAGAATTTCCTGTGCCGCCTGGCGTCCAAGTAAAAGTTCCTGTGGCTGTTGATGCCGTCGCAGTCAAAGTTACAACATCCGAACCCTTACACATGATACCATCATTAGGGGCTAAGCCCGAATTTTCAGTTAGAGAAATACCCGTTATTGAAGGAGAGGCAATTTCTGTAACGATTGCATCAACTGAAGCACTAGCGCAAGATCCAATTGAATAACTCACGGTGTATGTCCCTGGTGCGTTAACACTTATTGTTTGCGTTGAACCCGCTGGTATCCAAGAATAAGTTCCTCCCGTTTGTGATGGAGTTGCGGTCAAGCTTGTCGTTTGCCCCGCGCACAAAACAGCATCATCCACGGTAACAATTGGTAAAGCTTGTATGGTTAAAATAACGTTTTGAGTACTTTGACAACCCCCCGGAGAAGTTGTAGTAACTTCATAGGTAACCGATTCATTAGCCGCAGAAACTGTTGTTAAGGTTTCTGAGATATTTCCTACGCCTGTTGTTGGCGCCTCTATGACATCTGGATTTGGAAGCCTGACCCAGCTGAAGGTACTTCCAGCGATTGAAGATGTTGGTGTATAATTAAAATTTGTTCCACTACATATTGTGTTTGGATTCAAAGGGCTTGTTAGAGACGGGAAATCTGAAACAACAATATCGGGAAGATCAGCTGATGCAACACAACCGTTGGAGTTCTCAATAGATATATTTATCGGATATGTACCAGTAGAATTATACGTGTGCTGAAAATCAGCAGTTGTATAAGGTGTTCCATCTGTAAAGGCCTGATAATTAATTATCGTACCCGAACCAGGAGATGAAATACTTGTAAAATCTACAACCGCAGGTGCACAATAAGGGGCTGCAGTGACTGTGTAATCAACAATTGGGTTTGCAAATACCTCCAAATAACCTACTTCAGTAGTGGAGCTTGAGCCTCCACCATCAGTTACGGTCAGGGTAACATCGTAAATAGCCGCATTTTCTAAAACGAATGCAACTGGGTTTACGTTATAATTAGATGAACCTCCACCCTGCTCTGTAATTGTCCACAAATAGGTGGACATGGAATTATCATCTGCAGTAAGTGTGAATAGATTCCCTGGACACTGACTATTGGTGCTGGCAGAAAAATCAGAATTCTGCGCTATAACACCAGCGGTTCCTAGAGAAAAAAGCAATACAATGAGCGAAAATTTAAACATACTATTCTTTTAAGATCAAATTTAATTGAACAACATACTCTTAACTTCAGCAAACACAAACAAAACAATAAAAATACCAGCAAGGTATTTTACTATACAAATTTAGGTAATTAAATACACCTAATTGTGTTACTTTAACGAGAGTTATCAAGAATAGTTGCTTTATTTATTTGCTGCTAATGAATTGTTAATTTTGAAACCATATAGAGGATTTGGAGGATATTAGAATACATTTAGTTGATTTATTGTCGGAGGTGTCAATCTTTCCCTCAAAAGACCTGCTTGTTAATGTGCTGAATAACAAATGCATACATTTTGATGAAGCTGGTATGCCAAACAATGAAATACTGCAATCAATCCTCAGAGAATCGCGCGCTACAGAGCGAAAAACTGGAGTCTCCCCGCTTTGCTTAGCCTATGGCGTATACAAACATAAACTCAACGGAAATGAGATTGAAACCCCATTGTTTTTAAGGAATGTTGAACCGAATTTAACCAATACTAAAATCATACAATTTGAAAGCACTGGAGCACTAGAGCTAAACCCTTTTATAAAAACCTTATTACGAGATGAACAATCTCTTATCCATATAAACTCATTTGAACAACTCATTCGTACGGCGCAAATAGATGAAGAGAAATTAGACAACTCAAGGGTGCTTTTGGGAAATTTCGACCCTAAGAGATTTGCTTTTATTCGAGAAATCAAATGCCTTTTAGAAAAAGAAAACAGCTATTCAAGCGCATTGATGGAAATCTATGGAAATGAGGTTGAAAGCACAGTGACCATAAAGCAAAAAGAGAATGGCCTATTTCAGCTAGATAGTGCTCAAGGAAAACTTATAGAAGCAATCAACAAACAATCAACGCTTATTCAAGGACCTCCAGGAACCGGAAAGTCACAAGTTTTATCAAACTTTTTAGGCCAGGTGCTCTTTAATCAAAAATCGGCATTAGTTATTTCTGAAAAACACGCCGCAATAGATATCCTTTGCTCAAAACTCGACACGTTGGATTTAGCACCCCTTTATTTTAAAATCCCCTCAAAAAACTCAAATAAGGCATGTGTTGAAGCGTTAAAAGCAAGCTGGGAAAAGCTAGATAGCTCATCACTATTCTTCAATAAGCAGTGTTTTAAAAATTTAAAAGAGAATCGGGACAAATTTAACCTCATCAAAAAAGTTGCAAATAAGGAAAATTGTGCTCTACTAACACTCATTGAAATCATAGAGAGGCCAACTGAAACTTATAAAGAAGAGGTCCTTACGGACAACATAACATTCGATGACCTGAACGGCATACATGACGCTTGGAGCTCCATCCCAAGAGGTAATGGGAAATTGCTAAAACATCTAAAAAAAGAAGGTGTTGAGATGGGATTCAATCCTTTAGAAAAAGAGGTGCAAAAAGCAATTTCCGTATTAAAAGCATTGAAAAATATTAAGAACTGGAATGATGCTAAAAAACACCTCGCCAAGTCATTGGCTTATCATTCTTTTATGTCAGAACCATATA
>NHFY01000024.1 GCA_002170165.1 Flavobacteriales bacterium TMED123
CACGTAGGCACAACCTGATGCAGTTGACCAAGTATATCGCTCAACACTTGGACTTACAATATTAACAGTAGCAGTTGTATCACAATTGTTATGCGTTGCCCAATAACTATGTGTTGCTGCTGCAGAAAGATAATATTCTACCCCAAGATATGTTATTCCATTGTATGGAGAAGTTATGTCATCTGTACCAAGTATTGTAAGAACTCCAGTGGGATGTGCCGGAGAGCAAAAACTACTTGGATTGGCTTGCATGGTTCTTGCTACTGGAGCTATAGCTGCAATTCTGCTATTGAGTTTACAAGCAAGTTCAAAGGACATATCACCTCCTAATGAATAACCACAAGCATATATTCTATTCTGATCTATTTGGTAATTACTAGCAATCGTATCTATCAATGAACTAATAAAGGGCACATCGTCAAAAGTGCCTGGGACTTTAGAAATCCAGTTGAAAGAGTTTCCATCACTTGGGTCTGGGCGTGCCTGAGGATATACAATAATAAAGTTTGCCGTATCAGCGATAGGACTCATATCTGCGATACCAATGTGAGAAGCAATATTGCCACCGCCTCCATGGAAGTTGAATAATAAAGGAAAACTGGTGGTTCCATCATAGCTTGCTGGAACATAAATGTTATATTCCCTAGTTAAACCATCATACTGTATAGTTTCGCTAATGTATCCTTGAGCGAAGCTCACATTAATAGTAGTAATAAATATTAAGATTGAAATAAGTCGTTTTGTTATCATGTTTCTATAGTCATTTTTAATTTTATAATGTTTTAATTTTTTCATAAGTCTAATTTTTTGGAAACCACTCCTTTCCAGTAAGAAAAACAGTACCTTTAAAATGAGCAATTTCTTTTTTATTTTGGTTTGTAATGGTTATGTAGTATAAAGCCGTTTTAATGCTTTTGTTTATCTCTTTAGTGCTAGCAGTAAGCACATCTCCACTTTTTACTTTTTTGGTATGCGAAATGGATGTTTCAACCGATACAGCTTGTATGCCATAAGAGTTAGCAGCAAAGGCCAAACAGCTATCGGCTAAGGAGTAAGCAATGCCTCCATGTGCAATTGCAAAACCATTCGTCATTTCATCTCTTACCTTCATTTGCAGTTTGCAGAATCCTTCTGAAATTTCTAATACTTCAATACCTAACCAGCGGCTAAAAGCATCTCCATCCATCATTTTATCTACAACCTTTTTTGCTAATTCCATTGCTAGTAAAATGTTTTATTTTCTTTTATCATTCTCCTTAGTAGAGGAGAGGGTCTGTATCTGTCTTCTGCATACTCTTGGTACAATTCTTCTAGCTGATTTAAGACATTTTCAAGTCCAATTTCATCTGCCCAAGCCAATAAGCCTTTCGGATAATTTACTCCTTTTGTCATTGCCAAATCAATATCTTCTTTGGTTGCGATATTTAAGAAAAGTGCATCTACTGCTTCATTAATTAACATAGATAAAACCCTCCATAAAATAGTTTTTCCTAATTCTCTGTTTTCATTGGCTTTTGGCATTTCTTTAGAGTAGTCGTAATATCCTCTACCGGATTTTCTCCCTAAATAACCTGCTTCCATCATTCTTTTTTGGGTGAAAGATGGCTTGTATCTTGCATCAAAATAAAAGGCCGTAAACACAGTTTCAGTAACGGTATAATTGATGTCATTACCAATATAATCCATCAATTCAAACGGCCCCATCCGGAAACCTCCAAGTTCTTTTAGGGCCCAATCAATAGTTATAAAATCAGCAATTCCTTCTTCATAAATTCTTAGAGCTTCTCCATAAAAGGGACGCGCTACTCTATTGACTATAAAGCCAGGCGTATCTTTTACAATTACCGTCATTTTACCCCAATCATCAATAATGGATTTTGCTGTATTTAGCGTTTCAGCTGAAGTTTGTACAGCAGGAATAATCTCTACCAAGGGCATCAATGGTGCAGGATTAAAAAAGTGAATACCGATCACTCTTTCTGCATTTTTACAAGCCCCTGCAATTGAGGCAATGGATAGGGAAGAGGTGTTTGATGCAATTATGCAATTATCATCTATAATATTTTCAATATCAGCAAATACTTTTTGTTTGATTTCTAAATTTTCAATGATGGCTTCTATAACTAAGATGCTTCCGCTTATATCATCTAAGTTTTTTGTAAAAAGAATTCTACTTAAGATATTGTCTTTTTCCTCAGTTGAAATTCTTTCTTTCTCCACCAATCTAGAAACTATTTTTTCTAATTTATTTTTTGCATTGTTAATTGCGCTTTCAGAAGAATCATATAAACAAACTTCGTGGCCTTTTGTAGCAGCAACTTGAGCAATTCCTGCTCCCATTGTTCCAGCTCCTATTATGCTTACTTTCCTCATTTCATTCTCCCTTAAAGTTGGCTTTTCTTTTATCTAAAAATGCCTGCACACCTTCCTTGAAGTCCGCTGTATTTGCAGCAATTACTTGGCACTTATCTTCCATATTTAATTGTTCCTCCAAATTATTTGTATTAGATGCGTTCAGTAATCTTTTAGTAAGTCCTAATCCTTTGGTAGGCATTTGCGCCAATTTGCTTACTAATTTCCAGCTTTCTGTTTCAAACGCTTCATCAGAGAATACTTTGTAAATCATACCCATTTTTTCAGCATCTTTTGCGCTTACTGGTTCAGCCGTCATCATAAGGGCAGTAGCTTTTTGCATACCAACATATCTTGGTAAAAAGAAAGTAGCACCACTATCAGGAATCAAACCTATTTTGCTAAACGCTTGAATAAAGGATGCGCTTTCAGTAGCCACCACAATATCGCAAGCAAGTGCAACACTTGCTCCTGCGCCAGCAGCTACCCCATTTACAGCAGCTACCACAGGCTTTTCTATCGTTCGTATTTTTCTAATAATAGGATTGTAATGCTCCTGAATAATTTTACTAATACTAGGAATGGAAGGATCTATGGCTTCAGCCAAATCTTGTCCTGCACAAAAGGCTTTTCCGCTAGCAGTAATTAGCATTGCCCTAACTTCTTTCTTCTGCTTGCACTCATCAAGTACATCTTGCATTTGCAATGCCATTTCCCTTACAAAAGAGTGGTACTTTTCAGCACGGTTTAACGTAATTTTTCCTACACCATCAATTATTTCAAATTGTATCATTTCTTCTAAAATTAATAAGCAAAGTTAAGAAAAATAAAATCTTAAATGCATTTGAAGAATTCAAAGGGCTCAAGACAATCATTACATTTGTAAAGCGCTTTGCATGCAGTAGCGCCAAAGTCAGAAATTAAAGCAGTATTTTTGGAATCGCATTGAGGGCAGATGATACTATCTGAAGGAGGTGCAATGCCATATTTTTTTAGTTTCTCTTTTGTTGCTTTACTCATCCAATTGGTAGTCCAAGCAGGAGAATATACTTTTTTTAATTCAAAATTTTCTATTCCATTTGTTTTTAGGCAATTGCTAATATCATCTGTAAATGTTTTTACAGCAGGGCATCCTGAATAAGTAGGGGTAATTGAAATGAAATAAGTATTTTTCTTATATTCAACATTTCGAATAACACCCAATTCCACAACCGAGATAACAGGAATTTCAGGATCTGGAACAGTATCTAAAAGCTCCCAAATTTTATTTGTATTACCATTTTGCATTAGGATGTGCTCTTTGCAAAAATTGCATTTCAGCCAATAGAAAACCAAGATGTTCTGTATGCATTCCTTTTTTTCCCCCAGTTGCCATATAGCCGTCTTCAGGGCGAGAAAGTTTTGCTTTTTTGAGTGTTTTATTTACAATATTATCCCATTCACTTTTAATGGAAGCATTATCCACTGCAATCCCTGCACTTAAGAGCTCGTTATCTATTTCATCCATTTCAAAAAGTTCTCCAGTAAATTGCCAAATATTATTTAATGAGGTTTGCACTTTTGGATTTGACTCTTCAGTACCATCCCCCAGACGAATTAGCCAATTGGAGGTATGGCGCAAATGATATTTTACTTCCTTTATCGATTTTGCAGCAAGTGCAGCAAGTGTCTCATCCTTGCTTTTTGCAAGCTCGGTATAAAATAGAAAGTTGAATCCATCATGCAGAAAATTACGCACAATCGTATCTCCAAAATGCCCATTTTCTAACTCTACTATTTGATGGTTAAAAAATTCTCTTTCATTGCGCAAAAAAGCCAAATCATCCGCTGATTTTTCACCATCTAACTCTGCAGCATACTCATAAAATCCATTGGCCTGTCCAAATAAATCTAAAGCAATATTTGAAAGCGCAATATCTTCCTCCAAGGTTGGTCCTTTAGCACACCATTCACTCATTCTTTGACCTAGAATTAGAGAGCTGTCAGCAATGCGTAAGGTGTATTGTAATAAACTGCTCATTAATTAAATATGTTTTGCGCCATCTGGCATATTATAAAAAGTAGGGTGGCGATACATTTTATCGTTAGATGGATCAAAAAATGCTTCACTATCCTCTGATTCTGAAGAAATAATATCTGTGGCTTTTACTACCCATATACAACTTCCTTCATTTCTTCTAGTGTACAAATCTCTCGCATTTTCCAATGCCATTACTTTGTCAGCTGCATGCACATTGCCTACATGCTTGTGTGCCAATCCGTTTTTACTTTGAATAAATACTTCCCATACATCTGCATTTGCTGCCATAATTTTATGTTTAATTTGTTGCTGCTATTTTTGGTTTTTTAGCATGTGCTTTTGCCGCATCTCGCACCCAAGCGCCATCATCATGTGCTTTTTTATGATGGGCTAATCTTTGCTTATTGCAAGGGCCATTTCCATTTACGACATTCCAAAATTCTTCCCAATCCATTTCGCCAAAATCATAATGCCCTCTTTCTTCATTCCATTTCAAATCAGGATCTGGAATTTCTAATCCTATCACCTCCGCTTGCTCCACTGTTTTGTCAATAAAACTCTGACGCAACTCATCATTTGTTTGTCTTTTTATTTTCCATTTTATGGCGTTGCCCGTTCTAGGAGAATCTGCATCATGCGGGCCAAACATCATAATAGAGGGCCACCAAAATCTGTTCAGAGCATCTTGCGCCATTTCCTTTTGCTTAGCAGTTCCACTAGCCATTTGAGCCATTATTTCATAGCCTTGCCTTTGATGAAAGCTTTCCTCTTTACAAATCTTAATCATTCCTCTTGAATAAGGACCATAAGAGGTTCTTTGCAGAGAAACCTGATTCACAATTGCAGCTCCATCCACAAGCCAGCCAATTGCACCCATATCTGCCCAGCTCAGTGTTGGATAGTTAAAAATTGAAGAGTATTTTGCTTTTTCATCATGGAGCTGTTGAATTAATTCTTCACGGCTAATTCCCAAAGTTTCACAAGCAGAATAAAGATACAAACCATGCCCTGCTTCATCTTGCACTTTTGCCAGCAAAATCATCTTTGCTCTAAGTGTTGGTGCCCTGCTTATCCAATTTCCTTCTGGCTGCATCCCAATTACTTCTGAATGTGCATGTTGAGAAATTTGTCGAATTAGATGCTTTCTATAACCATCCGGCATCCAATCTTTAGGTTCAATTTTTTTTTCTGCATCTATTCGTTTTTGAAATATGGTCTCGTTCATAACAAAATTTTATGGTGCAAATTTATGAATTTAAGTTTTGCTAAATATGATATTTCTCATAATATAAATTTGTTTTCTCCTAAAATGATACTTTTGCAGAAATTCTTTTGAAGAATGAGAAAATTATATCCCTTAACAATTAGTAAAATCAATAGGCTTACTTCAGATGCAGTGGAAATTGTATTCGCAATTCCAAATCATTTGACATCAACTTTTGAGTTTATTGCTGGACAGTATATTACCATTTCTGCAACAATAAATAATGAGGTGGTAAGAAGAGCTTATTCATTGTGTAGTGATCCAACAAGTGGTGAAGTGGCAGTCGGTGTAAAAAAAGTTTATAAAGGCAAAATGTCAACTTTTCTAACAGAACAAGTAAAAGCAGGTGATGTGCTTGATTTGATGCCACCTAAAGGAAGATTTATTTTCGAGGATCAAAAGCAAGTGGTTGGTATTTGTGCTGGAAGTGGGGTTACTCCTATATTAAGTATGATGAAAACCATTCAGAATCCTGCTACATTTACTTTGGTATATGGAAACAAAACTCAGGATGATGCTATGTTTTTAGAAGAAATTAATAAGATGAATACATCTACACACTTTGCTTATTCTAGAGAAAATATAGATGGATGTTTTTATTCAAGGATAAATGATGAGGTGCTTAGTCAGCTTGCTCAAGAGTCATTTTTGTTAACAGCAGATGCTTATTTTATTTGTGGTCCTGGAGAGATGATTGACATGACAGAAGCGTTTCTTTTGGAAAATGGGGTGGATAAATCAAAAATTCATTTTGAACGCTTTACATCTGCTAAAAAGGAAAAGCCTGCAGAGCCAAAAAATGAAGATTTAGAAATTATTAGTGACATTACTGTAATTATAGATGGAGATGAGTTTGAATATACACTTTCATCAAAAGGAGAGAGTATCTTAGATTCTGCAATGGTGCAAGGAGCTGATGTGCCATTTTCTTGTAAAGGAGCAGTTTGCTGTACATGTAAAGCTAAAGTAATGGAAGGTAAGGCTATTATGGATGAGAACTACTCCTTATCAGAAGAGGAAGTGGCTGAGGGCTATATTCTGACTTGCCAATCACACCCTATAACCGAAAAAATTGTGGTTGATTTTGATGAGATGTGATATTTTCTAGTTTATAAACTCATAAGCTCCTAAGTCTGGATTACTTCTGATATTACCTTCTATATCATCTAAAATAAAGGTAAATTTTCCCACATCAATACATGGAGATAATGCTTTTAAATGAAAATCTCTTTGGCTTTTATCTTCAAATTCAGCTTTTTCATTTTTAATAATATTGATAAAATTAGCAGTGTTTGTATTTGTATTTGGGTCAATCTTTATTAAGCAATGATCAAAAGTATAATTAAAAGTGCCACTACTATTCTCTTGAAACTCAATTTCAGTACTCAAACTTCCATCAATAATGCAATTCGTAAAATGAGCATTATTCAGATCTCTAATTTGTAAATTATCATCAGTATCTTCATAATAATTGTTCAATAAAATAGAAGGGGTATTTCTAGTACCTAAATCCCAGTAGTTGGCAAAAGTGCAATGTGTGAAGTTGTAATTACCGCCTATATTGCAAACCACGCTATATTGCCCACAGCTACTTACAATAGTGTTATTTACCTGTAAATCTGCTCCCTGTCCTAGTAATCCAATGGCAGACATATTTTCAATAATTGTATTGTTAATAATGGCAGTTGGATTTCCGTTTCCAACAGTATCTGCATGTATACCAATTGTACCCTCTTTTATTATGGCATAATTAAATTCATTATCTATACTTCCTGGCATGAGCCAGATTCTGTCCCATTGTCCTGGAGAGTCATTATACGAATCATCCAATCTATCTCCTTGAAAAACAATTTCATTGCCTAATGTTCCATTTACTTTTATCGTTCCTCCAGTAGATGAAGAAAAAGGGTTGCCAACCAAAATTCCTGAATTCTTATGTAAGTAAACCTGAGTACCTTCATTTATAGTAAGTAAGCAACCTGGATCTACAATTATATAGCCATAAATTACATGCGGTTTGTCATTATTCCATATGGCATTGCAGTCCAATTCATGATACCAAAAGCGTAAAGTATCATCACCATTTACTATTTCTCCAAATGTGTTGGCAGTATGAAAATAAGCATCTTGCCCATAGGCTACCAAATTTACATCTTGTATTTTACCACCGGTATTAAAATTAATTACTGCATTTGTAATTAAAGGGGAGTTTGTGCCATTAGGATCAATTCGAACTTCAATAAAAATAAATATACTGTCATTTGCAGGAATTTCTACATTCTTTGCTTCATCTCCAGCAATTCCATCTACATTTATAGCATAAAATTTAGCATGATCTCCACCAATGCTAATATTCGTTCTTAAATTAAAATCATTTCTGTTAAATACTTTTAAGTGATGCGTAATAGAGCCAACAGTTGTAAATATGGTGTCAAATAAAATGGTGTCATTTGAAAAATGTAAAGTGGCTTTTCCGCTTGAGAATTCAATTTCTTTCTTACAAGAAAAAAGGCAGATTAGTAGCAAAACAGCTATTCCAAATAGGTGGAATTTCTTCATATTGGCAAATATAAATAGTTAAATTAATTACATGTATCTTATTTAAACAAATAAAAAAGAAATTTAATTATGTAATTTGTTAAAACTTTTTAATTTTGCAGCCCATTTAATTTAAAAAAATGAAAAAAGGAATACACCCAGAAGATTACAGGTTTGTTGTTTTCAAAGACACTTCAAACGATTTTGCATTTTTAACGCGTTCATGCGCGCCTGCAAAAGAAACTATTAAATGGGAAGATGGTAATGAGTATCCATTAATTAAAATGGATATTTCTTCTGCATCACATCCTTTTTATACTGGTAAAATGAAATTGGTAGATACAGCTGGTAGAATTGATAAATTCAAAAACAGATATAAGAACTTAAAAAAATAAGTCGTTTTTTACTAGAATAAAAAAACCCTGCACCAAAAGTGTGGGGTTTTTCTTTACATTTGTATTTTATTTTTTAAAAATGAATGTTATACTTTTTGATTATCAGCGAGAGGCTTTCTTACCGCTTACTTTTACTCGTCCAATTTCCGATTTAAGAATAGGGATTGTTACCATAAAAGAGAAGTGGGAATACTACTATAATAATGTGAGTGTAAAAACTGAAGATTATCTTCAAGAGAAATTTCTACTTCATCTTTCAGAAGAGAATTTATGGATTAATGCACAAGCGCTTCCTAATCAAGATTTAGTTGATGAAATTAATAATCTGAATGAGGGAGAATTGCTAGCAACAAAAGAGACGCCAATTGCTTTTAAAGCTGGGCAATTCGAATTTGAAAAACACATCAGAAAGGAGATAAATGCCGATTGTCAATTGCTTGAGAATAATTTTGATATTTTTACTTTGAATGGGGAAGAAATAAAAAATGATTTTGAAAGAATTACAAAAGGAAGAATCTCTCAAAAGTTAGATGAGTCTAGCATTAAAGTTGGCGATTACCCATTATTTATTGAAGAAGGAGCAAAAATAGAATGTGCATATATTAATTGCAATGAGGGTCCTATTTATATTGGAAGAAATGCTGAAATGATGGAATGTTGTATTGTAAGGGGGCCATTTGCAATGGGAGAGGGGGCAGTACTAAATATAGGTGCTAAAATTTATAGTAATACTACTATAGGTCCTTTTTCAAAAGTAGGAGGAGAGGTTAATAATGTGGTTTTTATGGGCTATTCAAATAAAGGCCATGATGGGTTTTTAGGTAATGCAGTAATAGGAGAGTGGTGTAATTTTGGAGCTGGTAGTAATAATTCAAACTTAAAGAATAATTATGCAGAAGTTAAACTGTGGGATTATGGAACTGAAAGATTTCAAAATACTGGATTGCAATTTTGTGGACTCATTATGGGTGATCACAGTAAGTGTAGTATAAATTCTATGTTTAATACCGGTACAGTTGTTGGTGTAAGTGCGAATATTTTTGGATCTGGATTTCCTAGAAATTTTGTTCCTTCATTTAGTTGGGGTGGGGCTTCAGGCTTTTGTACCTTTAAAACCGAAAAAGCATTTGAAGTTGCGAATAAAGTAATGCAAAGGAGAAATCAATCTTTTAATGAAGTAGAAAAAAAGATACTCTCGCATGTATTTGGACTGACAAAATCCTACAGAAACGAAAAATAACTGCCAAATTCTTCTTTGGCATACTCTTTGCACTATCCTATAAATAGATGAATAAAACAATACACTGACATATTGTCAAAATGAAATTATGAATAAAGACAAATTAAGATTTAAAACACTATCCTTATCTGAACTCATTGAAGAAGAATCAGATTTTTTTCCTTTATTGAGCCAAGAGGATGAGGACAAAATAGATAAAGAGAAAACACCAAAAACACTTCCCATTCTTCCACTAAGAAATACGGTATTGTTTCCTGGCGTAATTATTCCTATTACAATTGGTAGAGATAGGTCTATAAAACTTATAAAAGACACTTATAAAGGTAATAGGACAATTGGTGTTTTAGCGCAAAAAGATCCTAATATTGAAACGCCTGAAGAAAAGGATTTAAACAGCATTGGTACTGTTGCTCATGTGCTTAAAATGCTCAGAATGCCAGATGGAAACATTACTGCCATTATCCAAGGAAGAAAAAGGTTTGAGATTGAAGATTTTGTACAAACAGAGCCTTATTTTAAAGCAAATGTGAATCGCTTGAATGAGAAAAGGCCAGAAAAAAATGATAAGGAATTTGGCGCATTAGTAGATTCTGTGAAAGATTTAGCATTGCAGATTATTGAAGAATCTCCAAACATACCATCTGAAGCCACTATGGCAATTAAAAATATTGAGAGCCCTTCTTTTGTCATCAATTTTGTGGCTTCAAATATGAACATCACTTTGACTGAAAAGCAAGGATTGTTAGAAGAAATAGATTTGAAAGCAAGAGCTAGTAATGCACTTGGTTTTTTAACCAAAGAGTTGCAAATGCTAGAGATGAAAAATGAGATTCAGTCTAAGGTTAGAACAGATTTAGACAAGCAGCAAAGAGAATACTTTTTACATCAGCAAATGAAAGCTATACAAGAAGAGTTGGGTGGAGCTGGATCAGGGAAAGAAGTGGAAGAATTACGCACAAGAGCAAATGCTAAAAAATGGGGTAAAGAGGTAGCAAAATCATTTGATAAAGATTTGAAAAAACTACAAAGAATGAGTCCTGGTATGGCAGATTATGCGGTACATAGAAGTTATTTGGAGCTGATGTTAGATTTACCTTGGGATGAATATTCAGAAGATAAGTTTGATCTAAAAAAAGCAAGGAAAATTTTGGATCGAGATCATTTTGGATTAGAAAAAGTAAAAGAGAGAATCATTGAGTTTTTAGCAGTATTAAAACTAAAGGGTGATATGAAATCTCCAATACTTTGTTTAAGTGGTCCTCCAGGGGTAGGAAAAACTTCATTAGGAAAATCAGTAGCTGAAGCCTTAGGCAGAAAGTATGAAAGGGTTGCTCTTGGTGGATTAAGAGATGAAGCAGAAATAAGAGGGCACAGAAAAACATATATAGGTGCAATGCCTGGAAGAATTATCAAATCCATAAAAAAGGCAGAAACTTCTAATCCTGTTTTTGTACTTGATGAGATTGATAAGGTAACAAGAGATATGCATGGCGATCCTTCTTCTGCTCTTTTAGAAGTTTTGGACCCTGAACAAAATGAGAGTTTCCATGATAATTATTTAGAGTTAGGTTATGATCTGTCAAAAGTACTATTTATTGCAACTGCTAACTCATTAAATACGATTCAACCTGCACTATTAGACAGAATGGAAGTTATTGAGATGAGTGGTTATACCGTAGAGGAAAAAGTTGCAATTGCTAAAAGACATCTTCTACCAAAACAATTACAAGAACATGGATTAACAAAGCAAGATTTACAACTGTCAGATAAAGTTTTAGAGAAAATAGTAGAAGGATATACAAGAGAATCTGGCGTTAGAGGGCTGGAAAAAACAATTAGTAAAGTAATTCGCTATGCAGCTAAATGTATTGCCATGCAAGAAGACTACAAAAGTAAGCTTACTATTGATGGTTTAGAAAAAGTTTTAGGCTCAATTAAATTTGATAGGGATAGGTTGTTAAACAGTAATGTGAAAGGAGTAGCTACAGGATTAGCTTGGACTAGAGTTGGGGGCGATATCCTTTTTATTGAAACAAGTTTAAGTAAAGGAAAAGGTAACTTAACCATTACTGGAAATTTAGGAAATGTAATGAAGGAGTCTGCAACAATTGCTTTAGAATACTTAAAAGCAAATGCGAAAGCTTATGGCTTAGATGCTGATGTTTTTCAAAAGTGGAATGTGCATATTCATGTTCCAGAGGGTGCAACACCAAAAGATGGGCCTTCAGCTGGCATTACCATATTTTCTGCACTTGCTTCTGCTTTTACAGGAAAGAAAGTAAATAATAAATTAGCAATGACTGGTGAAATTACACTTAGAGGAAAGGTGCTTGCAGTGGGCGGTATTAAAGAGAAAATATTAGCTGCTAAGCGTTCAGGGATTAAAGAAATCATCGTTGCTAACGAAAATAAAAAAGACATAACTGAGATTAAGGCTTCTTATTTAAAAGGTCTGAGATTCCATTATGTAGCCAATATGAAAGAAGTAACTGATATTGCTATTGCTCAATAGTTAAGTATTTCGCCTCATTTTTTATTTGCTATCTTTGTAAAAAAAATGACAAATCCAGAAAGTGTAATTATAAATCAATCTGTAGCGATTTTAATTGATGGTAATAACATTGAAATGAGTCTTCATTCTTTAATGAATGACAATATGTCCATGATTAATTTTGATGTACTTATTCCCAAATTATTAGATAACAGAGGACTCAATCGCCTCATTTATTTCAGAGAAGGTAAAAGTATTTCTTCCAAATTAGCAGATCGTTTACATGAGCATTATCACGGCTCAGTTGTACCTTGTCATAAATCTGCTGATATTCCTCTTACTATTAAAGCTACTCAACTTGCGCAAAAGGTAGATACTATTATTATTCTTTCAGGAGATTCCGATTATATTGAGCTTATCCGCCACTTAAAAGCAGAGGGTGTAAGGGTAGAGGTGGCAGCAGTTGAGCAAACAACCGCACCTATAATTAAAGCTGAAGCTGATTATTTTGTGGCTATAGACAAGAATGATGTTTTTGTCTATAATAAGCCTAGTACAAAGCCGTTTAAAAAACAACAAAAATCATAAGTTTTAGCAATTGAAACGACTATTCATCTTTTCACTTCTTTTTGTTATTGCTAACATATCTTTTGCTCAAATTGGCGGAGAAAATACTTTTGCTATTTTGGATTTCAACCCTTCTGTGCGTACAAATGCTATGGGAGGGGAGCTTATCTCTATCATTGATAATGATGTCGATATTACGGCTACAAATCCAGCTTTGTTAAATAGTAAGATGTATAAAAAAATCTCTTTCTCCTTTATTGATTATTTTAATGATATTAATGCTGTTGCAGTAAATTATGCTACTGAATCAGAAAAGTTAGGTATGTTATTTTTTGGTGTAAAAGCCCTTAATTACGGGCAATTTTTACTAACAGATGAAACAGGAGTAGAATTAGGTAAATTTTCTGCAAACGAACAAGTCTTAACTATTGGAATTAGCAAACAATTGAATGAGGAGTTTATAATTGGTGTTAATCTTAATTTTATTAATTCAAAATTAGAACAATATTCTTCTTTTGGCTTAAGCAGTAATATTGGCCTCTCCTATTATAATGATGAGCGAAAAATTTGTATTTCTGTATTGGCAAAAGATTTTGGAGGACAACTTAGTTCGTATACTGATGAAAAAGAAAATCTTCCTTTTCAATTGCAAATGGGTGTTTCCAAGCAATTGGCACATTTACCTTTTCGTTTTTCTATTGTAGCTCATCACTTAAACAAATTTGATATTAGTAATAATTATTTGGAACCTACTGTAACTGATCCTATTTCAGGAGAAGAAATAGCAAATGAAGATTCTTTTGGAAAGAAAATGCTTAGGCATTTAGTACTCGGAGGAGAGCTTAATCCTGGCAGGAAAAACTTATTTATTAGGGGTGGATTCAACTTTCAAAGAAGACAAGACATGCAACTCATCACAAGCCCATTATTAGTAGGTTTTTCTTGGGGATTAGGATTTAAAATTTCCAAGTTTCAACTCAATTACAGCCGTGCAACTTATCATTTAGCTGGGGCCTCTAATAATTTTAGCTTTTCTACTAATTTATCTTCTTTTGGATTGTAAATGAAAAACAAAATCAATATCGCAATTGATGGGCATTCTTCTTGTGGAAAAAGCACAATAGCTAAGGCGATTGCTGGACAATTTAGTATGCGATACATTGATACTGGAGCTATGTACAGAGCAATCACGCTTTACTGTATTAAAAATGAAATTATTCAAGATAAAAATGTCAATCAGCAAAAATTAATAGCTTGTCTGGATGCCATTA